>NZ_KI912416.1:0-30752 GCF_000518305.1 Mycoplasma imitans ATCC 51306
CAACATAGTTGAAAACTATAATTCAGTAATTGGTAGTTTCCTAGCTGCTAAAAAGTCTTTTAATAACATAAACCAACTGTTATTAGACCTTTATGTACATTTTGGTTACAACCCAAGGTACAAAAAACTAAATCAGAAAAGTAATAGACTGAGAAATTGACATAGAATATATGAAGAGTTAATGGATGTATTTCCGAACTTACTTAAGAAAAACTAAAAGTTCGAAAAAATCCAGATTACACAAAATTAGCTTCGTTCCCGATAAAATTCGTAATGTTGTGTCTTTTTTAAATATATTACAAACCATTTATTAAATTAAGGAACAAGAATATATAGATAAAATATAGAAATATCAAATATTGAAGAATAGCTATATTAAAATATAAATAAAGATAGTTGTATTTTTATTAATAGTTATTAACTCTAAAAGTCTTTAAAATAGCATTTTTAGGTTTACATAATTATTATTTTTCGTTATAATTTATCAATATAAATACCCGATAAGCCTATACTGAATTGCTGGGTAAGATCTAGCTTTTCACTAAAATGTGAAGATTGATCACGTTGAGCTTATTGGAAATATCTAAATGTCTGTTAAAAAACTATCAATTAATTTAGATAAATTTAAAAGATTATTTAAGATACAAAACAATAACATATTTTACGAACTAAAATCTGAAGTTGTTTCGATAAAACAAAATGCTAAGCTGGTTTTGTTTTATCGTTTATTAATCTTTTTAATATTATTTTCATTTAGTGTTGGTTTTATAATGGAACCTGCTAGGTTATTTTTGGTGAATTTAATCCCGCAAATGAATTCATCAGGTAACAACATGCAGCAAGCTGGTGCTGTGGATCCGAATCGGTTTCCAATAACTGCACTATTCCAGTTTCAAAACCCCACATTCCAAAGTGTTAATTTCTATATCCTATTAAGATTAATAGGTTTATATTTAGTTTTCATCACTTCTCTATGATGAAACTACCAGAATGTAAGTTCACTTAATCACAGAATTAAGCGATACTGAATATGATTCATTATCTATACTAGTTTAAGCATTATTAGTGGGGCTTTACTTTTAGGATGAACAAACAATAAAGCTAGTTTAGCAACTGTTTTAGGTGTTTGTTCATTAAATGTCATCTTAGTAGTTCTTAACTATGCTTACTGGGTAATTAGTTACACCTTAAACAAAAAGATTCAACCAATTAGTAAGAAAAATGTTCTTATTATTTTAGTTTCTTATTCAGCTAAACTATTTGGTTGAATCTTACTATTTATCTTTTTAGATCAATTGATTAAAGGTAGCAAGGATTCAACAGTAATCTTTAACGATAATAAGGTGGTCAACTTCATTAACTCATTAACTACTGGATTATCACCTGGTAGAGTAGTTTTATTATTCGTATTAATTACTTTATCAATCACATTATTTGTCTTATCTAACCTATACGCATTATTAAATCTAAAGCTATTCTTTGTTAAGTTAATTAATGATGATTTAAAAAATAAAGCTTATGGAACAATGGGATTTTGTTTCATTATTTTAACCACATTAGTATTTGGAATCATCAAAGTATTGGCTGATGGCAAATACCCAGATGATAACATTATTGCTACTAATGAAATAAACTTAGGTGTTAACTGATTCTGAATTGCGGGAACATTGTTATTCTTATCATATTGATTAGTTTATTTCTTTGTTATTCGAAGAAATAAAGCTCCAGTAATCAACAACATCTATCACTCAGGTTCTTTATTATTAATTTGATCAATCTTCATTGCATCTGATTTTAATCGCCCTAACTTTGATACGGCTCATGCTTATATCAGCTTACTAATCATTACGCTAATTACTTTGCTTATTATTATTACTTACATTATTAGTGCAAACAAACAATCAGCGGGAATTATCATCAGCTTAAGCTTAGTATCAATCTTCATCGTTGCTAGTGTGTTTTTAATCACATTTAACAACACCTTAATTAATAATCAAAACTTTACTTTAAAGTCACTCAACTCTAATTTAGCGATCAATCAAATCTTATATGCTTTATTAGCAATCATCTTGAGTCTTAACTTTATCTATGTGGTATTAGGGATTTACTTTATTTACTTCTTTATTAATAAGAATAGTATCTTCAGATTTAGAAAAATCAAGATTAATAACAATGAAGAATCATCTGATAATCTTAATAATCAAGACAAAGTACAAGCAAACCAAGAGTTAAATAATCAATAGGAGTTAATTCATAATGAAAAATAAAAAAAAAATAACATCTTACAAGATGAGATCATTGAAACAAATTACCCTTCTTTAGTTCAACACAAAGATTTTGTTGAATTTTCACAACTATTTAATACTGCGTTGTTACAAACCAATACAGCCGAATCTTCTCCTCAAGCAAAACTATTTGTTGAAAAGACTAAACACGCAATAAGCAATCATTTACAAATAGTTTTTGATAAATTTATCATTTCTTGAACTAAGAACATTCGTTTTTCTTTATCTAAATTGATTCCTGCAGTAACCATGGTGGAATCTTCTCAAACTGATGGGGTTAACCTAAAATCAGATTTAACTGAACGCGAGAATTTAAGGGAGTTAGCTGAAAGATTCAACTTATTAATGAATCACCAGTTATTAGAAGAAAATAAGATTGTAGAAGTTGTTGATGGAATTATTGTTTATCGTTCTAAAGAAACCGGCCAATTAAAAGTTGTGTTTTCTAAAGAAATCATTAACGCGTAATTTCTTATGGACATAAAAAAACTCGAGCGGAAGCAAGCCAGTTTAAAAAACATTTATACTCTGGTAAGTTCCAAGCGTGATATTGAATTAATTAAGATTTTTAAATTATCTAAACGATTTGAATATTTTTATAAAAGAGCGATCAATTCTAAAACTTTGTTAGACATCTTACACAAGAAGTTCAATTTAAAAAACCCGTTTTATGAAGGTAGTCCAACACTAGCAAATAGTAAACTAATTAGTTTTGCACTTGATAAAGTTGAAGACATGTTCTTTGCTAGCAAAAAGACCTTATGGATATATGTAACCGAAACTCAAAACGCTGCTGCTGATAACTATTCAAGATATGATCGCGCAATTTTAAGACAAGAAAATGTGGAAAATGATCAGTTTATTACAATCGGTGAACATGCTAAAAACTTTTGCACTAAAAACCATCTAGAAGTTGTCAAACACTACTCAGAAAACGATTATCAAGCTTTAAGTAAAACTATTCCTGAAATTATTCGTTTAAAGATTGAATCTGGTGATATTATTGATATTCACTTTGTGATTAACTCAAATAAGATTAAAAACAAATTCTTAAAGATCTTACCAATCAAAAGCTTTGAATTAGATACTTCTTATTATGAAAAAGCTGATACGATCGTAGAGAATATTGAAAACTATAAGTTGTACAACAACTTACAAGAGTTCATCGTTAATGAAATTAACTCTTATCTAAGAAACGTTGTTACTTCATTATTAGTTGAATCATCACTAATCATAGCTAAAAACAACCTTGTTAAATACAACAAAACTCTTAGTGATCTTGATGAAAACTTATTAAACCTAAGGCGCGAAATCCTAAAACAAAAACGCGAAATCGAAATCCAAGAGCTGCAAATGTTAACAAGAAACAACGAATCAATGATTAAGATGGAATCAAATAAAGATGGGGACATGGATTAGATTATGGCAAAACACAACTTTAAAACAATTCCATCTGAAATTGAATTCATTCGTTTCAATAATAAGTTGTTTAGTTACAAACAGGGTTACTTTATGCTTAATGTTAACCATATTGATGAATGAGATTTGATTCAAGATAACTCTTTAATCAGTATTGAAAATGTTTTCTTTAAGATCTATGATCCGATAGCCGATGAAGAAGATTACTACATTATTCGTAATTCCTTTATCAAGATTGAAAACAACAAAGTAACAATTTATAGTGATGATCACTTCGAACCATTAAAAATTGATTACAAATTTAAAGTCAAAAAATATGATGATATGCTTGCTGAATTCAATAAGAAATTATCATACTACGAATCTAAGATTAACTTAGGTTTAGACTTCCAAGAGTTGATTGATTACAATGCAGTGAGAAAAGAAAAGAAATACCATTCTTTAATTCGCGACTTTAACCTAGTTAAGAAAAAGGTTGATAAAAATGAAAAATAAAAGCAAATTAAAACGATTGATTTATTGACAATTTGGATTATTAGTTCCCGCTTTATTTGTTTCTACACTTGGTGGAGTAATTAGTCATCACAAGAGTTCAGTAAACGAAGTTAAATTAGTTAACCAAGCAGGCGATGGGTTAGATGAATCAACACCCATGCAACCAAATGACCCAAATGCTCCTGTTAATAACCCCAATGGTTCAGGTGGCACAAACAAACCAGAGCAACCACCAAGACAACCAGCTAATTTAGAAACTTTAAAAGCAGATATCGATGCTAAAATGGGCGACGCAATCAATCAATTTATCCAAGATATTTTCTTAGGTAAGGATAATCTAATTGATCAAAAGATAGCAGCGATTCAAAACCAAAAAGATTTAAGTTTTGAAGACAAGTTTAATCGCACACTTTATTATTCTCAGATTAAAGCTTTCTTTGCTAAACACCAAAATGATATTAAAGCAAATCCGTCACAATATGGTTTAAATATCGTTTACCCATACGTGATCTCAAACAATGCTCAATTTAATAAGGGTACGATCGTATTTAATAAGAAAACTTATGAAAATAAGATCTGAGGTAACACCGATACTACCAACTATAAAGCTGAGGTAACTGGTGATGGTAACTCAATAACACCTAACCCTGATGCATCTAAAGCAACAGTACAAAACACCACTACCGATGAAGAAGGTAAAAATGTTTTAAAAACTTACTTTGATGCTTTAAAACAAAGTGCTACTTCAATCTTCTTAAATGATGAAGACTTACCATCAGCTGGTAAGGATTACGATATCAATGGTAAGGTAACTGATACCAACGATGCTGGAGTTTTTTCAAATCCACCAAAAAACTTTGAGTCTTGAGATCAATACATCATCAGTAAAATCAGACCACGATTCATCGATTTTGACTTACAACAAAACCGTGATCCGGCTGAACAAGAACAACAAAACCAAAATAACCCAGCTGTTGAAAACTTACTACCACCAACAGTTCCAGTTGATGGTCAACCAGTATCAACTGATCCAAAAGATCTAATTGAAAACATTCCTAGATTTGTTCCTCAAGTAAGATCAATGTATTCTACTCAATCAGCAAGTTCTATATTACAACAGTACACAACTTATAATAAAGCTGATAAATCAGATGTGTTCTTCTACTTCGAGAATCCAATCAATACTAGATTTACATATCAAGTAACAGTTTTATCAATGCAAAATGGTAAATTAAACGCAACCGTTCAGATCCAAGACTCAGTGGATAAAGATGCTACAGCTACCTACACTAAAGAACTTGATACCGTTGGTTTAAATGGAAACGCTCAACAGATTAACCATAACCGCGAATTAGCTTATCCGGCTATTGAAAAGCTGTTTTTAAACTTCTATGAATCTGTGGGATTAGATGCTAAATTAAACTATGGTGATGCGACAAAGGTTTATGTAGAACCGCAAACGATTTTCCAAATGGTTTATCTAGCAATGCGAGCCATCAACAAAAAAGAATTTAAAGATGATCTAAATATTATCTTGAGTCGAAGTATTGGCTACAGCACATTCCAAAGTAATGGTTATTTCTTAAACTTTTTAAGAAACCAACTGGTTAACCAACAGTTTGTATACTGGCAACTAATCAGCGAGATGTACAAGCGAATCTTCATTGCTTTCATTCGTGACTTTAATAAAGATGACTTAAAAAATAAACTAATAGCTTTATTAACAGCAAACAAAGTAACTCCTCAACAATTCAATGATTCGTTTACTGAGGCTAGAAAAAAATTACTAAGATTAGATTCATTAATCAAACAAACAATTGGTTCGCCACAAGTACACTTCAACAACATAGTTGATCAAATTAAGGATATGAACAACACCTTAAGACCGTTCAACTTGGTGTATGACAAGATTTCAGATCAAGCTAATGGTGATGCACAAAAAGAAGCTGCCCTAACAGCTGCACTAAAATCATTCTCAACTGATATCAATAGTATTTTGGCTAACTCAAGAACAGTAGCTAACCCATTCTTAATTACACTAGCTGTGTTTCTAGGAATCATCTCAATGTCACTATACGGTTTTTATTTCATGCAACTTGCATTTAATAAAACCAAACAAATTAACAAACTGAATAAACCTTTAATCATTACTGTTTTAACTATCGCTTCAATTGCACTAGTTGCAACCGCACTGATCGCTTTAAAAATAATCGGAGTATTTTAATAAGAACATATGAATCCAAAAATCGTTGCTGCTTTAGATTACGTTATTCAAGTCGAAGGTCGATTTGATTACCAACAAAATCAAGTATTTACTATAAGAAACAAACCTAATTTCCGTGCAATGGTAATTAGTGCGACTACTGATACTGGTTTTTTAATCGTTGATGCTGCTAATGCTGATTTTGAAATCGGTGATGAAATTATCCCAACCAATAATGATAATAATGTAAGAACTACCAAACAATACTTTGGTAACATTATTGATATTGATGGCAATATCTTATATCCAACCAAACACAAACCTGAATTTCAACCTAACTCATTATCTTCAAATGCGTTTGCTACTTCAAGAAACCTATTAGAAGTTAACCGCTTAAATGAACAACTTTATACCGGTATTATGGCGATCGATTTATTGATGCCAATCGGTAAGGGTCAAAGAGAGTTAATTATTGGTGACCGTGGTACGGGTAAAACTCATATCGTATTAAATGCGATTATTAACCAAACAATTCGTAAAACAAACGTTAAATGTATTTATGTTTCAATTGGTCAAAAACGTCAAAACGTTGCTGACGTTTATGAAACATTAAAAAAACATGGAGCTCTTGAAAACACCATTATTATTGATGCTCCTGCAACTAATTCTTACCACCAATACCTAGCACCTTATGTTGCTATGGCACATGCAGAAAACATCTCACACTTTCAAGATGTTTTAGTAATCTTTGATGATATGACTAAACACGCTAATATTTATCGTGAAATGTCATTATTAGTTAATCGTCCTGTAGGTAAAGAAGCTTTCCCTGGTGATATCTTCTTTAGCCACGCTTCAGTACTTGAACGTGCTGGTAAGTTTACTGACCGTAAAACAATTACATGTTTACCAATCGTTAAAACAGTAAACAACGACATTACCTCATTAATTTCATCTAACTTGATTTCGATTACGGATGGTCAGATCGTTACCAACACTGATTTATTCGCTAACGGGATCTTACCTGCGATTAATATCGACCTATCAGTTTCACGTCTAGGTAGTTCGGTACAATCTCCTGTGATCGCTAAAGTAGCTTCACAAATCAACAAAAAATACCGTGCTTACAAACGTCAAAGTAAGCTATGAACCTTAAAATACGATTTAAACGAAGAAACTGCTGATTTAATTAGCAAAGGTAAAGCAATCGAACAACTATTCATTCAAAAAGGTTTTGCTCCTTACACCGAACGTTTCATGCTATTAATTACTAAATTAATTCTATGAGGCACGCTAAGAAAAGTTGATAACAAAGCTCAAGAAGCACTATCATTCATCAACGCGTTGATTGATAAAGATCCTATTGCTAAATGAATCTATGACCATCTAGAGTCTGGTCAAGACTTTAATGATGATTTAATGCGTAACTTCTTCGAGTATTCATTAGCACAATACTTTAGATTTAAAGAATACGATATTCAGATAGATGTTGATAAGAAGTTTATTGATTTCAAACCACAAGAATTACAAGCAATTGTTGATAACATGAAGGGAGCATTATAATGATCGGACACGTAACTAAGATCTGAAACAATGTTGTGGAAGCAACATTTAAAAAAGAAGAACTACCAAAAGTAGATTTTATCTTAACTTTGCACAATAATACATGTGTATTATTGGTTAAAAGAATTATTGATGATACTAGTGTTAGAGCAATTGTAATCTATCAAAAACAAAGCATTAAGATTGGTGATCAAATAGTTAATACTAACGACACGCTAAAAGTACCAGTAGGTCAAGCTGCTAAGAATAATATCTATGATATTTCAGGTGCGCCGATGTTACAACAACGCGCTAAGGGTATTAAATATATCCAAATGAATTCAACAATTAAAAAAGAAAAGAAGATCTATTCTAAGCATGAAATTTTAGAAACTGGGATTAAAGCGATCGACTTCTTTATGCCAATTCTTAAGGGTCACAACCTAGGGATTTTAGGTGGTGCTGGGGTTGGTAAAACCGTATTGATGAAAGAAATTATCTTTAACTCATCAAGATCAAATAGCGCTAAGAAAAACTCATCAATCTTTATTGGTTCAGGTGAACGTAGTCGTGAAGGGGTTGAGTTGTTCCAAGAGTTAGAACAATCTAATCTGATGAAAGACTCAATGATGTTCATCTCAAAAATGGACGAACCACCAGGTGCAAGAATGTCAATCGTTCCTTATGGAGTAACAGCAGCTGAGTATCTTCGTGATGTTGAAAAAGAAGACGTACTATTATTCATTGATAATATCTTCAGATTCATCCAAGCTGGTAACGAAGTTGCTCCAGCGCTAAACAAAAAACCAATTACTGGTGGTTATCAAGCAACACTTGATACTGAAGTATCAAACGTTGAAGATCGATTATACGCGACTGAAGATGGTTCAATCACTTCGTTCCAAACCCTATTCTTACCAATGGACGATTTAGCTGATCCATCAGCAGTATCAATCTTTAGTAACCTAGATGGTTCATTAGTGCTTTCACGTGAACAAACTTCTAAAAATATCTTCCCTGCTTTTGACCCATTAGCTTCTTCATCTTCATCAGTATCACCTGATATTATTGGTCAAAGACACTACAATGCAATTATTGAAGTTAAAAGTATCTTACAAAAATACCGTGATCTAGAAGACGTTATCTTAATCCTGGGGATTGATGAACTTGATAAGGAAAATAAGATTATCGTTAAAAAAGCATTACAGTTACAAAACTTCTTTACTCAAAACTTCTTTGTGGCAGAAGCTTATACTAAAGCTAAAGGTGTGTATGTAACTTTAGAAGAAACTTTAGAATCAGTAATCCGTATCGTTGAAGGTAAATACATTAACCAATCACCTGAAATCTTCTCATTCATTGGATCTAACTTAGATCTACCAACTGATGAAGAATTAAATCTAAATAAAGTTGACCTTTAATAAACAACTAATCATTTATCGATTATGAAACGATGAACAAAATATTTGGCTTTGTGTTTAGGTAGTGCGATAATCGTAAGCTCTTGTACAAAACCTAAAGATCCTTCAGATTCTGGGGGAAATAAAACCAATCAACCTGGTAACAATCAGCTGTATAATATTGACCCTGATATTGATAATATTAATCAACCGATTCCAGCAAAAAATCAGTGAAGAAACCAAGTTACCGATAACCAACGCGTGGTAGCAGATCAGTACCCTAATTTTGCTGCAACTACCAACTTTGTAAACTACTATCTTTACAACAACAAAAATACACAAAAGCCATCATTCTGATTAAAAGATCGCGCAGATAAATCTCATGTTAGTCCATTCAGCTTAACTAATGCTCAACTAAAAGCAATTAATGATAAAGCTAAAACGATCGATCAACCTAACTATCAAGATGCTTATGCTTATGGATTTGGTTTACCTGGTACTGATAAAGACAAGAAAACCTTAAATGATACCATTGATGTAATCAATGATACAAATTCAACTGCAAGTATTCCTTATTACAATGTTAGAGGTAATAATTTAGCATCTATTGATCCAGGTAGATCTTGGATGATTGCTAATGAAAAATATCAACAATTGTCTAAAATTACTTATTCTATTCGAATAACTAATAGCTCAACTGATCAACCAGTTAAACAAGATCAATCAAGTCATGTAACACAAGATCCACTTGTAAATGTTGGTAACTGAAGCGGGACAGCTTGAATCTTAGATTACGATTTAACAAATGATAATTCTTATCCAACTACTTGATATTTTGCAAGCAACTTCCACGTGCTACAACACTTACAGTTAGCTGGAGATAGTCAAGCATTAATTCGTAATAATAATGTTCAAACAAGCAAGATTGAATTATTTCAATTAGATCAAAATCATTTAAAATTAGGTGAAAGAATTTCACCAATGCAATCTCAAGGAAGTAGTTTCCAAGATCCTTATTTAAAAGTTACCGAAATTAAACCTTCAAGTGTAAAAACAGTTTTCTTAGGTAATGATGCAATTAAACAAACAACTAACTCATTTACTCAAGACTCAAAATATACTGCTGCTCATACATTATTAGACTTTGGTGTAATAAGAGTAACTTTCCCTGATGCACAAACCGCTAAAACCGTAACTAACAATTACGCTAATTGAAATGATTCTGATAAATTTAAACCTGCTAAATATTCATATTTAGATGATGCTAAATATAAATCATTACCTGCTAACAGTTTATATGCTCTAGGTTTTCCTGTTTCTAGACGTGATGGCATTCTCGATTCAAGGATTTATGGTAATATTGATAATTTAAGAACACCATGAATTAACAAACCACAAAACACTAACGGTGTTAGTGAAGGCGGTGGGGATTTCTCTTGAAATGTTACTTCTAGGTCATTCGTTAATAAACCAGGAATTACTGATATTTTCTTAACCAATCCAAGAATAGGTCGAGATAATAGTTTTTATAACGTTAACAAAACTGATTTTGCACATACTGGATTAGGTTATTTAATTGATCATTATGCTGTACCACCAGGTGGTAGTGGTTCACCAATCGTTAACTCTAATAACGAAATAGTCGGTTTAGTCTTTGCTTCAGATAACGATATTAACACTGGCATCTCATTAGCTCTTCACTCAGAAGGTTTTAATTATCAGAACTATTATGGTAATTACAACTTACCTAAATATGATTTGATTTATGGAACAGGTGATGATAACCAAACTAAATCATATTACCAAGGGTTAAAACTAATTGAACCAACCAAAAATGTTAACACATGATTATTCCATTAATGATATATATAAATGATTACTATAATAAAACTTGTTATATAATTAAATATAAGATAGCTGGCTTTATTAATAAAATTTTATTGATCTAATGATTAAAGCTAAGTTTAGAAAATTTAAATACTTGTTTACGTTATTATCAGCAAGCGTAATTATCGTAGCAAGTTGTAAAACAGGTGGAGAGAGCTCAAAGCCAAAAGATCCTAACGAAGGAACAAAACCTCAAGATCCTAATAATCCGTTTGATCCTAACAATCCAGGTGGTGGCGGGGGTATAGGAAGTTCTCCGCAGAGTTTAACATTGCCTGATCCTCAAGTAAATAATCAGTTTGATTCTAATGGGAATAGAGTAGTTGCAGATCAGTATCCAAACTATGATGCTTATGTTAATCTTGATAACTTAAGCAAGGCTCGTAGGTTTACACCGATTGATGAAAAATCAACACCAAGAGCAGGTGTAACCAATCCAAATGATATTGATCCTGAAAAATTAAAAGCATACGATGATAAGGCTAAGAAGTTAGGTTTACCAACTTATCGTGATGCTTTTGGTTATGGTTTCTTACTGCCTAATATCGATGATAATGGTCAAGTGGGCACTGGCTTAGTTCAAAGAAAAGACTTGAATGGTCCTAACTTAATACCAGCTTACCAAGCAGGATTCTTAGACTCAGATTTTAACTTTGCTAACTTAGCTGATCCAAGTGGTTTTTTAGGTTTACCAAGAACGATTCTTAACGATAATTATCGTAAGTTTTCAAAGACAACTTATTCTTTTTATTACTCTAACGATTATAAGGACGAACAAAAAAGAAAAGAATCTAAAAACTATAATGATGCTAAAAAGATTGACGAAAAGTTTCAATCTTACTTAGGTACAACTTGAATTTTAGATTATAAGTTGCCAGAAACAAACGAAACGTATCCAACAACTTGATATTTTGCTAGCAACATGCACGTGTTAGAAAATTTACTGTTAGATAATATTGCTGGTACTGAAAATGATTTCAGAGATTTCCAAAATAGGAATTATGATGTTAGAACTAATTTTGCTCGTTTAACTTTTGCAAACTATTGAAATACCGATGTTACACCAACTGGTTCAAGATTTGCTACATCTCAACCTAACTCAGTAACAACCTTAAATGATCGAATAGGTGATAATTTTGAGCAAACTAATATGACTGATGAGCAATTCAAAAAGATTAATACTCCTTATGTTACTGTAAATATTGATCCAGCAAAAATTAAACCTATTTTCCTAGGTGCAGACTTTTTAAAACCACAATCAACTCCACAAATATCTGGAAGATTTTCTAATGCTAAAACAATGATCGATTTTGGTGTTATTGAAGTTACGTTTAATAGTCCCCAAATTGCTAAATGATTAACAGGTGATTATGCTAACTGAGATTCAAGTCAAAAATACACCTTCGCATCTTCATCATTGCTAAACAACGAAACATATAAGACCTTGAAACAAAACGATCTATATGCAATCGGTTTCCCTAACTCATATGACGATTATAAGGTTAGATACGCTGGTTCAGATGGTGAAAACATTCAAGCATCTAGGCAATATGTTTCTTACTGAACAAATAAATCAGGTAACTACTACGCTAACTTAAACCCTAATGCATTTTTAAAAGCTAATATGAATCAAGGTGGAGATCTAAGCTGATCTAATACAAGAACATTTGTTAACAAGCCAGGTGTTACTGATATCTTATTATCTTACCCTTCATTTAATGGTTCTCCTAACGTTTACTCAAGAATGCCTTATATCAATACGGGATTAGGTTACTTAATTAATAATTATGTACCAGCCGGTGGTGCTTCAGGTACAAGAATTATTGATAGTAGTGGTAAAATCTGAGGAATCTTGTATGGGGTAGCTAGATCTTCAACTTCAGGTTATGTAGTATCTTTAAGAAGTGAAGGTATGAACTATGATGGTTTATACGGCTCATACAACCTACCACAATATGACTTAATTTATGGTGGTGGTAAGGATCAAAATGATTCATATTTAGACCAAATGAAAAAAAGAAGGGGAAGTGAAAAAACTTGATTATTCCCTAATGGGGTTAATAACTTTACTATCCCACCAGAATTTCAATTCCACAAATCTACAGCAACCAAATAATTAAATAAAATAATTTATAATACTAACTTAATAAAAATATGGGTAAGTGATACTCATATTTTTTATTCGTATATTTATAATTAAAAAGATATATTCTATATAAAATGGCTTCATTAATTGACAAGGCTTACAAAGTTGCCCAAAAAAACTTTGCAAAGAAGGGATTTAGTTTTAACGACTTGTGAAAATTAGTCGTTAAAAACGAAAACCTAAATAAAAAGGATGCTCAAGATATGATCGGAGCATTCTATACTGATTTAATTCAAGACACTAGATTTGTTTATATCGGTGACCAAAAATGATTAATTAAATCAATGATGCTTCATGATGAATGAGCAAAATTATCTGAAACATTACATAACCAACAAGAATACCTTGAAGAAGGTTATGAACACGTTAAAGTTCAAGTTGAAGTTGATGAATCTTCACCTGAGATTAGTAATGAGGGTGAAGAGTCTTCATTAATCGACGACAATATTATTGTTGATTCAACGGAGGAAGAAAATTAATCGATTATGTCTAAACTAGTAAACGCGAAAGCGATGATTCAAAAAGCCACTAAAGAAGGCTATGCAATTGCACATATTAATACGAATAACCTAGAATGAACTAGAGCAATCTTATCAGCAGCTCAAGAAGCTAATGCCCCTTTAATTATTGCTGCTAGTGAAGGTGCAATTAAATACATGGGTGGATATAAAGCTGTTTATCACATTGTAAATGATGCTATGGATAGTTTGAACATCACAGTTCCAGTAGCTTTACACCTTGACCACGGTACTTATGATGGTGTGTTCAAAGCTTTAGAAGCTGGATTTACATCTGTAATGTTTGATGGTTCACATTTACCATTTGCAGAAAACTACGAAAAATCAATCAAAGTTATTGAAGTAGCTAAAAAATATAACGCTTCAGTAGAACTTGAAGTTGGCACAATCGGTGGTGAAGAAGATGGTGTAGTAGGTAATGGTGAATTAGCTAATCCAGAAGAATGCAAAAAGATGAAAGACTTAGGATGTGATATGTTAGCAGCTGGAATTGGTAATATCCACGGAATTTACCCAGAATCTTGAAAATCATTAAACTTTGAAGTTCTAAGCGAACTTAAAAAAGCAAGTGATGCTTCTTTAGTTTTACACGGTGGTAGTGGTATTCCTAATGAACAAGTTAAAAAAGCTATTAGTCTAGGAGTAACTAAAGTTAACGTAAATACTGAATGTCAATTAGCTTTTGCTAGTGCAACTAGAAAATACATTTCAGAAAACAAAGATCTTGACCAACACAAAAAAGGTTATGATCCAAGAAAACTATTAAAACCTGGATTTGAAGCAATTAAAGCGACTTGTATCGAAAAGATCAAGTTATTCGGTTCAGAAAACAAAGCGTAGTTAAATAAGATGCTAAAAGCAGGAATTATTGGATTGCCCAATGTAGGTAAATCCACATTATTTAACGCGATTACAACCGCCCAAAGCTTGGTAGCTAACTACCCATTTGCCACAATCGAACCTAGTTTTGGAATCGTCGAACTACTTGATGATCGTTTATATCAATTAGCTAAGCAAATCGAACCAGAAAAAATTGTCTATGCAACTATCATGTTTGTTGATATTGCAGGTTTAGTTAAAAACGCTTCAAAAGGTGAAGGTTTAGGTAATAAATTTTTAAGCAATATTCGTGAAGTTGATTGTTTAATTCACGTAGTAAGATGTTTTGATAATAAAAACATTACCCATGTACACAACCATGTTGATCCAGTTAACGATATTGAAACAATCAACTTAGAGTTGATTATCTCAGACCTTGAGATCGTTAATAACCGGATTAATAAGATCAAAAGAAAATACGAATCTGGCGATCGTTCAGTTGGAGTTGAATACGAACTACTAAACAGAATCAAACAAACTCTTGAAAATAATCAGATGTTAGATCTATCTGAATATTCTCAAGAAGAGTTGACGATCATGAAAGGTTTTAATTTACTAACAGCTAAACCTAGAATTTATGTTGGTAATATTAATGAGAAGCATTTATCTGATCCACTAAATAGCCCACACGTCCAAGCATTAGCTGATTTCTGTAAGCAAAACTCAGAAGAATACTTAACGATCTGTGCTGAGCTTGAACAAATGATTTCAGTTGAACTAACCAACGATAAAGAGCTGCAAGATATTATGCAAGCGTTTGGCATCGAAGAAACAGGTTTAAACAAGATCGCTTTTAAAGCTTATGAAATGTTAGATTTATGTACTTTCTTTACGTATGGTAAGAAAGAAGTTCGAGCTTGAACATTTAAAAAGAACTCTTTAGCACCAACTTGTGCTGGAGTAATTCACTCTGACTTTGAAAGGGGCTTTATTAAAGCTGAAGTAATTCACTGAACCGATCTAATTAAATATGGTTCTGAATTAAAGGCTAAAGAAGCTGGTAAACTCCGCCTTGAAGGTAAACAATACGTGGTTCAAGACGGTGATGTAATTAATTTCAAGTTTAATGTTTAATAAAAAATTTAGTTCATTAGAATAAATATTGTTCTAAAAGAATATTTATTCTATAAATAATAGTTAAAAGGGGATTATTTAAAGATGGCTAAAAAGAACGCAATGACTACTACAAATGGCTGAATTGAGGCAATTTGCGGTCCGATGTTTGCTGGTAAAACTGATGAGTTAATCCGCAAAATTAAGCGTTATGAATATGCTGATGTGAAATCTTTAGTGTTTTCACCAGCAACTGATACTAGATCAGCTCAAGAGATTATCAATTCTAGAGATGGTCGTAGAATCGGTTCAATTAAGATCAAAAAAGCATTTGAGATTTATGATTATGTATTAATGCATAAACCACAATTAATAGGAATTGATGAAGTTCAATTTTTTGATGATTCAATCGTAGAAGTAATTCAAACATTAGCCGATAACGAAATTAATGTAATTGTTGCTGGTTTAGATCGTGATTTTAGGGGTGAACCATTTGGTCCTATCCCTAAAATACTAGGGATTGCTGAATCAGTAATTCGTTTGACTGCAATCTGTTCTGAATGCGGTGCTGAAGCTAGTAGAAGTCAACGTTTAATCGATGATAAGCCAGCTGATTATAATTGCGAAACAATTCTAATCGGGGATAGCGAATCATACGCACCAAGATGTCGTCACCACCACAAGGTTCCTAATCGTCCGATCAATGATCAGACCAAGAACTTCAAACGTGCATTAAAAAATAATTTTGATAAAATAGTAGAGCAATCTTCAAAAGATTAAGATTGTGAAATTCTAATTTAGTGCAGAAGAACTTTAATCATATAAAGTTCGCTATACTGCATAAAGAACATTTAAAAATTTTTAATATAGAAAGGTGTTGCTTGTGGCTAAAAAAGAAATCACAAGAATTGCCAAGCTAGAACTAATTGGTGGTCAGGCTAAACCTGGACCAGCTTTAGCTTCAGTTGGTATTAATATGGGTGAATTCACCAAACAATTTAACGAAAAAACTAAAGATAGAATGGGTGATATCGTTCCTGTTATTATTACTGCGTTTAATGACAAGAGTTTTTTATTCGAACTAAAAACAACTCCAGTTACAGTTTTATTAAAGAAAGCTGCTAAGATCGAAAGAGGTGCTAAGAACCCTAAGACTGAAAAAGTTGGTAAGATCTCTAAAGCTGAAGCATTAAAGATTGCTGAATACAAGATGGCTGATCTTAATGCTTATGATGCAGAAGCTGCTTTAAGAATGATTGCTGGTACAGCAAAACAAATGGGATTAGAAATCGAAGGTGTTGATCCTGTTACTAAGAGCAAGAAAGGATCTTAATAAACAATGGCGAAGAAATTAACTAAGAAAACTAAAGCTGCGCTAAGTAGTTTTGATCCTAAGCAAATCTATGATTTAGATAAGGCAATTGAAATTGCTAAAAAAACTTCAATTACTAAGTTTGAAAGTTCAATTGATGTTGCAATTAAATTAAACTTAGATACAACTAAAGCTGATCAACAATTAAGAGGTGCAATTTCATTACCTCACAACGTTTCAAAACCAATCAGAATCTTAGCAATTACTGATCAACAAGCTGAAGCTAAACAAGCTGGTGCTGATTTTATTGGTGAAATCGATAAGATTAATGAGATTAAGACTGGTTGAATGGACTTTGATGTGATTATTACCAACCCTAAGTTTATGATCGAATTAGGTAAACTAGGTAAAATCTTAGGTCCAAAGGGATTAATGCCTAACCCTAAAACTGGTACAGTTACTCAAGATATTGCAACTGCAATTGCTGAATATAGAAAAGGTAAGAAAGAATACCGTACAGACACATTTGGTAATATCCACATGACTGTTGGTAAACAATCAACCGACACACAAAAAATTGTTGAAAACGTTAACGCGTTACTTGACTTAATTAAATCAAGAAGACCAAGTGCTGTTAAAGGTGTATATATCCAAAACATCTCAGTATCTTCAACGATGGGTCCAGGAGTTAAAGTTAAAATTAATTAGGTTAGACCTAATTAATTTTTTTGTCGTTATGAAACTTATTGTTGGTTTAGGCAATCCTGGTTTTGAATACGAACATACCCGACATAATATTGGTTTTAAAGTTATTGATAAGCTTTTAGATGTGTTTCATCTAGAATTAAACAAAACTCAATTTAACGGAATGTACGTAAAGCATGATGATTTTATTATTGCTAAGCCATTGACCTATATGAACTTGTCAGGTAATTTTGTTCGCGAGTTAGTTAACTTCTACAAAATCAAGTTAGAAGATATTTTAATTATTCATGATGAACTAGCTTTTGATCTTGGGGTTGTGAGATTAAAACAAAACGGATCAGCTAACGGACAGAAGGGTGTAGCTAATATTATTGCTCAGTTAGGTACCCAAAATTTTAAGCGGGTTCGCATTGGAATTAAAAATCAATATTTAAAAAATATTGCATCTTTTGTTTTAAGTAAATTTTCTCACAGCGAAGCAGTCCAATTAGATGGTGCGATTGCTTCAGCTAGTGTGATTGCATACGATTTTATTAAATCAAACAAAACTTTTAGCCAATTAATGAATGAATACAATCAATAAAAAACAATACTTAATTGGCGTATCAGGTGGACCAGATTCGATCTATCTACTAGATAAATATCAAGATGAAATTAAAGTTGTTTGTCATGTTAACTATAACAAACGGCAAACAGCTTTACGTGATCAATTAATTGTTTATAACTATTGTTTAAGACGCAATATTCCATTAGAAATCTTAACAATTTCTAGCAATCATAACTATCACAAAAATTTTCAAGATCAAGCTAGAAAAATTCGTTATGATTTCTTATTAGACGTAGCTAAAAAATTTCAAGTAGATCAATGCTTAATTGCACATCAAAAGGATGATTTTTTAGAAAACGCGACTATGCAATATGAAAAGAATCAAGATTTACTTTTTTATGGATTGCATAAGGATTCTAAATATCAATCATTAAAGCTATACAGACCACTACTAGATCTTTGAAAAGATGAGATCTTAGCTTTTTTAGACAAGCACAAAATTTCTTATGGAATTGATGAAAGTAATTTTTCATTAGTTTACAAACGTAATAAGATTAGAGCAGAACTTAGCAAGTTAACCCAAGAACAAAAACAAGAAAAATTAAATTTCTTTCTTAAACTTAATGAACAAAACAAAGCTAGGTATAAAAACTTAATTCAATTATTGTCTTCTTGAAATAACAATTATTTAGAACTAATTAATTTTTCAGAATACCACAATTTTATTTATCTTTGATTATCTCAAAACAATATCAAATACACTAAAAATAAAGCTGATAATATTTTAAGTTTCCTTAAGAAAAAAAATAAAAAACTGTTTAGATTAAAAGACGGCATTTTTCTTGGTAAAGAAAACGATAAACTCAAGATAATAAAAAAGTAGTTTTAAAAATAGAACACAAAAAAATCTGATCATACGATCAGATTTTTTTTGTATTTACTGTGTTGTTGTTTTTAATAAATTATTAACTTTGAATAATTTAGCGAGGTGATTGACCTGTTCTAGGTGCATATCCAATAGCTGGAGCTGTTGGGCTTGGAGATCTAGAAGGAACACCACTATTATTAGGAGGTAATAATCTGTTTGGTCTAATTACTGAAATTCCCTGTCTTTGGTTATACATTCCTTGTTGTCCCATTCCGGGTCTTAGATTATTAAAGTTCATTAATGCGTTGTTTCCTGGTGGTAATCCCATAGGGCGAACCATGTTAGGTCTTGGTTGCATTTGAGCAGCTTTTTTAGCGGCTTCTAATTGGTTTTTAGTTTCAACAAGTTTGTTGCTTAATTCTGTGTTAGAAGCTAATAATTTAGCATTCTGTGCATTCTTAGCATTTAATTGTTTAATGAATCAGTAAGCAAAGAAACCAAAGATTCCTAAACCAATTAAAACTAAAATCGATCCAATAGCTATCATCACATAAGAGTTTGTTTTTAATTGTTCTCTAAAGATCGTACCGAAATTAGTTGTATCGTTAATGAACTCACTAATATCAATTACTCTTTGTGTAATTGAACCTAATACGTAAGAAATAGCTCAAACACCAATTACAATCGCAAGAACACCAAACGTTGTTGCAATTATAAAGTATCAAACCAAACGACGATTAAGCTCTCTAGTTAACTTTTCTCAGAAAACAGATTTCTTAGCTGAATTAGCTGGTTGACTGTCAACTGCTTGTGCTTGTTGCGCAGGCTTCTTATGAAAGAATTCCTTAAATTTAGCAAAAAAGTTTATGTTACCATTTACTTTTTTCTCTTTAACCTTTTTTTGCTTAGGTTCTTTAGTTTTCTTAGTCTCTTGAGCCTTGCTAGCTTCGTTGTTTTTTCCCTTAAAAGGATTATTTGTTTTCACAGTTATTAAACCTTAATATAATTATTTGATTCATCTTAATAAATAAATTACAAGATTGCTCTTAAATATATTTAAAACTTCAGTTAAAAATATAGCAGATAATTTGCTAATGATATTTTAAAAAAATTTTTTAATTTATCTAACAATTTAATTCAAAATCAAACTATGAATAACCATATAATATGGTTCTATAAAAAATTATTTAAACTAGTAAAATATTTATTAAACTTTTATTAGTGATTAGTTATTAGATTTTTTATGCTCTAGACGATCCGCAATATATCAAGCGTCTATGAGTCATATTATGGAAGTATTATTACAAGGCAATGGAAATTAATAAACCAGAGTTCGTCTTTATTGATCTTAAAGAGAATAATAGAGACGCAATATTAAAAGAACTTTCTGTTCGTGCTGTAAATCTTAATTTAGCTTCAAATCAAAAAGATTTATACGAAGCTTTTATAGAAAGAGAAAAAGAATCATCAACTGCTTTACCAGATCTGTTTGGGATTCCTCATGCTAGATCTAAAGTTGTAAATCAACCAGCTTTATTATTTGCACGATTAAATGAAGCAGTTGAGTGAGATGCTGATAAGAAAAAAGTTAAATACTTGTTTGGTATCTTAGTTCCTGAAAACGCATCAAATACCCACTTAGAAATTATTTCTAATGTGGCAAAGCTAATCATGGATAAGAGTGCTAATGAAAAGTTAATTAAATCAAATGATCGCAATGAAATTTCTAAGATCATTGTTTCTTATCTAAATTCAGCTAAGAATCAAGATAATAACATTCAAACAAACAATAACTCAGATAAGCTGATTTTGGCTTTAACTGCTTGTCCTGTTGGGGTAGCTCATACTTATTTAGCTGCTGAAAAACTAAGTGAAACAGCTAAAAAAATGGGTTATCAAATTAAGGTTGAAACCCATGGTTCAGTTGGTACTAAAAACCCTTTCACAGAAGAAGAAATTAAAAAGGCTGATGTAGTTATAGTAGCTGCTGATATTGGTTTAGACACTTCACGTTTTGCTAACAAAAGAGTGTTTCAAACCACAATTAAACCAGCTATCCACGAACCTGAAAAACTAATCAATGAAGCTTTTGATAAGGCTACAGTAATCAACCAAAAGGGTTTTAATCAAACAACTTTAGGTCAAAACGTTAAACGTCCAGGGATTATGCGCCACATTCTAGCTGGGGTATCATACATGGTACCGTTTGTTATCCTTGGTGGTATCTGTATTGCGATTGCAATTGGTGTTGGTAAATTAATCTATGGCCAACAATATAATGCTGTTGAAGGCGACTTCTTTTTTTACTTACTTAAAATTGGGGTTGTCGCATTCACTTTAATGATTGGTGCACTTGGAGCATTTATAGCTAACTCGATTGGTGGAAGAGCCGCCATCGCTCCAGCATTTATTGTCTGTGTTTTAGCAAATACTCCTGAAGCTATTTTCCCGATTGCTGGTATTAAAGTTGTTACAGCAATGGGATTCATTGGATCAATCTTATTTGGTATCGCAATCGGGTTTACCGTAAAATGAATTAACACTTGAAGAATTCACAAAGCCTTAGCTCCAATCATGCCTGTATTTGTGATTCCATTGGGAGTAGGTTTATTCTATTCATTGATTGCTGTGTTCGTACTGGGTGCACCAATCGGTTTTGTAATGGACAAATTTATTAAAGCTCTTGAAAGTGCATTTAAAAACGGAAACATCGGTATAGGTCTAGGAATTGGATTAGGTATTCTAATTGGCGCAATGACCGGATTTGATATGGGTGGGCCTGTTAATAAGGTTGCATTCTTAACTTGTGCAACATTAATTACTTCAAACATTTATGAACCAATGGGAATGATGGCTGCAGCCATTCCAATTGCTCCATTAGGCATGGGATTATGTACATTAGTCTTCCGTAAGAAATTTAATGAAGGTGAAAAATCACTTGGTATTAGTGCAATTTTAATGGGAACTATTGGAATCTCAGAAGGGGCTATTCCTTTTGCGGTTGCTGATCCTAAGAAAGCAATTATCTCAAACGTAGTTGGTTCAGCTGTTGCTGGTGCTATCGCTGGAGCATTCGGTGTAACTTGTGCTGCTGCTCATGGTGGTCCAATCGTTGGTTTCTTATTAGCAGTATCATCTAACCGACCACAAGGATTAGCTTGAGGATTGTCTTTCTTCTTCTTAGCAATTATTGCTGGAAGTCTAGTAACTTGTTTCATGTATGGTCTATGAAGAACTAAACCAGCTGAAGAAGGTGTTGTTTTACCTGTTAATAAATGAGCTTTTTGAAGAAAGAAAAAAAGCTAATGTTAATGTATAAGGGCGGTTAGGGTATTTATGAAAAAGAAAATATTTAAAGACCAGAAACAGAAGAATAAATTTATCTTTATTTTACTGTTAGTAATCACTTTAATTGCTTTATTAGTCGGTATCGTTCTATTAGCACTTAATAGTGCTAACTACAACGATCAAGTTTCTAGAACTAGGGATTATTTAGTTTTACAAAGTGATAAAACTGCAATCGAAAATGCCAACTTTAATATGGAAGGCTTAATGCTTGGTAAGTTCAAAGGCTTATTAATGTACGTTAAAAACCAGGATGAACTAAACACAACTGTAGCTAAAATTATTCAAGACAATAAGTTAATTAGTACAATTGATGCACCAGCATTTACCTATGGTATCTTTATGGTTTTAGTTGGTATCTTAACTGGTTTAGCAACTATCCTATTTGGTAACAGCACATTTAATAAAAAATACCAAAAAGAAGATGCACAAGCCTAAGGTTTTAAAGTTAACTCCACATTTTGAATACCGCGTTTGATCTGGGGATAAGATTAAAACTTTGTTTAATCTTGACCAAGACAAGATTGGCGAAGCTTGAGTGATCTCGGCACTTGATAACAAATCAGCTAAAATCAGCTCAACACAAACATTATTACAGTTCTACCAAGATAAGGATAATGATTACTTTTTTAACTCATATAATTTAAAAAATGAGTATCCTTTATTAGTTAAAATCATAGACGCTAAAGATGATTTATCAGTCCAAATTCATCCTGATGATCGTTATGCTAAACAGTTTAACTCGTTAGGTAAAACTGAATGTTGGTATATCCTTGATACCAAAAAGGATAACAAGATCATTTTTGGGCATAAAGCAAAAACCATTGATCAATTTAAATCAATGGTTGATCATAAACAGTGGAACGATCTCTTAATAACCAAACCAATAAAAAAAGATGATTTTATCTACGTTCCATCAAAAAAGATTCATGCGATTAAAGCTGATACTTTAATCTATGAATTACAACAATCATCCGATATTACCTATCGGGTATATGATTATGATCGTTTAGATCAAAATAAGAAACGCGAACTACACCTAGATCATGTGTATAAGCTAGTTGATTGTCCTGATCTTGATTTGTCTAAAGAAGATATAAGTAATAAGTCTGATTATTTAGTTGCAAATGATCTTTTCAATCTAGTTAAGATTGAAAACAAAGATCAAAATACATACAAGTTTGATGATGCTCAATGAGTTCAATTAACCGTGATTAAAAATCACGGAACAATAAATGATCTACAAGCCAACCTATATGATTCATTTATTATTGCTCATAATGAACCAGTTGTAATCAAGGGGAATATCACTTGTTTAATCTCTTACGTTAAATAAACAAAGATAAATAAGCATGAACTTAAGGGTTTTCTAGTTCGTGCTTATTTTTTTAATATGTTGATAAATTAAAGAAAAACACGAATTAGTTTTTCTAATTCATGTTTTTTATTTATAAAATGATCTTCAAGAATAGCAATTTACTGGTATATTAAATATCTCAAGCTAAATAACTGCTACTAGAAAAAGTTAGAACAAATTAACCAGTTTAACCATTTATTGTGTTCTATCTTTATACGACGTATAGCATTCTTTAGTTCTGCTAAATTATTTTGGATATAAGTGATTCCAACAAAGTTATTATCAACCACAAAATCAAAATCTAAATCTCCTTGTTATTTAGGATCATTAATTTTTTCTTTATCACTAGCACTTAAGTGTTGGGCACTAACCACACCGTTTAGTAATTTAACAACTTCACCTTGTTTATTAGTCGCTAAAAGATATGTAGCAGAACCATTATGAATCGGGTATTAGTCCTATAAAGGGCAATGCTTTTTATAAAGTTTTTGTCTTTTCGTGTTGTACCTCCTAATCTGTTAGATAAATCTTTATATCTAGTTTATTAGCTCTTCTCTAAACCCTAGCGACCTATCTTTTTTTATTATTTTTTACAAAAATTTATATACTAAAAGTTTTATTAGAAAAATGCTTTATTTATATTTCTATATAAAATATAAAGCCCTTTAAAGTCAATACTTTTTTAAAAGATATCTATGTTTTGTGTTCTTAGGTTTTTTATATAAAAATAGACAAAAACTGAGAAGCAAAACAATAGCACAGGATTTGAATTTTAAACTAATCTCTGTGTATCGATTAGTTAATGGTAACAAAGTAGTGATTAGTATCTATAATTTTTTTTAATTTTATCCCCTTGTGGGGGTAAAATATAAGAAGGATAAAAAATAGTCATATAAATATGAATAAGTCTATAAAATCAAAACCAGAAGTTACAATAGGGCTAGACCTAGGTGTTGGTTCAGTCGGTTGAGCAATTGTTGATAACGATACTAATATTATTCATCATTTAGGGAGCAGACTTTTTAGTTCAGCTCAGACAGCAGAAGAACGTCGAGGTTATCGTGGTGCTAGACGTTTAATTAGAAGAAGAAAATACAAACTAAAAAAATTTGTGAATTTAATTTGAAAATATAATTCTTATTTTGGGTTTAAGAATAAAGAAGATATTGTCAACAATTACCAGGAACAACAAAAGATTTACAACAACGTGTTGGGTTTAAAATCAGAAGCTCTTAAAAAAACAAATTGATGCAAAAGCATTGTCTTGAATCTTGCACGACTACTTAAAAAATAGAGGTCATTTTTACGAAGATAATCGTGATTTTAACGTTTATCCAACAGATGAATTGGCTGATTACTTTGATCACTTTGGTTACTATAAAGGAATCATTGATAGCAATGAGGACAACGATGATGACGATGATAAACAAAAAGAAGATGAATTAACAAAATACAAATTCTCTAATCAGCATTGATTAACAGAAATCGAAAAAGCGTTATCGAATCAAACCAAGTTACCAGAAAAATTCAAAGAAGAATATGTATCATTATTTAGTTATGTAAGAAATTATTCTCAAGGTCCTGGTAGTATTAACAGCGCTTCTCCTTATGGTATTTATAATTTAGATAAAAAACAAGGGAAGATTGTTCAAAAGTATAACAATATTTGAGATAAGACGATCGGTAAATGTAGTGTGTTCCCTAACGAATATCGAGCTCCAAAAAATTCGCCGATTGCAATGATCTTTAATGAAATTAATGAGTTAAGCACGATTAGAAGTTATTCTAGTTACTTAACTGGTTGGTTCATTAATCAAGAATTTAAAAAAGAATATTTAAACAAACTTTTAGATTTTGTTATTAAAAATGATGGCAAAAAGCCAATCGATGCAAAGGGATTCAAAAAACTAAGAGAGGAAACAATTGCTGAATCAATTGGCAAGAAAATACTTAAAGAGGTCGAAAGTGAAGAAAAACTAGAAAAAGACGACCATAAGTGAAAGCTAAAGGGATTAAAGTTAAATACAAAGGGTAAAATCCAATATAACGATCTTTCTTCGTTAGCGAAATTTGTTCACAAGCTACAACAACACCTTAAGCTTGATTTCTTATTAAAAGATCAATACACAACTTTTGATAAACTAAACTTCTTGCATTCATTATTTGTTTATTTAGGTACACATTTACGTTACAGCAACAGAATAGATTTAGCAAATCTAAATCAGTTTAGTGATAGTAACAAAATCTTCGCAAGAGTCTTAAGAGAACAAAAAGATGGTTTATTCCAACTTTTTGAACAAACAAATAAGAACGACGAAAAGATATTATCTGCAACACACTCTTTATCTTCTAAAGCGATGCTATTAGCCATCACTAGAATGACCAATTTAGACAATGATGAAGATAATAAGAAAAATAATGATAAAGGGTGGAATTTTGAAGCAATTAAAAACTACGATCAAAAGTTTATTGATATCATCAAGCAAAACAATAATGTAAGTTTGAAACAGGATAAACGATATTTAGATGATCGGTTTATTAATGATGCTATCTTATCACCTGGGGTTAAAAGAATTTTACGTGAGACGACAAAAGTATTTAATGCTATTATAAAGCAATTTTCTAACGAATATGATATTACTAAAGTTGTTATCGAATTAGCTAGGGAATTATCTGAAGAAAAAGAACTTGAAAACACTAAAAACTACAAGAAATTAATTAAGAAAAATGGTGATAAAATCTCAGAGCGCCTAAAGGATCTAGGTATTCCAGAGCGTGATATTGAAATAATTTTAAACAGTCCAAGTAAAAGCTATAAAGTTTTGCTTTGATTACAACAAGAACATATTGATCCTTATTCATTAAAAGAGATTGCTTTTGCTGATATTTTTGATAAAACCGAAATCGATCACATCATTCCTTATAGCATTTCGTTCGATGATTCTAGTAGTAATAAACTACTAGTATTATCAGAATCTAACCAAGCTAAATCAAATCAAACGCCTTATGAATTCATTACTTCAGGGAATGCTGGAATTAGTTGAGATGAGTATGAGTATTATTGTCGTAGATTTAAGGATGGTGATCCTTCATTATTAGATAGCACTCAACGAAGCAAAAAGTTTGCAAAGATGATGAAAACTGATACTTCTTCTAAATACGACATTGAGTTCTTGGCAAGAAATCTTAATGATACAAGATATGCAACCATCGTCTTTAGAGATGCATTAAAAGATTACGCAAACAATCATTTAGTTGAAGACAAACCAATGTTTAAAGTGGTGTGTATCAATGGTGGTGTAACTTCATTTCTGCGTAAGAATTTCTATGCTGAAAGTTGATATGCAAAAAAAGATCGTAATAAATACATTCATCACGCAGTGGATGCTAGTATTATTGCCATCTTCTCAAATGAGACAAAAACCTTTTTTAATCAAATCACACAGTTTGCTGACTATAAACTTTTCAAGGGAACTGACGAAATTTGAAAAAAGGTTGATCCCAAGACTGGTGTAGTTAGTGAAGTTACGGATAACAACTGAAAACAAATTAAGATTCGTAATAAAGTCTCTGAGATCGGCAAAATCATCGACAAATATATCCACGACAGTAATATTGACGGTAAGACTAGATATTCTAGAAAAATTGAAAATAAAACAAACCTTGGTTTATTTAACGATACGATTTACTCTGCTAAAAAGGTTGGTTGCGAAAAATCAGACAGCAATAAAAATCTTAAAAACGTTGATATCGATGAGAGTGTAGAAAACAACAAAAATTATAAGGTTCAAAATAGGGGTCGACAACAATTCGTTTATCGAACGTTGGTTAATGTTCCATTATTAAATAATGATAAGTTAGCTGATTTGTTTGCTAAAAAAGAAGACATCTTAATGTATTCGGCTAATCCATGGGTTATAAATTTAGCTGAAAAAATCTTTAGCAAATACACTAAAGAAAAGAAAATTAAAAGCCAAAATGTATTTGCAAAATACATGTGAGATTTAATTAAAGATTTCCCTGAGAAATTTTCACAAGATTTCATCGAATCAATGTTAAGAAATAAAACTGCGATTATCTACAATGATGAAAAGCTTATATTCCACCGTATTAAAAGATTAAAGGTGTTTAGCTCATTACTAGAAGAAGATAAGCTACGCAATGTAATCATTAGATCTGAGAATCAAAGCAAAACCAAAATTTCATATCAAGATTCGATCAAGTCAATCGGTTTAATGATTATGAAAAGTGATGATCCTACTGTAAAAAAACAATATATACGTGTTCCATTGAATACACTAAACCTTCATTTTGGTCACCCTGATTTTGATATCCATAATAAAGATGCTTATTTAAAAAACTCTAAGTTTCTTAATTACTTAAAAATAAATAAAATTGAAGATGAATACAAACCTTGAAGGGTTTTAACACCAGGAACGCTTTTAATTGATAAAAAGGATAAGAAGCTTATGTATATCTCATCTTTCCAAAACTTGAATGATTCAATTGAAATTAAAAATTTAATTGAAACTGAGTATGAAGAAAACAAAAATAACGATCCTAAAAAAGAGAAGAAAGTAAAACGTATCAGAAAAAGTTTAAACACTCTTTTAAATGATTACATACTACTTGATGCTAAAAATAATTTTGATCTATTAGGGTTAAGCAAAAACATAATTGATAACATTTTAAAAAGTAAGCTTGACAAAATAGTAAAATAGGTTAAACTAATTAGGACAATAATTATTGCTTACACAAGTATTGTCGTGCTAAAATAAGGCGCTGCTAATGCAGCTGCCGTATCCGCCAGAGTATTTTTTACTCTGGCTTTTTTATTATTATGTCTAAAAAAGTACTTGAAGTTTCTGAAACTGAATTTATTAGCTTGTATCTAGATACGTTAATTGTTAGAAAACACGGAGCTAGAATCACCCTACCACTAAAAACTTTGGATACAATTCTTATTACTAATCCGTATTGCAACATATCAGTTCCTTTATTAAATAAAATTGTTGAAAACAATATTAATCTGATTGTGTGTAATACTAAGTTTCAACCAACTATGCAAATTTTACCAATTAGTTCGTATTATTCAAATAAGAATTATTTGTGGCAAATCAGATGAACTGATGAACATAAAAATGGGATTTGAAAACAACTTGTAAAATTAAAGATTATTAATTATGCAAGGTTGATTCATCATTTGAATATAACAACCAATGATAATACCGAAAAACTAACCGATTATTACACCAATGTGGTGGATGGCGATTTAAACAACTGTGAAGGTCACGCAGCTAAGCTCACATTCAAATTGTTATACGGCGAGGATTTTAGTCGTTCACAAAAAGACGATATCATCAATAAATATCTAAATTATGGTTACATCGTTTTAATGACTTATGTTTCACGCACATTAGTAAAGAATGGCTTAGATAATAGAATTGGTATTTTTCATAAGAGTTTTAACAATCATTTTGCATTATCATGCGACATTATGGAACCTTTTAGGCCAATTATTGATTATTTAACCTTTTCTTATTTGGTTAAAGATCAAAACGATGATTTTAAATCATATAAAAAAGATCTATTTATATCTTTTGAAAACTTTGTGTTTCCAAACAATAAAAACCTTAATCAAGTTATTGATATGTTAGTTAAGGCTATTATAAATAACAACATCAACGAAAGGGATTTCAAAATTGATTGAAGTTAATAGTAGGTATATGAGAATCTTAATTTTTTATGATATTTATGAGACTGAAGAAGTTGACAAGCTTGCTAAAAAGTTTCGCGAAAACTTAATCTCTTTAGGTTATTTTATGATCCAATATTCAATATATTGTAAGTGTATTGGTTCACACACGATGTATGATTACGAGATTAAAAAGATTCGTAAAATCTTGCCGCTAAAAGCAAATGTAAGAATTTTATTATTGTCTGAAAAACAATATCAAAACATGGTGATAATAAGTGGTGAAAAAAACCTTAACGAAATTTACAACGATCGAGAGGATTACATAGAGATCTAATGAAAATCAAAACACATAATAAAGAAATTGATGATTTTAACGGCTTATTGTTAATCGACGTTAAAAACACTAGTGAATATCTTAAACGTTTATACATGTACGAGAAACAACATGAAACCAGCGTGTTTGAGATAAACAATGTCGATATTGATATTACCGATTGTCTAATCATCACACCATTTAGTAAATATAGTGATTTGATTAGCTATACATCTAAAAATATATTTACTAAACTAGTGGGTAACATTAACTTCGACCAAGACAAAATTTTGAACGAAGAATATATTAATAAAGAAGTTGTCAATAAACTTAATGAAACATTAGGTCGCAATATTGTTTCGTTAGATACTTCTTACTCTAAGATTTTGAAATCAATAATTAACATTTCAGATGATTATATTGATCATGAATTTATTTATTCATATCTGGAGTTATTACATTGATCAAAAGAAATTAAAACAGTTATCCTTAAAGACTTTGATAATATCGATCTAAAAAGGTTGAGTAACCTAACTCAAACTACTAATCTGATCATTATGAAGAATGATATTATCTATGATCTTGAAAAACATTTTGAGTTTTTTGAGACATACTGTTTGGTTGATCATGATTATGAAAATTTGATTAAGATTGATAATATGCCTTCTTTTGAGTATTTATTAGAAGATATTTTTAAAGTTATGGTTGATGATGAATTTAAGGCCAAAATGTCTTTTCATCAGCTAGAAATAGTGAAAAAAGAATTAAAAAAATACATTA
>NZ_KI912416.1:32519-65189 GCF_000518305.1 Mycoplasma imitans ATCC 51306
TAAAAAGTTATCTAAATAAAAATAAACATTGGTATTGAAAATGCTCAATACCAATGTTTATATATACAATCGTTAATGTTCTTACTTCATCTTTTGTTTCATATTAAACAACATAATTCCAGTTGCTACTGATACATTTAAAGACTGTATCTTATTAGTATGCATCGGGATCTTGATCTGATAATCAGCATTCTTAATTAGTTGACTCGAAACTCCCTTTTGTTCGTTCCCAACAATTAAGATTGATTTATTGGCATAATCAACATTATAATCTTGAGCTTGATCACTTAAATTAGACACATAAGATCAAAATCCATACTTTTCTTGTAGGTCTTTGATCGCATAAGATAAGTTGGCAACCTCAATTAAATTAAGGTAAAAACATGCACCTAGTGATGTTTTAATCACGGTGTTGTTAATACTTACTTGGTTGTCTTTTTTAAAGATGACCCCAAGCACATTTGCTGCTAAACAAGTACGTAAGATCCCACCAAAATTTCCAGGATCATGGATCTGATCTAAAACAACAACAATCCCTTGTTGTTCGTTTTTTATTTTTTCACAAAACTCGTTAAACGAGATCGTTAATGAACTACTATCAATCTCGGCTACAAACCCTTGGTGGTTAGATAAATCCCTGTATTGATTATCAAACCACTTAAGCGTATGTAGTTCGTATTCAATCTTCTTTTGCTTAATTAATTTAAGTAAAAGATGATCTTCTTTATGTAAGTAAATTTTCTTAATTTTAAGATCGTTGATTAAGCCTTCATTAACAGCATTATAACCAAATAAACATAAGCGATCTTTCTTATGTTTATTTTGGTGTTTGTTATTATATTGTGGTTTAAATTGATTTTTCATTTCTATAAAACTTTTTTATTAATCAATTTATTTCTTATTAAATCGGCTTTTTCATAATCCTTGTTGTTTAACAACTCAGTTCATTGATTAATCTGATCGATGATCTGTTCATTATGGATCAGATCTGGAACGATTCCATAGATTTCTAAACACCAGATAATCTGTTGATAAGCCCAGATATTTTCATCAATCTTTTTGTAAGCAATTGATTCGTTTAAGACTTTGATTAGATCTCAGATAACTTTAGTTGCATTGGCAAAATTTAAGTTATCAAACAGCGCTTTTTTAAACTCTTCGCAAACTAGTGAAGTGCTTGGAATATTGTGTTTGTTAGCAATCAAATAGCTTCTAAAACGATTAATTGTGCTAATGATTTTTTCAACATCTTTTTGTGCAGCTTTGATAATTGTTCCATCGAAGTTTAATGGTTGGGTGTGAGCAGTGTTATAAAACACTCATCGAATAGCTCGATAATTGTGCGACTCAATTAAATGCTTAACATAGATAAAGTTGTTAAACGATTTTGACATCTTTTCATTATCAATTAAAAGATATCCTACGTGCACTCAACAGTTTGCTAAATTCTTATTATATAGCGCTAGATTTTGCGCATTTTCATTTTCATGGTGAGGGAAAACTAAATCGATTCCACCACCGTGAATAACAAAACCTTTTTGCTTAAATTCTTGATCGATAATATAAGCACATTCTGTATGTCACCCTGGACGTCCTAGGCCAAATCTAGAATTCCACTTGATTCCTTCAACTGTTTTTTTTCATAAAACAAAGTCATTAGGACTTGTTTTATTTTCATTACTTTTAACTCTAATCCCGCTGATCTGATCATCTAACTTACGTTTAGATAAAACCCCGTAATCAGCAATCCTTGTGGTATCAAAATAAATATCTCCATCTAGTTCATAAGCATATTGCTTATCATAAATTTTTTCAATATACTTAATGATCCCATTCATTACGTCGGTTACCTTAACGATCTTGGGTAACTTAATATTAAGCGCATCTAAAATCTCAAAATAAGCAGATGTATATCTTTTGGTTACTTCTTCTTCAGATAAATTCAAGCGTTGCGCTTGATTAATAATTTTGTCATCAATATCTGTGATATTGTGGACAAAATTAACCTTTTTATTTGAATGTTCTAATAGTTTTCTTAAAACATCAAAAGTAACTATCGGTCTTAAATTACCAATATGAATATGATCATAAACAGTTGGTCCACAAACGTAGATGTTGATCTCATTAGCATCAATATCTACGTTTGTTTTAGTTAGGGTATCATACAGTTTCACAGTTATTAAATGGTTTTGCTTTCTATTGTTTTTTTTTTTTAGGTTCTAAAATATTATTTTAGAACACTTAATTAAGTTAATTTTATATTTTTAGAATTATTTTACGATGATTTCGTATGGAAATATTCATAATTGTTAGTCTAATAAAGATAACAAAATGTTTAAAGTAGAGTTTTGCTTATAAATAAAAATAAAATCTGATTTATTTAAAAATCAGATTTTATTTAACTTTTTTGTTTTATCTCTTTGTTGGTAATGATGGTTGATTTATTAAAGTGCGTTTAGTGGCTGGATGAGTAGGTACTGCTGTAATTTGAACACGTTTAGGTTCAATATTTTTCATTAAAGTTTGGGTAGTTCTTACAACTGTTTTTTTAAGAACTTGCTGATTTTGTTGCGTTTTATTAATTTGAGGGTTGTAATTGATTAATGGTTGAGGTTGAAGTTGAGGTACTTGTTGAGGTTTGGGAGCAACTTTTTCTATTGCTTTTTGTTGTTGAATAATAGCTAGTGAGTTATTGTTATTTTTTCTTAAGTTTGCTATTTCTTGATTTAATAAATTAATTTTATTAGATTTTCCTGATTAATTCTATTTAGGTTATCTAGTTTTAAGTTGAATTGTTCTGATTCCTCTAACATTTCTTGATGTTTGATAAAGAATAACTCAAGTTTTTGTTTCTATTTTTGAAATCTTTAATAACTAGGACAATAGATACAACTAGTAAGGCAATTTCAGCAATTATCAGGATGCTACCAAAAGCCAGCATTACATACGAAATTTTGGTAAGCTCATTTTTGAAAATCTCACCGAAATTAGACATCTCAACACCATTAACTTCTGTTAGGTCAAGAATTCTTTGAGTAATTGAACCAATCACGTAAGAAATTAATCATGCGCCAATCCATACAGCTATTATCCCTGTAATTGATAAGATGATCGGTAGAATGCCAATTCTTCTTTTTGTATTTTATCTTTTTCAAAATCAGAACTTACTTCTTCATTGTTCTACTTCGCTATTTTGAACTTCTTATTCTTCAATAGCTATTTCTTCATTTTCTTTATTAACCTTTTTTGATTTCACTTTTTATAAAATACCTAATTACACAATTTTATTATAATAGTCAACTAAACCTAAACTAACGTGATTTATATAAATTTATTTAAAATAAAGCACAAAAAAACGTTATCAAAATAATAATGATAACGTTTTTTTTATTTTTTTATTAACCTCTATAAGCCTTTAAATGGTCTAGTGAGTCAAAGTATAAAGTTCTTCCGTCTTCTAATTTAAGTGGGTATAAAGTAAATACAGTGTTTTTAATTTTAGTTGTTGTATCTTTGTCGATGTAGAATTTGTAGTTTTCATCAACTTTAGGTTTAAGTTCTATTAACGCTCTATTTTTAGCTTCTTTTTCAAGTCTTGAAAGATTCTTGTAATTTCCTCTAACTAAACCTAGTTTTTGGTCAGTAGCATTGTTGTAATACAAAACGATTTCGTAGTTATTATCAACATTTGCTTTATTTGAAAACTGACCAATAAAGTATTTTGTTAATTCTCGGCTTTGAAGTGAATCAAAGAATAAACTGTGTTTGTCAGAAGAACTATCAATCGATAGATTGATATCAGTTCCAGTTATATCGTAATACTTACCATATCTTAATTCAGTAAATGTATTAATGCCACCTTCTAAAACTAGAAGGCTGTTGGGATCGGTAACAATTTGATCACCACTCTTAGTTATCGAATCGCTAGATAATCTACTAAGCGCTTCTTGGTAAAATTTCCACATATAAGTGATTGGGAATCAAGTATTGTTATCAGTTACTAAAGTTGCGAATTGATCTTGATCAATACCTTTAGGTAAGATAGGTAGATTAATTTTGATATTAGTTTGATATTCCGCTTTTAATTCAACTTGGTTGTTATTCGAATTAAATTCCAAGTATTTTTTATATTTTAGATCATAACTATAAGCAGATAAATCAATACCATCAACTTTGTAGTGATTCGATAAATTAGTTAAAGAATTGTGTAACTGATCTAAAGGTAAGCGAGTTAATGTAGATAATAACGCTTGTTTAAAGTTGTTTTGGTTAGATCCTAGACTTTGGATTAATAAATTCTTTTTATCAGAACTTAAATCAATTTCAAATAAAGGTTGCTTGTTAGTTCCATATGTAAGAACTGGTTTGATGTCTTTAACATCAAATACATGTTTAGTTAAGAAGTTAGTGTTGTACGCGCTTGATAAATTGATTGAATTGTAACTTAAATTCGAATTAGCTCGCAATAAATCATTAAACGTATTTACATAATCAACAAAGCGGTTATCACGACCGTTACCTAAACTGAATGTAGCTACAGTTTTGTCATAGAATTGAGCAAACTTATTAACTTGAGATTTAGCAACATTTAAGAAGTTTTCATCTAATATTTTGTTTAATGAACTGAAATTACTCAAGCCCGATAGGATAGCATAAGTAGAAGCTCCATTAATATAAGATTGACTTAAATAAGATTTATAGAATTCTGAATTAGACTTAATAGCAAAATTATTATTACCAGAATAGTTTAAACCAAATTTTTCAGATATTTTTCTAATGAATTCTTCTTTGTTAGTAATAGTTTGATTATCTAATTTTCAATCAACATCAACATTTAAGTAAAGTTTTCTGTTTTCAGCTGGAATTCTATAAGATTCTCAATAACCTGGTAAGAATGTTAATCTAGAAGCTCAAGAATCTCATCTTCTACCTGGATTTTTAATATCAGCAACAAGACCAGCAGCATTTCTTCTATTAGTAGTTAGATCAAAAATATCAGCACCTACATGAAGAGTATCGTTACTAATAGGAACACTTTCTGGATATAATCCATAAGCTTTGTTAGCATTTTCTAAATTACCAAATCCAAAGTAGTAAGGCGAGTTTTGAATAAAGCCGTCTTTACTAAAATTACCAGCATTTAATCATCAAGAATTATTACTAAATGTGTCGTGGTAAATAAATACTTTATTTCTATGATCTCCGTTATAGTTATCCTTGGCAATATATGGATCACCATGAACGGTATAACCGTATAAGTTACCCTTATAGATTAATCCGATATTTTTACCAAATAGTTTAACACCATCTTTAGTTACAAATGAACGGTTTTTAATATATGCGTGAGTTTTTAAAAATTCTTTATCTAATAGTTTAGCAACTTCAGTATCAGATTTATTACGCCCTATTGAATTATAAGTAGCAACTAAAGGTTTTAAATTATCTTGCTCTTGGTGAAGTCCTAAACCATAATTACTTACTGAACCATCTAATGAGGTAGTTGAAGGGATGATTGAACCTCGATTATTTCTTTGATATCTAGAATTTAATTGAACTGAATCAAAGTTTTTACTAACAAAATCAGGTGAAGATATTTTTTGTAAGTTGGCAATCAGATCATTAACACTGAAGCCTTGATTGACTACCAATTTATCAGAAATACTTACATTGTTTCAATCCTGATTTTGATCTTTAAACCCAATTCCGAAGTATTTATCAAACCCATAATTAGGAGCAGTTGGGTAATCTAAATAAATACCTGAACGTCGTTGAACGCTGATTGCTGCTTTTGGTAAGCTAATTGTTGGTAAAAATGAAGATCGACTAAAGATATCATTTGTTTTTTGATTAAACAATTGATTAATTTTTTGGTCGAAAGCTCTACCTAAATTAGCATTAGAACTTAATGTAAAATTACCTTGATCGTTGAAAAAAGCAGATGATTTACTTAACGAAACGTAAGTTGAGTTATTTTTATCATTGCTATATGGAATGTAGTAATCTAATGAGAACTTATCATCACCATTAATTACTTGGTTAATTACGAACTCTTTAAACTTATCAATATCGTTTTTATTTAATGGATTGAAGTAATGATTTTGACCGTTTTTATCCTTAAAAACATAATAAGCTATTGAATTTTCGCTAATATTGTTCCAGAAATTACTCTTTAATTCATCTAAAGAATCATATAATTTATCACCGCTACCATAAGCGTATTTTTTGATTAGTTTATATTCTGGTAATAAACTAGCAGCAGCTTGCTCCTTAGTTAATAATTCACCGTTAGCGCCAATATAAGCATCACTTAATTTATTTTGGTCAAACGGCTTAATTTGGTTAGTTGTCAGATCAACAATCCCTTTTTCACGATCAGCATAACTAGCATACAAATCCCCAATAAATTTATTTAAATCAGAATTAGGTTTTCTTGGATCGATCTTGTCATTAAAACCTTCATTCGTAGAAGTAACTAGGTTAGAATTAGATTGAATTATCGAAGTTAGCTTGTTATCAGAATCAATTGTTGCGCTTATCGAAGCTCCGATAATACCTGAAATTAAACCAGCAGAAGTAAAAGCAACAGCACCATATAGTAATCGCTTTTTCATTCTAATTGATAGACTCTTTTTTAATTTAGCTAGCTTAGCTAATTTAGCTTTGTTATTCATAGGTCGATTCGCCATAGTCTTGAAAATCTAAGAATATAAAATATTTAACGAATTATTTAAAGTATATATCATATACTTTTTATCTTACATTCATTGGTCGATGTAGTTATGAGCATCTCTTAATGATAAGAAGAAGATAGTTTTTTTAAGTTTTGGATCAAATACACTGAACAATTCTGAACGATAAATTAATTTTGTTCTAGAACCCACAGAATCTAAATAAACAGTTTTTCTAGCTTTTAGCAATTCGTTGAATTTAGTTTTTAATGTATCCTGACTTGCTGAAGCATCATTGTTGTTATAGAAAATAAATTCTGTTGAATTTAAACCAAATTTTCCCATTCCTTTAGCTACACCAATTTTAGTTTCAGGATCATAGCTAACGATTTCAGTAATTTTAATGTTCTTGCTAGGTTGATATAAATAACCACCAGCTTCATTACTCGGAACTTGAACTAGTGTTCAATTTTGGGCTTTGTTTAATTCATCTCTTACAACAACTGCTGATAAATTGTTTTTATTTGAAATATAGCTACCATTTAAAGAAGTTGATACAGTGTGAGGAATAGTAATTGATGAATTAGATAGTAATGTCGCTAATAAATTTTGGTAAAGATCAATTAAATTACTTGAAGCATAAACGCCAGCAACGCTTGAACCTCTTGTAGGTTTGTGTAATGAATAAATCTTATTCACATTATTTATATAAGCTTTATCCATAGCATATAGGTTTTTATTTTCTAACCATTCAGTAATTTGCAGATCTTTTATCTTATCAATATCAGTTGGTGAATATTGTTTTTGATTGTAGTATAAGAACGATGCATTTTGCGGTCTTGTGATTTGAATCGGCTTAATTAATTTAATATCTTTAATAGTTCTTTCTTTTAAAGTTTTTAAACCTAATAATCAAGTTTTCTTATAACCACCAGTTCATACATATTGAACTTGACCAATTTGAAACACGTAGTAGTAGTACTCTTCTGTTGGAAAGAAAACGTTCACCAATAAAACAGCAATGTGCATAGCCACTGTTAATCCATAGAAAACAGGAGATAAAGCACCAACTATTGCACTGCCTTTTTTAATAAATGAAGTAAATTCACCAGCTAAAGATAAAGAAACAGAAATAGTTGAAGCAGCCGTTTGTAATCCAGCAATAACTAAATCCTTAGTACGGTTTAATACACTTGGATTATTTATTAAAGTATTAACTGTTACAGCAGAACTTAAAATTGTTGCAAAACCTTCAAGTACTGAACTAATTACAAAAACTGCTTGTAATCTTCTCTGATCTTTTTGTAATTTTTCAAGAGCACTTAATTCATTAACATTCACTTCTTTTGGATTTTGAAGAATTGCAGGAGATCCTGCTTTCTTAGAAGTTGAGAATGTTTCTGAATTATTAATAACAACTTTATTAGCGTTTTCATTACTATTACTAGTTGAGGGTTGTTCTGAGTCATCTTCTACTAATCTAGTTGATGATCTTAGTAATAAACTTGCAGATCTAGCTTCTGGTTTGTTATTAATTACAGAAGGAAATTGTTGCATGTAAGTTAGATATAAATCAACATAGTGATCACTTGATAAAGATTTTACAAAAGTACTTACTTGAGATAAATACTCTTCAGCTTTTTTAAGATCAGTTTTTTGAACTTCTTTTATTTTACTGTATAAATTACGGATATAAATAACTGTTCCAAAATCAACATTAATATCTTTTAAGTATTCTAAAACATTCTTAGGGATATCAGCAAATAGTTCTCTTACTTTTGGTCTTTTGGTTGGAACATCTCTTAAAACCAATGGAATTTCGTTTTTAATAGTTTCAATAGCGCTAGTTTGTACAAATTGGTTACGAATTCATTTTAAGCTAAACGCATCTTGGAAACCACTAATAATTCTTAATGTATTTTCATCAAGATTATTTTGCATTAATGAACTTGGACTAAATCCAGCTACGAATAATGCTTGAGTTAGGTTTTGAGCTGATAATAATCATCAAATAGCTGAAAGAGTTGGTCAACTGTTTTTGATTTTAGTTTCAATTTCTTGAATTTGCTTATCACCAAATAGATTTATCCCTTTGATTGTATCTATTAAACCTTGTTCATTTAAAATCGCACCTGGTATTGCAGCAACTATGTTAGACAACATTAGCATTGTCATAAAGATAGTTAAATTCGAAAATTGTTCATATAAGTTTGGTAATAGATTTTCAAGACTAGCTGATACATCAAAGTCGTTGTTGTCAATACCAAAATAAACTTTAAATGAGAATGAGTTTCCGTTTAAATCTTTATTAGCAAGAATATCGAAACCGCTTGGTTTAGCATAACTATTAATTAGTTGTAATGTGCTATCAATTTTATCTGATAACTTAATAAAGAAATCTTTTAATAAGAAAATCAGTTGCTCTTTTGCTTTATTAGCAATTAAACTATCTAATAAGTAAGAATATAAGATTGGGATTTTATAGAATGAACTAAAACGCTTAGCTTTATTAAATTTTAGTACAGTATCTAATAAACCTTTATAAACTTCAGGTTGTTGAATTTTTAGTTCATAAATGAAATCTGCTCAAGCTAAATTAAGTTTTGAATTATTAGAATACTGTGCTGTTCTTAATTCTTGTTCGCTATAAGGGAAATAAAAAATAAAATCTTTAGTTTCAAGGTTTCTATTTAATATTTTAATTTCCTTTTCATCACCAATGCTAATTTCGCCTAATAAGAAGTCAAATCCTGATGTAACTATATCAGATGAAATAGAACGATATAAACCAATTGGTAAAGTACTAGTCTTTGTTCAATTAGCTGGATTTGTTATCGTGTTAATATCAGCATTACCTTGGAATAATAACGGACCATAAAAATCATAGTTATCATCTTCAGAAGTATCTACAAAATATTGTGATGCGTTGTTATTAGCGCTTATTCTTTGGTAATGAACTGGAATATCTTTAGCAGGAACATTACTTTTGATTTGTTGAACTGTATCACTTAAATTTAATGAAGGATCTACATTGATAGTAGTTGTTGTATCGCCTTTATTAATTTCAACCTGCAGTTTAGAATTCTTAGTAATGTAATTAAATAATTTTAAACGTTCTGTTTGGCTATTTTTTCTTAATTCGTCAACATTAATTGGTTCTGAATTAGTATTATCGCTATTTCGTAGAACAACAATATTACCTGCTTCTTCAGATAATAAATCCTTTTTAGTTTCAATATAAGCAGTTAAATCAGCTTGAGAACTAAACAAAGATCCGTCATAAAACAAAACATTATCTTCTCGATATAAAGAATCTTGTGCTTGTTCTTTTTTAGCATAGACATTTTGATCAAATCCTACAAACCCTTCTTTAAGAGAAGATGGTTCATAAAAGTTTTTTGCAAATACATTATCGTATAAACTCTTAGTTTTTGGATCTGTATATGACTGATAATTTTCAACTAAATCATTTGAAGATAAAAGAGAATAGTAGCTTTTCTTGTTAACTTTTTCACCTTTATATTCTTCAAAAGAGCCAGCAAAACTTGGAGCAGTTTTTTCTAGTTCAGATGACTGTCTTACAATGGGTCTTATTACATTATTACAAGACGATAAAATGAATGAAGGTAATATAAATAACCCTATTGCTAATTGTTTTTTGAACAATTTAGATTTTTTCATATCAATTAAAATTTAGTTTTTAAAGTTTTGTAAAGAAACCTGAGAATTTACTTCTAATTGATGAACTTCAAGAAGTTAAACGATTTTTAATCTTAGTAGGACGAGGTACATTATTATTTGTAGACACTTTATTCAATATAGTTTCATCTCACATTCCAAAGTGTGGTCTGTATCAAGGGAATTGAATACTATCATCTTTAGATTTTTTAGTGAATAAACTCTTAAATTGTGATCCTCATCTATTTAATCTACTTAAGATAGATGAACCAAGACTTGAAGCTTGAGCATTATTAAGATTAACACTGTAACCTTTTTCAGATGATGAAGTTAATTTAATTGTGTCGTAATTTCTTTCAGGTAATGGAGGAGGAACTTCAGCTAATTCTTTTAGAGCTTGTTGTCTCTTCTTCATTTCAATAACTTCATTAATAGTAGCCTCTGAAGCAACAACTGGTTTTCTTGTTTTATCAATTCTTGCGTAAATTGAGTAATCAATTTCCCGTTTTTGTTTATTATCATCAGTAATTAAAATAATTGAGTTTTTAGAACTGTCATAAACTGATTGGTAATCGCGAATACTACCATAAAGATCAACTTGAGGAATTGAGTATGCAGATGAACCTGATTGAGAAAGATTTTCGATTAATAAAGCAGCTGCATAAACTGATGGGTCAGTTGAGTTACTTCTAGATGAGAATAGTGATCTTAATGAAGCAGCAGTTTCATGTTTGTTAGCTTCACTTAACGATTCAACTGGCAAGAATACTGGTGATACTTTTCTTTCATTATTTACATCATTATAAGTAACTTGAGCTAAGTAGAATCCTTGTTCAAATCCATTATTACCATCTCTTGTTAATTTTTTAGCAACTAAATCAACTGGTTGAGAAATTAACGGTCTTCCTAAATTATCTCTAGGAACAATGCGTTTTTCTAAACGTTTACCACGTAAACCATCAGATAATGCTGTCAAGAAGCTTAAGTTGTTAGTTTGACCTTTTGAAGGTTTTATGTTGCTGGTTTTAGTTAATTCTTCTTCAATATCGCTAATTGAATAAGATCTAGTAATTCCGTCTTCAGATAAAATTGAGTATTTATTTGAAGAACTTGATGTAGAGCTTGTGCTAACTGTTGAATTAGATCTAGATAAGAATCTCTTAGCAGAATCTTTGTCATTCTGGTTTGGTTTAGCAACTTTTGAATCAGATCGGTCAAATAATTTATCTAAATCATAACTTTCTCATGAATCAGTTGAACTAGAACTTGTTGAGTTAGATCTCTTGAATGCGCTTGGTGATGTAACATTACTATTAGAACCTACAGCAACATCATCGAAATTAATCTCACCAGAGTTTTGTTTAGCTAAATAGTTAATAATAGCACTTGGGTTACCCATTTCATTAGGGTTTTGGTTAATGTATTTTAAGAACGAACGGAATTGTGGATTAGCAACATATTCCCCATCTACAATGCCAGTATTTATTCTATCGTTATCAAATCAAAATTTAGGCGCTCAATAAGCTCCTCTCTTTCCGTCTTTATCTTTAATTTCGATTAAGTCAAACCTTTCAAGAGATGCATCAGCTAAATCATCAATATTAGATTTAGTTAGATTAAAGTCTCTTAACACTGTGCTCTTTTCAACTGTAGAAGTTGGTTTAGGATTAACATCTTTAGAAGATTTATAAGTCTTTAATAATAAACCAATACCAGCTCCAATAGCACCAACTGCAGCAATTCCACCAATCACTTCTCCTGCAGCAGCACCTACATTTAAATTTTTTGATAAGTTTCCATTATTATCAGTAATCATTCCTTCATGTGGAACTAGTCCTGGAACAGAAACCCCTGGAGAGTTGATAGCTTCATTTGAATCCATACCTTCTTCTGGATGGAAGTTTTGATTAATTATTCCGTCATCGCCTTCGTGTGCACTTGTGTCATCATAACCTTCTGAACCAGTTGCATATTTAGAAGAATCACTTCCGCCATTAATTGGTTCGTATTGCGTATTGCCGCCAGACGGTATATTATTAGGCTTGGTTGGTTTAGAAGAATCACTTCCGCCATTAATTGGTTCGTATTGCGTATTGCCGCCAGACGGTCTATTATTAGGGTTGGTTGGTTGGTTGGTTTAGAAGAATCAGCTGACTTATTTTGAATAGGTTGAATAACGCGATTTAAACTAGCAGCCGTTAATGAAACCGGAATTGCTACAGCAGTAGCAGCTGTAACAACACATAATGATGACAAAAGAATCGTTTTTTTAAGAGATACTTTTTTTGACATAATCGATATGTTTCTTTAACAAAAATTAACCTTGTTATTATTCTTATTATAAAACTAATTATTATTTTTTTGATAAATTAATATATAATGATAAAATTTATTAATTCATTTATTTAAATAAATAGAAAAAGAAGAACCAAGAACAATTAGGTTCTTCTTTTCATTAATAACTAATTATTATCTACGCAAGAATGCGAATCTAGTTCTGAAGAAGTTCGCAGTTGAACTAAAGAAGTTTGAAACACGTTTTCTAATCCAATCTAGAGTTCCTACTCTAATTGTATATTCGTTAGATGAACTATTAGAAGAAAATGTACCTTTAATATTTAATGGTTTTTTGGTTTTAATAGTCCTACTATTTAATTTAGTAAAATCTTCAATAATTGTTCTTTCTCTTGTTGAATCAATTTTACTATTTTCATTCATCGCATTTACAATGATAGGAGAACTTAACTCTTTGTTTCTTCTTTCAGAATCAGAACTTATTTTTAAAAGTGATTTTGAAGCAGATTTAACTGTAGTTTTTTGAGTATTTAAAACTCTAGAATTCACACCATTAGAATCAAATGTAATTGAACTATATATAACTTTATCTACATCATTAGCAGATAAACTGCGTTTTAGTTGATCACGAATTTCTCTATCTTTAAAAGTGTTTTCGAATGATAAAGTAGCGTAAGTTAAATCACCTTCGTTATTTATACTATAATGAGGAATTATGTGTTTATTAGGATTTTCTTTTTTGATTTGATCAAATTTTTGAATAAAGATATACGGATTATCTTTAGCACTAGGATCGTTTCAAATAAGTTTTAATGAAGTTTCAAAGTAATCTTTATTCTTTTTATCTAACAAAACTGCAGGAATAAAGAATGAACGAGCTTCTCGCTTAGAGGTCTGATTATTACCTCTAGTTGTTGTAATGTATATATAGCCTGTTTCTAATGCTTCAGGATTGTTCTTTGCGAAGGTTCCGGCAACTTGATTGAACGGCTTTGATATAACTGGTTTACCTTGTCTATCTCTTGGAACTTTAGCGTAAGGAGCAGGTTCAATTTCATCGCCTCCATTAACAAATTTATTTAAAATGTCTAGGTTTTCAAATGAACCTTCATTTGGTGTACTTAATACTGGATTTTCATAAATTAATGCTTTTTTAATTTTATCGCTTATCTTATCGATTTTATTAGCACCACTAATTAATGTATTACTTTTTAATTCATCATAAACTTTATCTAAGTCTAAATTTGCTGATAATTTAGGTAAAGAAACATCATTGTTATCAGCCCTTTTATCTTTACCAGTACTTATAAATTTATAGTAGTTTTCAATTAATTCTTCAGAAGAAGCGCTATCCAATGTACCGTTTTTAGATTCAGCCGAATATTTTACGTAACTTTCAACTAATTTGTTAGCCGAATTTTCAAGATCATTAGAACTTGTTAAAACAACTGGCTTGTTAGGATCATCAATTTTTTGAGAAAGGTATTGTTCGTACGAAGCACCTAAAGCAGTTAATGGATCATCTGTAGGTTTTCTAACATCTTTAGCGGCTCTAATTCCAACGTTATTTTCTTCATGAGGCACAGCACTTAGATTAGGTAATTTAACAGAATTTCTTGGCGAACTATTAGTTGAACTAACACTTTCATCATCTAAAAAGCTAAATACTTCTTCTATTAATTCATCAGTAGATTTTAGGTTAGATTGAAAATGCTTAGCTGTATTATTGTTCTTATCTAAGTAATTAAAGAAAGCTAATTTATTATCTTTTTGTTCTGGATTTTCATTTAAAAATTTAACGAAGTCACCAAAATCAGGGTTTATAATACCAGTATTAAACCCATCATTCATTGAAGCAAATCAATCAAGAGGTAGTAAATAATTACGTTGCTTATTTTCTTTTTTGAAATCAATTACTAAATCTTTAAGTTGTCTTCCTTGAGCTAATAATGACTTGTTTGATGAAGGAGAATCTAACGGAATTGATGATAATTCAACTTCATTAGGTCTAGTTTGTAAATCTATAGCAGTTGGAACTGTTCATCTATTAGATGAATTCTTTCAGTTATAACCAAGAACTGAAATACCAGCAAGAGAAGCTCCTAATACCGCGCCAACAGTTGATCCTATTATAACAGCTAGATTCGGTTTATCGATATTACCGCTAACCTCTTTATCTTTTATGTTGGGCATCGAAGTATTAATTGAACCTACAGGGTTAATAGGTTGGTTTCAATTAATTGGAGCAGATTCATCTTCACTTGTACTTTCATTTGAAGATGAAACAGAAGTTTGATCACCTACAATAATAACGTTTTTAGAATCTTTTGCATTTTTTTCATCTAAGAATGGTAAGAATGATAGATCATTATTCTTAGCCGAACTATCACTATAAGAGTTTGATCCATTTATAGGAGAATTAGAATCGTTCTTATTTTCTTTAGCTGCGTTTTGCGAATTTTGTTTAGAGTCGATTGCATTCTTTTTACTAGCAAAAACAACTGGTGTAATAATAGCAGTTGTTGATACTGCTAAAGCTGTAGTCGTAATTACAGCTATTTTTCCTTTTGATAATTTTTTCATAACGAGATAACCTAACCTAAGTATATATACCTATTATATATATATTACTTTAATTTAGCTAAATTTTGTTATTATCTACAAAGTTATAGCAAATTGTTTAACGAATGATATTGAAATTATAATTTAATTTTTATAACGAGTTTGAATATTTCTATTTTTATTTTGAAAATTATTTCCAGCATTCTGAACTTGAGGGCTTCTTAAATTAACTTGGATAGAATTAATCTGAACGGGGAATTTACTTTTATTATTCAATGACATATTAGGCTGATTCATTGAATTTATATTCGTTAATGGCTTTTGATTTCGAACCATCAGATTTTGCCGGTTATTAACGAATACATGCACTGGTTTTTGTTGAAATCTATTAGGTAGTCTTAATTGTTGATTATTATTAATGTTTAATTGCGGATTAAAATTCGAATTAACTACTAAATTATTGTTAGCAACAATATTTCGATTAAAAATCTGACGATTTATATTATTAGCTGGTACATTAACTTGGTTTGATATTAATTTAATATTAGGTTGATAATTGATTTTAGACGAAATAATTTTTCCTTTAACTTGTAGCTGGGTTTTATTTATTTCAGAATCAACCTCTTTTTTCTTAATTTCTTCTTGTTTTAATTCATTATGTTCATCACTTTCAGAATAAGTAAGTAATTTTTGTTCTTTGACTCTCTTTGTTTCTCTTATGATTTCTAACTGTAACGTTTTAAGCAAATTAATTTTTACTAAATAGTTCATTATACACATACAGATTCCACTTATTAAGAAAACTAAACCAAAGATTACACCAATTATTCCCATTGCTAGTAACCCAACACCAGTTGATGTTAGTTCTATTTCGTTGTTATTAGAAACCTGTCTTAATGATCTACCCACAATACTAAATCCTAAAGCGCCTAAAAAAATAAAAACAGTAGCTAAAACAAAAAAGATAACAATAATACTAATTTTTATTTTCTTATTCAATAAAGATTGTTTATTATTTGTTTTTTCTTTTTTATTTGTATCTGACATAAGATTTTATTTAATGGTGCTAATGATTTAATCAATTTAGTGATAATCGAAAGTTTGAATTATTGTATTTATTGTATAAATTTCTATTTATTTTTAATGTTATTTTAATACAAAGAATAACTGAGATGTTAAACAAAATTATTGGATTTTTGTTTCATATTAAATAGCATTATATCTGTAGCCACAGACACATTCAAGGATTGAATCTTGTCTGTATACATTGGAATCTTAATTTGGTAATCCGAATTCTTAACTAGTTGGTTAGACACACTTTTTTTGTTCATTACCTACAATTAATATAAATTTTTTAGCATATTCTTGGTTGTAGTCAGCAGCCTCACTGCTTAAATTCGAAACATAAGATCAATATCCATATTTTTCTTGAAGGTCTTTTATGGCATATGAAAGGTTTGCAACTTCAATTAAATTAAGATAAAAACAAACATCAAGCGATGTTTTTATTACAGTGTTATTAATTCTGGCTTGATTATCTTTTTTAAAAATCACGCCAGATACATTAGCTGCTAATCATGTTCGTAATATTCCACCAAAGTTACCCGGGTCTTGTATTTGATCTAAAACGACAATAATTCCTTCTTGTTGTTCTTTAATGCGTTCGCAAAATTCATTAAATGATATCGTTAAAGAATTAGCATCAATTTCAGCAACAAAACCTTGATGATTTAATGAATCTCTATATTGATTATCAAATCATTTTAAAGGATGCAACTCGTATTCAATATTCCTTTGTTTCAATAACTTGATAATTTCGTTTTCTTGTTTGTGTAAAAATACCTTTTTGATTTTTAAGTTGTTAATTAAACCTTCATAAACAGCATTGAAACATAATAAGCATAATCTTTTTTTTTTTGGAATATTTTTATTTTGGGGTTTAAATTGATCTTTCATTTTATAAAACTTTTTTGTTCATAAATTTGTTTCTTATGATGTCAGCATTTTCATAATTCTTATTAGCTAACAATTAAGCTCAGTTATCAATCTGTTCATTAATATAATCATTATGAAGCATTTCTGAAACTATTCCATAGATTTCTAAACACCACATTAATTTTTGATAAACTCAGATATTTTCTTCAATCTTTTTGTGAGTTATAGCTTCATTTATCGTATTAACATGCTCTCAAATAGTTTTTGTCGCGTTAGCAAAATTAAGGTTATCTAATAGCGATTCTTTAAAGTTATCACAAATTAATGAAGTACTTGGAATGTTTTGGTTATTAGCAATTAAATATGTTCTGAAACCATTAATACAATTAACTATTTTCTCAATGTCTTTTTGAGCAGATTTAATTACATTGCCATCAAAATTAAGCGAAAGAGTGTATGATGAATTATAAAAAACTCATCGTATTGCACGATAATTAAACGATTCAATTAAATGTTTAACATAGATAAAGTTATTAAGTGATTTAGACATCTTTTCATTTTCAATTAAAAGGTGCCTTACATGCACTCAACAATTAGCTAAATTACGATTATATAAAGCAATGTTTTGCGCGTTCTCATTTTCGTGGTGAGGAAATAACAAATCAATACCACCACCATGAATAATAAATCCTTTTTGTTGGAATTCTTTATCAATTATGTAAGAGCATTCAGTATGTCAACCAGAGCGACCATCGCCGAATTCTGAATTTCATACAATACCCGTAGTTGTTTTCTTTCACAACACAAAGTCATTGGGACTTAATTTATTTTCATCACTTTTAATTCTGTGACCAGCAATCTGTTCATCTAATTTGCGTTTAGATAAAATTCCGTAATTATTAATCTTAGATGTATTTAGATATACATCATTCTCTATTTTGTAAGCGTATCCGGTTTCATAAATGCGTTTAACATAATCAATAATGCCGTCCATTTCTTCAGTTACTTTAACAATTTTAGGCATTTTGATATCTAGTTCATTAAGTGTATCTAGATAAGCTATAGTATATTGTTTAGCGAATCATTTTCAGCTAAGCAAAGTTTAGTTGCTTGAGCAACAATCTTGTCATCTATATCTGTAATATTATGAACAAAATTAACTTTCTTATTCGAATGTTCTAATAGTTTTCTTAATATATCAAAGGTAACTATTGGTCTTAAATTACCAGTATGAATATGATCAACTGCCGGTCGACAAACGTAGATATTGATCTTATTAGCATCAATATCTACGTTTGTTTTAGTTAGGGTATCATACAGTTTCACAGTTATTAAATAGTTTTTTCTTTCTATTATTTTTTTTAGGTTCTAAAATATATATTTTAGAACACTTAATTAACGTTAATTCTATATTTTTAGAATTATTTTACGATGATTTCGTATGGAAAATTCATAACCTTCATCGTTGTCTGGATTATCTAGAATATCTGTTTTGTTAAGTAAACTAAACGTTAACTTTATCGAACAACTGAACATCAGATTGACCTTCGTATCAAGTGTCGTCGTTAACCTTGTTATTTAATCTCACCTTATATTTTAAGGTGTAGATATATCCATTATTATCCTTGTTTTGTTTTTTATTAACAAGACTAATAGGAGCCATTACTTCTGCATAAGAATTTATTCGGTCTTTAAATATAAAATCATCACCAGTTAGACCATCTAAGTTTTTAGATGCAGACTCTGGTTTAACTTCTAAGATTCCTGCTTGTGGTGTTATTCTTACGTTTCACAAGTTTGTTAATTGTTCTATGTAATCTTCGTCGTTCTTATCGATTTACATTGCTGCTTTGATAATTGGTGAACATATCTGATTTCGATTAAATCAGATAAAGCGTTATAACCATTGTTTAAAGCAATTAACGCGCTTGAAGTGATATCAACTGAAGCTCATTTATCAAATCTTGAACCGTTTTCTTCTAAAGCATGGTAAGTGGTAAACTCTTCAGATTGAATTTGGGTCTCTAACGGACGGACAATATTATTATCTGGTAAGGTGTACGTCTTGGTCGTATTATCTGAATAATCACGATAACTTAACGTATTATGTTTTTATACGAAGTTATCTTCCACTCACGAAGCTATCCAGTTATGTCCTGGGTCAGCTTTGTAATAAATATTATATTTATCCGAATATTTAGCCGCGATATATGTAATATAGTTTTGATCATCACTAGGTAAACCAGAACCTAATAGGATTAAACTTTGCTTGTTATTAGCTGCTTTATCAGCATTAACTTGATTTCGAGCGTCTTCTCAATTAATGTTGGTAATTAACGTTCATTGTGAGAATAATCGTTTTTTATTTTTATCTCTTTGAGAAAAAATAAAATCTTTAATCTCTTCTTGTTCATTATCTCCATCTGGAAAGAAATTATAGATATTTTTTAATCCATAGCTTTCAAGTTTTCTGATATAAGTATGACTTGAAAAGTAAATTTTAATTCTTGGATTGTTTGTTGGCAAGATGTATTGAGAATGACGAGTTGGAGAAAGCAGATCTCTTCAAGTGTTAGTTCTAGGCGTGTAATAAATATCCATTAAGTCAGGTATTCATTTATCCGCAATGAATTGGGGTAATGCGTTTGAATCCTCAATACCGTTATATGTAACATTATCATTGTTACGCACTAATTGAAGAATATGAATTTGGTTGCGCATATGATCTGAATTAGATGCGATCATTTTATCAGGATTTTTTTCAACTAAATCTGTTACATATGTAGTAACAATACTGTTATCATATCGTTCATCATCTTGATCAGCTACGATCACACTTGAATTAGCACGAATCGCCTCTTCATTAGTTTGATCTATAACACGATCGTTTTTTAAGAAATTGGTTAATGCATCAACATTAATGTTTCTTTGGAACTCATGAAAAGGCATTAAGATAAAGTGAACTTCCTTGTTAGATAGCATAGCTAATCTTAAAAGGTTATAAAACGGTTGAACCCCTCATGATGAAAAATATACGTCGATATCAGCATCATCTTGTGCTTTAACAATATTAGTTTGTAAAGCAAGTTCTGGGTCGTATTGTTTTATCTGTTGAGAATCCTTTCCTTTTTCGTTATTAGGATTAAAACAAGACGTTAATGTACCCATTAACGGTATTGTTGCCAATGATAAAACTAATAACTTCTTTTCTTCCATCTCATAAGTGTTTTTTTTTATAAGGCTTATTATACTAAAAAATTTGGTTGACCATTTTTGAACAAAATGATCATATATCTCGTATTTTTATCGATATTCTATTTGTTCCAGATTTCTTCTTGAATGATCGGAATATTTAATTCTTTGGCTTGGTTAATTTTTTTAGCTGTTGGACTGTTACCCGCTAAAACAAAATCAACATTTTTAGACACACCACTTACAAACTTAATTTTGTATTTTAAAGATAGTTTTTTAATAATGTCGTTCCGTGAGATACTAAAAGAACCAGTGATTACAAACTTTTTATCATAGTAGATAGATGAGCTATCAACTAAATCATTATTAATCTCATCTTTAGTGTTAATTGATAAAGCTTTTAATTGTTCAATTAATTCCCAATTTTTTTCATCTGAGAAAAAACTAAATAGTGAATTAGCAGTTATACTGCTAATATCAGCTAACCGCATGTAATCTTCAACAGTTAAGCTTTTAAGTTGATCAATATCGTGATATGTATTAGCAATCGACTTGGCTGTTGCTATTCCAATATATTTAATATTAAGTGCAGCGAACAACCGATATAACTCTCGGTTTTTAGATTCATTAATACTGTTAATTAATTTATCAAATGATTTCTCTTGAAATCTAAAGTTATATTTTAAAGATGATTTAGAAAACCCCTTCTTAAGCCAAGGTTTGATAATAATCTCTTTGTATCGTTCTAATTGATAAATATCTAAAATGCTATTAACAAACGTTTGTTCTTCATTATCTAATAACTTAAATAAACTAAGATCTTCACTAACATTTTGATTGGTGATCAACTCATTACATTCTCTAATAACATCATTAACTTTAGTATTAAAGAATAAAGCTAAAGTGCTTTCACTCAAACCTTCAATGTTCATTATTGATTTAGAACAATAATAGATTAGATATTGCAATTGCTTTTGTTTACATTGATCATAAATACAATATCAATCAACCTCTTCAGGTTTTTTTACTAGAGGTTGATGACAACTTGGACAGTTGTAGTCAAACTGAAGTTTTTTAGCATTATTCGGTCGTTTGTCTAGATTTACACCAATCACCTTAGGGATGATTTCAGCAGCCTTAATTAAATATACGTAATCATCAATTCTGATATCTAGGTCGTTGATATATTCTAAGTTATGTAAGGTTGCATAAGTGATAATCGATCCTTCTAATTCAATGGGGGCTAGTTGTGCAACAAAAGTTAATTTGCCAGTTCGACCAACGTTAAGGATAATATCTTTTAATTGGGTTTGCACCTGAGTAGGCGCAAACTTGTATGCGATTGCTCATTTGGGAAACTTAGAGGTGTAACCGATTGTTTCATAATCCTTGAAGTTGTTATATTTAATAACAGCTCCATCGATTCGATAATCCAATTTATTTTTGTTTTGTTCAAGTTGTTTAATATTTTGATAAAGATCGTTGATATTATTAAACAACTTGATCTCTTTAGCAACATTAAAACCTCATTTTTTAAGTTGCTCAATCACTTCATATTGGGTTTTAAATCCAACTTCATAAGCATTGGGAACATAATAAAAGAATGCATTAAGCTTACGCTTAGCAACTTCGCTTACATCAATATTTCTTAAACTTCCCGACGCGTAGTTTCTGGAATTAGCAAACTTCTTATCTTCATCTCTTGAAGCATTAATTGCTTCAAAATCTTGATTACTTACATAAACCTCTCCACGGATAACGATCTTTTTGATATCAGTATCAATTTTTAAAGGAATCGTTTTAATCGTTTTAATGTTAGCAATCACGCTTTCGCCAACAACACCATCACCTCTAGTAAGCGCCTCAGTTAACACTCCATCAATATAGATTAATGAGATTGATAATCCATCAATCTTAGGTTCTAACACATATTGGTTTTGTTCTTTTTTACTTACTTTAGCAATATTTTCATTAAAGTTAACTAACTCTTCTAAGTTAAAACAATTACCTAATGAAAGCATTAAATAATCATGCTTAACTTTAATGAACTTATTGCTAATTGATGACCCCACCCTTTGAGTTGGAGAATAACTTAAAACATATTGAGGATATTTAGTTTCATAATCCAATAAAGTTCGATACGTATTATCATACACTTCATCAGATACTGAAGGGGTTGATAATACATAATACTCATGTTCTCATTTGGTAAGTTTTTTTACCAAATCTTGAATTATTTCTTTAATATTCTCATTTTGATTTTTACTCATAATAAATACCTTAATAAACTAAGACTAGACCATTAACAAAATAAAAAAGAGTGCTTTTGATCGCACTCTTGTAAGATTTGTATCTGTGCTTGATACAAATTTTTGTGTTGCTAATTTTTTTAATTAGCAATCGCTTCGTTGTTTAAGTTATTAATGGAGCAGATGACGAGAATCGAACTCGCGTTTAAACCTTGGCAAGGTCTCGTTCTACCATTGAACTACATCTGCGCCCTAATATTTTATCACAACAAAATTATCTTATGTTGATTAGAGTGCTTAATCAAACTTGATGTGGCAATATCCACCAGGATTTTTTTGTAAATAATCTTGGTGGTATTCTTCGGCTTCAAAGTAGTTTTGCAATCTCATAACTTCAGTTACGATTGGTTTGCTATATCTACCTTGAGCTTGGGCTAACTTAGATTTGATGATAATTTCATCATCGTCGTTAACAAAATAAAAACCGCTGCGATATTGGGTGCCTCGATCGTTTGCTTGGTAATTCAAAGTAGTTGGATCAACCACTTTTAAAAATAGATCTACAATCTCTTCCAAGCTAATTAATTGATCATCATAAGTAATCTCAACCGCTTCTACTGCCCCCGTTTTTCCACTACAAACCTCTTTGTAGGTTGGGTTTCTAAACTCAGGCCGAAAGTTTGCATATCCTACTGAAGAATCGATAATCTTTTTGGTTCTCTTAAAATACTCTTGCACTCCCCAAAAACAACCACCTGCTAAATATATCTTTTTAACCATTTTTATTTTTCCTTTATCTTTGATAATCCCATTTGGGCTCTTTATCTTTTAACTTTTCTTGGTTATAATTTTAAATATTAATATTTTCAGCGCCACGATTGAATGCTAAATAAGATCTTAGATTACTATTTTCAGGATAGCGAACTCGTTCGGGGTAAAAACCTTGTTAACCGTAGAACTGTTAAATTAACATACCACCAAGATAATAAACTACTAGTTTTAAGTGCACGCATCAACGACGAATCAAATGTTGTTAAAACTAAAGTAACCGTTGATGGTAGCAATGAAAAACTATTAGATATTTCATGTAATTGTCCTTCGCGACTAAAATATTGTCGTTATGTAGCAGCTACAATTTATTCTGCTTACACTCAGCTTAAAGCGTTGTTTGATAAAGAACAACAAGAGAATAAAAAGCAAGAGCTTTTATTAAATAATAATAAGATTCAACAAACTAAAATAAAACCCAAAAATAAAGTATATTTTAGTGTTGAGAAAATTAGAAAAACATTTAATAACACCAAATTAGCAATCTTCTTAAATGTTGATTCATATAAGTTTAAGTTGGTTAATGAAAATTATTTTTTACTTAAACAGAATTGAATGAATGCAGATGAAGTATGCTTTTATGTTTGTTATGAAAAAGCCAAAACACCTGCTAAATTATTAAAATTAAAGATTGATAGCGATGCATTCAATTACCAAGATTATTTCATGTTTTGATACGTTGTTTATTTATCTAACACTAATAATCTTGATGAAGAAACCTTTTTATCTGAAGGATCTTATTTACATAGCGAATTTAGGTTTAGCAACCTTGGGTTGTATGCTTTAAACGATCTAGATAAATTTAAGGAATTCTTAGCTAAGTATCAACCGTCTTATCAAAAAGATCATTTAGGCGAAGATCTAATTAATGAAATTAACACTTGTTTTAATGAGTGTAATTTTATTATTAATTCTAAGAAAACTGAGAATCGAATCTTTTTAGTTAATGAAAAGAACGATCTTTATAAATTTAATATTGAAAGCTATGTTGATAAAAAATGAATTCCTTATTTAAGTCATTACCTAAGCAAGGACAACAAGTTGGTAATTAACTCGTTTAACAAGATCTTAAATCAAAACAACATAAATCATGAACTGTTGAATAAAGTATCAATAGCATCTAAAGGGTTTTTAGATTTTTACATTTATTTAAGCAAAATGGGCTTTGATAACATCTATTTAGATGATCAAAAGAAGATTACCAAACTGGTTGATTATTTACCAAGGGCAGGGCTAATAATTGGTTTTAACGATAAGAAAAATGTCGTTACTACCAGCTTGGTATTTAACTACAAACGCGATAATGAAAACAATATCGTTTACTTTGAAGATCAAAGATTACTAAAAAACAAACGTCTTCATTTATATGAAGAAAATACGTATGATTTTTTCTTTAAAAAAGTCATTAGCAAGCATTTATTAAACAAGCTTAAAAAGAATAATCTAGATCTAAAAGATCTAGAAGAATTGCGCGAATTAACCAATCATTTTGACAAAAATGAGCAGTTCCAAATTAAGATTTTAGAATCATATACTAAAGAACTAAAACTTAAATTTGATATTAGAGATTTTAAGAAGATCGAATCGCAAAACGATCTGATTAAAATTACTTTATCTAACTTCAATTACGACTTTGATTTTATTAAAGCGATTGTAGCTAACTACTTGCTATCTAAAGATCTATTTATTACCAATGAAGGTTATTATTGTTTAAAAGATTCTGATAACTTGCCTTTTTTAGAGTTTTGATCTAAGTTTGATTTCTATGGGGTTAAGAAAGTTAATTCTAAAACGATTATTTTTAATAAATATCGTTTATTAGATATGTATAACGCCTTTAAACAATACATCGATTATTTTAAAAAGATTGCTGATAAAAATATTGTCGAATTAATTGATGCGTTGTTTAATAACACCTTTAAAGATGAATTAAAGATTAACCCACCGTTTGATAGTTTGTTATGACCTTACCAAAAAGAAGGTCATAAGTGGTTAAGGATCTTACAAAAATTCGGTTTTGGTGGAATTATGGCTGATGATATGGGGTTGGGTAAAACGATTCAAACAATTTCAGTTATCTCGCAATATTATAGAGATAACCCACATGATATTAAGCAAAGCTTGATTGTTGCTCCAGCTTCGTTATTATTAAACTGGTCTAGTGAGTTTAAAAAGTTTGATCCTGATTTAGAAGTGGCGACAATTACGGGTAATGTTGATAATCGCCGCGCGATTATCAATTCAAGAAATCATCTTGTTGAAATAACTACTTATTCGGCAATTAAAAGGGATCGGGCTTATCACGCTAAGAAAGATTATGCTTACATTGTATTAGATGAAGCTCAAAGCATTAAAAATGCTTCGACGATTTTATCTAAAGAAATTAAGACACTTAACGGTGCTCACAAAGTTGCTTTAACTGGTACTGTAATTGAGAACCGCTTAGCCGAACTGTGATCAATATTTGACTTTGCTTTGCCGGGTTTTTTAGGATCGATCTCAGATTTTAATATTAATTATACAAGTCATATTGAACGTGATGAAAAGATGAGTGAAGAAGCCTTGGCTCGTCTTAAGAAAAAGATTTCACCATTTATTTTAAGAAGAACCAAAGATAAAGTTCTTAAGGATTTACCACCTAAGACTCAAACTGATTTGTTGGTTGCTTTATCTGCTGATCATGCTAACTTTTATAGCAAGAGAGAACAAGAAGTTAAAGAACAAGTGTTACAGATTATTCAATCTAAAGATCAATCTAAAAAAGGCTTGGGAATTATGTTGGCTAAACTCTTAAATGAGTTACGTCAAATTTGTTGTTCACCAAAACTAATTGATCCTAAATTTGACGGTGAAAACGTTAAATTTATGGCTGCTATGGACATTATTAATAATGCGATAAAAAGCAATAAAAAGACCTTATTGTTTAGCCAGTATCTAGGGATCATTAGTTTATTTAAAAAAGAACTTGAACAAAAAAATATTAAGTGTTTTATTTTAACTGGTGATACTCCAAAAGAGATACGGCTTCAGTACGTAAATGAGTTTAATAACCTAGAAGAACCTGCTGTGTTTATTGCTTCATTAAAAGCTGGTGGTGTAGGATTAAACTTAACTGGTGCAGAAATCGTAATTCATTACGATCTATGATGAAACTTAGCGTTGCAAAACCAAGCAACTGACCGCGCTCACAGAATTGGGCAAAAAAACCACTTACAGGTTTATCGAATTATTGCTGCTAACACAATTGAAGAAAGAATAGTGGCTATTCAAGAACGCAAGAAAGAATTAGCATCAAAACTAATCCAAGAAACGGATAATAGTTTAAGCTGGTTAAACGTTAAAGATATTTTGACTTTATTCAATTAAATTATTTTAATAATTTATTTTCCTAAAAAACTAGGTAAAAATAATTATTTTATTTATATTAAATAATGAAGATTGATCATTATTTTTATCGTTATCCATTTAATATTCAAAAATATGTTTAAATATTTATCTGATAAAAACTTAATAGAAAGTTGCTTTAATTTAGCACACGAAATTATGAAGCAATTACAAATTGATTTAGCTAGACAATCAATTGATACTCAAATTGATGTAATTGCTGAATCTAAAGAAAGATTAGCATGTAGTAAACCTGATGTTGATTTCGATTTTGATTTTATTTTAATGATTTTAAAACCGGCAATTGCGTTTAAAAACCGTTCAAATGATCAATTTAAAACTGATATTAAGAAATCATTAGAAAATGTTTTAAAAAACCATTTTAAACAAGACAAAGCAACTGTTAATAACACTTCAACCGGTTTTAGTGTAGCTAATATTGTTCATAGTGATTTTCCCAATGATAAATTCTTTTTAGATTTCAACATTTATAAATTTGATGGTCAAGGTTTTTTTGTACTAAAAGAACACAAAAATGGAATTAACCAAGTTTGAACCAAAACTACAAGTTTAAAAGAAATCAATCATCGCATTGATTTAGTTCAAAACGACCCAGAAGCTTGAAAGAAATTTAAGGAAAGATATTTATATTGAAAAGATAAGTATTTAGCTGATAACAAAATCAGACCATCATCATTAAGCTGTAAAGTTCAAGCACTTAATGACGCGTTTAATAAGTTTTGACAAAATCAATAGTTGATTAATAGATATGAAAATAAAATCCGACTTATCGAAATCGATAAATCGGATTTTTTATTCTAAATTTTAATCTTATGTTTTTACGTTAGATTTTTTATTGATTGAATCACCAATTGGGTTTAAACTATTATCAACTGTAAAGATTTTAGGTTTAATGCCTTTTTTGGCTAGATCATCAGCTGAAACTAATTTTACTTGAGCTCCTGAAGCCATTCCACTCACAAGCGATTGTAATCCTGGATCAGTTACATAAATTGTTTTAAATGATCCGCCTAATCTAGCATACTTAATAAATGTAGCTAAATCACCAGAGCTTTGTAATTCGCTTGCTGTTCCTAGTAATACTAAATCATCAGGTTGTTTTAATTCTGTGCCACGACCAAAGGTAATGTATTTACCCATTTCAGGTTGGTATGACATCAAGCTTGTTCATTGTGAGTTGTTAAACTCTGAAACGTTGTAAGCCACTATTTCACGTTGATCGACAGAAGTAATTAAATCTCTAGATAATCTAACGATTTTTAAGTTAGCATCTCTAATGTTTAATCCTTTAAACGAACGAATGATTGGATCGTCAGCAAAGTCTCAAATAACTGGTTTACCACCCTTACCTTGGAATTCACCATTAAAGATACGTTCGCTTCTTCTATTAAACGCAATATCAATACCTTCTTGAACTCTAGCTAAGTCATCGTTACGGTCAAATCTTAAAGACGCAAAGATAGGTGTTGATGGAATTGTTGATCCTGCTGGATATGGATCAAATCCACCAACATTATAGTTATTAGCTGAAGGAATAAAGTTGGTGTGTTTTAATGCTAATGGGTTAATACCTCATAGGTTACTATTAACTGTACCTGTTGTATAAATATTAAGTTCGTCTAATCTGCGGTTTTCTAAAGCTAATAATGAACTTGTATTAGAGTTTTCAAAGAAAACAGTTAACATCTTAACGTTGTTAGGCAACGCTTTAATGATGTCATAAACATCACGATTAGTATTTGTTTTACCAACATTGGTTAATACAACACCAATACTTGGTGTAGTATCAGCGGCTTTCTTCAAGAATTCAATAAACTTGTTGTAACCTGAAGTGTTATCAACATCTAATACAAAGACCTTAACATCACTCTTGTTTTTGTAGTAATCATCATTTCTTTCATTAGGAGTGTAATGTCTTACAGTAATACCATCTTCAGCAGTAATTCCATATTTAGGATCATTAATGAATTGTTGCGTATCATCTGTTCTTGTTCAACCACGGTAATCACCTTTTAAAATGTCTCTTGGGTTTTCATTATATCGTCAGTTAGGAACACCTAAAAGTTTCTTTTCGTTTGCTTTAATGTAATAATTTAAAAGAGGGTTTTCAGATGGGTCTTGGTAACCAAATGTTATTGAAACGTTAGGAACCATGATTTGTAAAACACGGTTAGCTTTCGCTTCACTTTCAATAAATGTAGGAGTTACAACACTTAATGAAATTTGTAATTCTTCGAACCGATATTTAGTTCTACCTGGTTCGTTTCTTTCTTTAAAAAGATTATTTCAATAGTGATCAAAGGATTCATCATTTCCTTTGTAACCTACAGTTTTTTTAAATAATTCTTTATTTTCTTCAGTGTTAGCACTTAAACCTTGACTAACAATATTTTTGATAGTATTTAAAAGTTTATTAGAGGCTGCTATTAAAGCCCCAACCCTATCTCCAAAAACTGTTTGTACACTTGGATCGTAAGGTAAAGTTGGAGTTGACGAATCAAGATTGTAGTCGGTTTTAGCGTAAGGAATTCCTGATGGCTCAGGAGTTGGGGTAGGCGTTGGTTTAGGTTCTGGCTTTGGTGTTGGATCAGGTTTTCTTTCTGGCGGAAGAACTTGACTTGGTTTTTCTTCTGGTTTAGGTTGTTTTGGCGTGTTAAAATCACGATTCGAATTATACTGATTGTTATCAGCCGTATTCGCATCCAATTCAACTTTGTTACTTCTTTCTATTAATCTGCCGGTATTATTACTAATAGTATTTGAATATACTATTCCAAAAGTGGCACTTCCGGCTATCACTATTGATGCTGCAGATAAACTAATTATTTTAATTAGTTTTCTTTTTTTAGAACTTATCATTTAAAAAACCAAACCTAAGTTCATTAATAACTGTCAATCTTGAAATATCAACTTCTATATAAATAATTATAAACCAAATTATCGCTTTTGTTAATAGTATACTAACTAGCTAGTTTTCTTAATTGGCTCACCAATTGCGTTAACGTTTGGATTAATTTCAAACACTTTTAATTGATTTTTGTCTAATGTTTCTAAAGGTAGAACCTTAACATTAATATAGTTTTGTTCTGAAGCTGCTGCTGCTTTAATTTGATCAGCTAAATATTGTGATGAAACATAAACGTTTCTAAATGCACCACTATTTGTCGCATACTTAACGAATGTTAATAAGTTGCTTAAACCTTCGTGTTCAAGAGTGTTTTGAGCACCTCTTAGTACTAGCGAGTTAGGTTGCTGAATGCCTGTTCCACGACCAAAGCTAATTTCTAACTTATCACCAGGAGCACCACGGTATCGCATTGCTGCGGTTCATTGTGAATGGTTAAATTCGCTTAGATCATAAGTTACATAAGTGTTACCGTTACTATCGGTTTGAACTAAATCATCTGATAATCTCACATATCTTAATTCTGCATCATGAACGTTTAAGTTCTTAAGGTTTCTAATAATCGGAGCATCCGCAAAATCCCAGAAGACTGGTTTAGCACCATCACCTTGGAAGTTACCTTGGAAGATACGTTCGTTTCTACGATCAAACGCAATATCAAGACCTTCTTGAACACGTTTATAATCATCATTACGGTCAAATTTTAATGTCGTGAAGATTGGGGTTGAAGCGATGGTTGATCCTGCTGGGTAAGGGTCAAATCCACCAACGTTATAAGCCAACAATGAAGGAATAAAGTTAATGTGTTTTAATGCTAATGGGTTAATACCTCATAGATCGGTGTTAACTTGCCCTGTTGTATATAGATTTAATTCTCTTAAATGTCGGTCTTCTAAAGCTAACAGCGATGTTGTATCAGCACCTTCTAAGAATACTGTAAGTGTTTCCACATTATCAGGCAATGCTTTAAGGATGTCATAAACATTTCTTGTTGTATCAGTCTTACCAACGTTTTTAAGAGTCACACCAATCTTGTGGTTTGGATCTTTTTCATAAACTTTTTGAATAAAGTTAATGAATTTTTCATAACCTGATGTGTTATCAACATCAAGTACGAACATATTAAGATCAGTTTTATCCTTGTAGTAATCTTCTTGTTTATTATTTGGACTATATTTGAATACGGTAATACCATCATCATTGCCAATTCCGTATTCGTTATTAAAGTAACTATTTGATACATCAGTCTTGTCCCAACCACGGAATCTACCATTAATAATATCATCAGGAGTTGGATTATAAGGATAGTCGGGAGAACCTAGAACTTTATATTCATTTACCTTCTTGTAATAATTTAAAACAGGGTTTTCATTTTGCTTTTCGTAACCAAATGAAATGTTAATTGAGTGATTAATATTAATGTTGATTCTTCAAATACGGTTAGCTTTAGATTCTGATAAAAGAAAATTATTATCGTTTAGAGCACTTTCTACATCTTGTAGCAAGTAATCAATAAACTTAATACCATTTCAAGTTTTGGTAAATAAATTTTTTCAGATGTCGTTAAAGAATTCTTCATTACCAGCATAACCTGATGCTTGTCTAAATGCATCACGAGCAGCTGTGTCGTCAGGCCCCTTAGCAATAGCTTCTAAAAGAGCTTCTCTACCAGCATTCAATGAAGCTTTAGTTTTTTCTAAAAGTTTCATTGCGTCAGCATCACTTAAAACCTGTTTACTTGGATCGTTAGGTTGTTGCGGAGTTAATTTATCTAGTTTATAGTCTTGTTTTTGATATGTAACGTATTGAATTTGGGTATCAGCAGCCAATTCATTTTGAGGTTTAGGTGGTTGTTTGTCTTGATCAGGTTTTTTCTCTGGAGGATTAACAACAATTGGTTTATTCTCCGGATCTTTAGGCGCATTTTCAAGATTAAAGTCACGATTCGAAGCCTGAGAATCGTTCGTATTAGAAGCGTTTCCATCTAATTCGACCCTATCAGATCTAGGAATCAAATTAGCTTGAGAATCTTTGTTATATGTCGAATAAACAATCGCTAATGTGCTAGCAGCACTTACCGCAACAGAAGCTGTGCCAAGCGATATTAGTTTGATGACTTTTCTTTTTTTAGAGCTGATCATTTTAATAGTTTGAATTAAACAAGCATATCAAAATAACTATAAATCTATAAATCTCACCTATATTTCACTATTATAACCTATATTTTTGAATCTGGCTAGTTGGTACCAGATGGATTTTGTATTGTACTTTTGTTTTTAGGTTCACCAATAGCATTTAATGAATCATCAATGCCAAATTGTAATTTGTTGTATTTGCTTAATTGATCAACAGATAAAACTCTATATGTAATTGGGTTGTTTTGTGAAGCAGCAGCTTGTTGAAGTTGTTTTCCTAAGAAGTCTGATGAAACAATAACTGTCTTAAATGCACCGCTGTTGGTTGTGTATTTAATGAATGATTCTAAGTTATCTAAACCTCCACGTTCTAACGTACTGATATCACCTCTAAGAACTAATGTTTGAGGTTGAGCAATTTCAGTTCCTCTACCAAAGCTAATGTATCGTTTTTGATAACTTGGTTGGTACTGCATAGCAGCTGTTCATTGTGAGTGGTTAAAGTCAGATAGATCGTAAGTTACGTATGTGTTACCACTATCATTAGTTTGAATCAACTTACTTGATAGTCTTACTTGTTTTAATTCTGCATCATGAACGTTTAAGTTCTTAAGGTTTATAATAATCGGAGCATCCGCAAAATCCCAGAAGATTGGTTTAGCACCATCACCTTGGAAGTTACCTTGGAAAATGCGCTCACTTCTTCTTGCTCTGGCAATATCTAGACCTTCTTGAACACGTTTATAATCATCATTACGGTCAAATTTTAATGTCGTGAAGATTGGGGTTGAAGCGATGGTTGATCCTGCTGGGTAAGG
>NZ_KI912416.1:65259-158255 GCF_000518305.1 Mycoplasma imitans ATCC 51306
GTGTTAACTTGCCCTGTTGTATATAGATTTAATTCTCTTAAATGTCGGTCTTCTAAAGCTAACAGTGATGTTGTATCAGCACCTTCTAAGAATACAGTAAGAGTTTCAACGTTTGGTGGTAATGCCTTAATGATGTCATAAACATTTCTTGTTGTATGAGTCTTACCAACATTTTTAAGAGTCACACCAATTTGGCTAGTCTTATCATTTTGATAAACTTTATTAATAAAGTCAATGAATTTTTGGTAACCTGAAGTGTTATCAACATCCAAGATAAACATCTTCAGATCTTTCTTATCTTTGTAGTAAGCGTTAGTTTTGTCTTCAGGAGTGTAATTTAATACTTGGATACCATCGCTGCTGTTAATTCCATATTTGTCATTAGTGTATTCACTAGTTACATCAGATTTATTTCAACCTTTAAAGTTACCTTCAATAATATCATCTGGACTAGGGCTGTATCTTCAGTCTGGAGCACCTAAAACCTTGTAAGAGTTTACTTCTTTGTAGTAATTTAAAACAGGGTTTTGGTTTTCATCTTGATAACCAAAAGCAACATTAATAGTAAAGTCAGCATTAACGTAAATCTTTCAAGTACGATTAGCTTTTGATTCAGACATAATAATACCGCTGTTTAATCAGCTATCGATTGAATCAAGTAATCATTCAGCAGCAGTTTTACCATTAACTACATTTGTGAATAGTTGTTTTCAAATTCCATCAAAGAATTCAGAGTTACCATCATAACCAGATAATTTAACTAAAGTATCTCGAGCAGCTGTGTCGTTAGCTCCATTACCGCTGTTAATAGCATTAGCTATCATGTTGCGCGCGTTAGTTAATGAAGTAATAGTTTGGTTATATAACGCTTGCGCAGTATCATTACCAAGTGTTGGCTTACTTGGGTCGTTAGGTTGTTGAGGAGTATTTTGATCCAAATTATACTTCTCAGATGTGTACTGAACATACTTGATTTGTGTATCTGGAGCCAGTTCATCAAACGGAGAAGGTTGAGGTTTTGGTTCAGGTTTAGAATCAGGTTTCTTTTCAGGTGGGTTGATAATAATTGGTTTATTATCAGGTTTCTTAGGTTCTGTTGGTAAATTAAAATCACGATTCGAATTTTGTGAATCGTCAGTATCTTGTGACCCGTTATCTAATTTAACAACATTACTTCTTTGAATCAGATCTGATTGCGATTCTGATCCAGTAGTTGAATAAATTATCCCAAAAGTACTAGCTGCTCCAATAGAAATTGAAGATAAGCTAATTGATATTAATTTAATGATCTTTCTTTTTTTTGAACTTAACATTTTAAGTGGATGTTTTTAAAAAGTAAAAGCTCATTAAATAACTATAAATCTTCTGTATCTTGACAGAATATGAATCTATATATATTTAATTATATAATGATTTTATTAACGTGCTGTTTTAGCATAACAAAGAATGTTTGATAATAATCCTAAACTTTTATAAATTTATACGTTTATAAGAACAGAGACTTACATTATAAAACTGTGCTGATTAAATATCATTCATATAGTTAATAATTAAAACAACGAACATGTGATTTGACTTTTGCCCAAACCCCATGTCAGTTGTTTTTTTATTATTTTGAATCTTTAAATTAGCCTAAAATAAATTAATTATTCTTATTGATCAGTTTTATTTAAGCGGTAAACCAATTGGGTTTAGCTTAGGATCGATGTGGAAGATTTTAGGTTCGTATTTAGCTAACTTATCAGGTGTTACTAAAATCACTTGTGGTTTAGTTCTTCACCCTCTTGCTGCTGCGTTAATTGCATCTGCTACAGCGTGTGAAGAAGTAAATACTTTTTTAAATGCACCACCAGTTGTTGCATAACGAATGAATTGAGTTAATTCAATTACGCTTCCTTCTTGTAATTCATTCGCTTCACCTTTTAAGATTAATGATTCAGGTTGAAGAATTTCAGTTCCTTTACCAAAGTGGATATAACGATCAGGAGATGCAGACATATATCTTAATGCTTGGTTGAATTGAGCATGGTTAAACTCAGATAGGTTATATGTAACAAACATATTACCTTGCTCATCTGTATCAACTAAATCAGATGATAAAGTTATCTCTCTTAATTCAGCATCATGAACATCTAAGTTCTGTAATGTTCTAATGATTGGAGCGCTTGAAAAATCTCAAGCAACTGGCTTAGCACCATCACCTTGGAAGTTACCTTGGAAGATACGCTCACTTCTTCTTGCTCTAGCAATATCTAGACCTTCTTGAACACGTTTGTAATCATCATTACGGTCAAACTTTAATTTACCAATAATTGGAGTTGAAGCAACAGTAGTACCACGTGGGTAACCACCAACGTTGTAAGCTAATAATGATGGAATAAAGTTAATGTGTTTTAAAGCTAATGGGTTGATTGATCATAGACCACTGTTAACTTGTCCAGTTGTATAGATATTTAGTTCTCTTAGGTGTCTGTTTTCTAAAGCTAATAATGAAGTGGTGTCAGAGTTTTCAAAGAACACTGTTAAAGTTACCACGTTATTTGGTAATGCTTTAATGATGTCATAAACGTTTCTATTAGTGTGTGTTTTACCAACGTTTTCTAACACAACACCAATTTCAGGAGTTGTATCCTTAACCTTGTTTAAGAAGTTTATGAATTTATCGTATCCTTTTGTATTGTCAACATTTAACACGAAAACATTCATTTCTTTCTTATTAGCGTAATAAGGATCACTTGGATCTCCTGGTTTGTAATTTCTTACACGGATACCATCAGATCTGCTGATTCCGTACTTCTGATCTTGTACAAATTCATGAGTTAAGTCTGTCTTAACTCAACCAGCAAAATTACCGTTTAAGATATCTCTAGGATTATCAATAGCTCACTTATTAGGAGTGCCTAGCACACGGTAACGATAAACTTCTTTATGGTATCGAATTACAGGGTTAGCATCTTCACTAGTGTAACCAAAACTTACATTAAATGTAAGTTCACTATTCACATTAATTCTTCATGTTCTGTTTGACTTAGATTCAGACATGATAAAGCTATCTCTTGAATAGCTGTTTAATGATTCTAGGAATCAATCGATTTTTAATTTACCACGAGTAGATTCAGTAAATAGTTTTTGCCAAATAATATCAAAGAACGATTTATTACCACTGTAGCCTGATTCTCTGTAAACAGTATCGCGAGCTTCGGTATCATTAGCACCAGCAGCACCTAGGGCTTTAGCTCTTTCTAAGGCTTGTATAGTCTTAGTAATCGATGATTTTGTTTTTTCGTATAAAGCTTGTGCTTCTGCAGCATCTAAAACTACTTTGCTTGGATCATTAGGTTGTTTAGGGGCGTGCTGATCCAAACCGTAATCTTGCTTATCATAAGTTACGTATTGGATTTGTGTTGTGGCAGCAAAAACGTCGTTGGGATCAACGGGTCTTGGTTTAGGTTTAGGTTCTTCTGGTTTTTTCTCAGGTTTAGGCTCTTCTGGTTTTTTCTCAGGTTCAGGCTTTGGTTTGTCTATTACAACCGGAGCTTTAGTAACTGGTGTTTCTACTTCAGGTAAATTATTATCCCGGTTAGAATTATAAGCATCTTGGGCTTTACCACTACCATCTAAGGTAATCTTGTTTTGCCTCTGAACTAAACTGTCGTTATTGGTACCTGCATTTTGGCTATAAACAATCCCTAAAGTTGTTCCACCTGCTACGGTTAATGAACTCGCTGATAAGGTAACCAATTTAATGATCTTTCGTTTTTTAGAATTTAACATTTATCTAATCAAAAAGTAAAAGTCATTAAATAACTATAAATCGATTAATATATTTAATTATAAAGGAAAAGTTAGATTAATGCAAAGGGGTGCATTAACACTAGTGTTAAAAAATAATCTAACCATATAAAGATATGTCTTATTCAAAAGATTACTTAAAAATTTTTTTAATCAGCTTGAATTTTTGATCAGTATACGGACGATATCTTAAGCTGTTATCAATCTTTCCTTTGGTTAATATTGTCTTGGCATAACTAAAGGTTTTAAAACCAAAATAGCCATGATAATTACCCATTCCACTAGCACCAACTCCACCAAACGGTGTGTTACTGCTGGCTATATGAATAACAGTGTCGTTGATCGCTCCACCACCAAATTCTAAACTGTTAAACACTTGGTTGGTAATAGCTTTATTATTACTAAACATATACAAAGCTAATGCTTTATCTTTAGTTTTTAACTGTTGAATTAAATCATCAATATTTTCATACTTAATAATTGGAATAATCGGTCCAAATATCTCTTCTTTCATAATCGGATCTGTAAAACTAACATTACCAATTACTAGAGGATGAAAATAGTTTTTTTGATTAGCTTTTTGATAAACAATCTTTTCTTTTGGTGTCTTAGATATTAATCTTTCTAATCGCTTCATATGTTGTTCATTAATAATGTGCGTCATGTTATTCGCATTTAGATTTAATTCTTCTAACTGTTTAATTAGTTCGTTAACAAAAGAATTGTATATATCTTTGTGAACAACCAAATAATCTGGCGCAATACATGTTTGACCAGCGTTTAAGATCTTTCCAAATAGAAAACTTTTAACAGTTTTTTTTAGATTGATATCTTTATCAATAATACATGGCGATTTGCCACCTAATTCTAAAGTTACTGGGGTTAAATCTGATGAAGCTTTTTCCATAACTTTTTTAGCAACACCACCACTACCAGTAAAGAAAATGTGATCATATTTTAACGCCATCATTTCTTCAATAGAATGTTCATTATTATCGATAAAATAGATATATTTTTCATCAAAATGTTTGCTAAAAATTTTCAATAATAGATCACAAGTATTTGGAACAAAATCACTTAATTTAATAACTGATGTGTTACCTGCTGAAATTGCTGCTATCAACGGATTAAAAACTAATAATAATGGGTAATTTCATGGTGCAACAATCAACGTGTTTCCATACGGTTGGTACCGATATGAAACCTTGGCAAAAAACTGAAAAACACTTCTTGGCGCGTACTTGGGTTTCATTCATTTTTTAAGATTTTTTATCGCATATTTTAGTTCTTTTTTAATTAAAACCAGTTCGCTAATATATGTTTCATAAGCAGACTTATTAAAATCTTTTTTTAACACCTCACAAAAATCGTTTTCATAAAGATATACAATTTCTTTTAACTTCTTTAAGTTATTTAATCTAAAATGATAATCTTTGGTTATATTGCTATCAAAAAATGCTTTTTGACTTTTTAAAATATCTTTTAAAGGTTTCATAATACTGTGGTGTTTTTCTTGATTATATACGAATTAAGGCGGAATGTTGATTTGGCAAATATTAGCAAGTGTTTATTACCAAACATTTAACAAAAATAGGTACCTTTAGATAAAACTTGCTAATAGTTAAAAAAATAATTGATTGAATAACAATCAATTATTGCGTTAATTTATTGTATTGATTCTTGATTTGACTAAAGGCTTTTTGCTTCTTGGATGCTTTCTCATAATCAAAGATAATGAGATGGTTAAATGCTTCTGGATAGCTAATATCTAAAATCTTAGAGTAGTTAGTAATCGGATAAAACTTTTTAGAGTTTTGTTCGTAGATATTAATCCCTAATGAGTTAGAAGTTTTAGAATACAAAGTCTTGTCTTTGTAGCTATCCTTAACGACAAAGTATTGACTTTCATCAATAATCCCTTTTAGTTGATTATAGATCTCTTCCCTTCTTAATTGATCATCAAATGATCAAATAACAAACTTATTCTTAACAAAGTGATTGTTTAATAAGTTTTTTAGTATCGAATCTTTATTATTAATTCATTGTTGGTATAAGAAGGTATTGAAATAATCGTCTGTTAAATATTTAAATTTGTTTAAATCAACTTTGTTGATATCGTTATGAATTAACAGTGATTCAAAAACTTGTTGAATAATATCAAAGCCATAATAATCTAATCGGCCTTCTTTCATTAGATCCACCATTCGTTTAAATACTAAGGTGATGATTTGTTCTAATACAACGCTTTTGTGGTTATAATAAACGGACTTATACATATGGTAGCGCCCTATTAGTAAACTCTCAATTGTGGTAATTGCTTTTTTCTCATACCCAACTTGTTTAGACTTGGGATCATATACGATCCAACGATCTAATAGTTTAGAATCAATCGTTCCATAAGTAGCACCAGTAAAATAAGAATCGCGTTTTAAATAATCGATTCGATCTGCATCCAACTCAGATGAAATTAGTTGTTGCATCCAAAGCGGTTTTTTCTTAAGTGAAGGATTGTTCTTGTCGATTAATGCTGCAACATCCTCAGGATTAATGTTGTTTTCTTTTAGGATTGGATAAATTTCACCATGTTTATTCAAGATTTGTTTAGCCGTCATCACTTCGTGATGAAATCTTTGCTTATTATCATCAATACAATTGTTGATATAAAATTCAAAAGCGTGAGAATGCGGACCATGACCTAAGTCATGTAATAACCCAGCACAGATCAATGTTTGCTTATCATAATCATTTATTCGTTTAAACGTTGATTTAAGCATCATTTTTCTTAGCAGTTCATAAACACCAAGGCAATGCGAAAACCGGTTGTGTGATGCTCCTGGGAATAAATTGCTTGACAATCCAAGTTGCTGAATTCTTTTTAATCTTTTGAATTCAGTAGTATGAATTAATTGTTGCATCCAAGCTGTTTTATCTTTAAAAACAACTTCACTGTGAATAGGATCTTTTAAAAAATAAGCTCGATTAGTTTTATTTGGCATTACTTAAATAGTTAATCGCATCATCAAGATTTTTGATAATCGTTTGCTTTGAATACAAAGCAATCACTTTGTTTAATTCAGGACCATGTTTTCTATTAGATAAAACAACTCTTAATGGCATGTATAAATTCTTACCACCAAGAGGTTTTTCTAAAACTACATCTCCTAATTGAGTTTGGTGTCCTAGTCAATTGATGATCTGTTTAACATTATCATCATTAACAACTTCTAGTTCATTTATCTTTTCTTTAAATGAAATTAATAGTTGTTTATAATTTGGATTTGATTTTAAGAAATCCAAATCTGCTTGGTCAAGGTTAGATAAACCAACTTTGGGAACAAAACTTTCTTTAATAATCTCGTTAATTTGATAACCATATTGTAGTTGGTTCTTAAAGATTAAACAAATCTCATTAACCTTAGTTTTAATCTCATCATATTCATTAAGATCTACGTATGGCTTAATGAATGCTAAATACATAACATCATCCATATTTTTAATGTATTCAGATGATATTCAGTTTAATTTTTTAATATCAAAAAATGAAGGAGACGCACTTAGATTTTTAATCGTAAATGCTTTAATTAAACTAGGCAAATCTAAGATCTCGATATTATCAGGATGAGATCAACCTAATAAGGCAATGAAGTTAACAAGCGCTTCGGCTAAATAACCTTTTTTTCTAAATCCTTCAACAAATTGTTCTACGGCTAAATTACGTTTAGATAACTTCTTGCCGGTCTCATCAACAATGATTGATAAATGTCCATAAACAAATTCGTCTTTGAACCCTAATGCTTCTTTGATGGCTAACTGGTAAGGTGTGTTTGAAATATGTTCTTCACCTCTTAAGATATGAGATATCTTCATATCATGGTCATCGATCACAACTGCAAAATTATAAGTAGCAATCTGATTAGATTTAAGAATCACCGGATCGCTCATTGAACTAGTATTAAAGATTAAATTCCCGCGGATTAGATCGTTTCAAGAATACTCATAATTATCTTTTAGTTGTAACCTAATTGTAAAAGGAATCTTGGCTGCTAGATTTTTTTGAATCTCTTCTTCTGATAATCCCAAACACTTTCTAGAATAGATAGGCGGTTTGTATTGCTTTAATAAATCTTCGCGGTGTTTTTGTAGTTCTTCAGGACTACAAAAACAACGATAAGCTTTCTTTTCTTCTAAAAGTTTATAAGCATGTTTTTGATAAACTTCTAGTTTTTCAGACTGACGATAAGGCCCGCTTTGTGTAGGATTTCAAATTGATTCATCAGCAAAAATATTTAACCACTTTAAGTTATAAAGTTGGTTTTCAGCACCATCTTCAACGTTTCTTTCGATGTCGGTATCTTCAATTCTAACGATGAATTCCCCGTTATTGTGCTTAGCAAACAAGTAGTTAAATAAAGCTGTTCGTGCACCACCAATATGAAAATATCCTGTTGGTGATGGTGCGTATCTGGTTCTAATTTTAGACATATATCTCTATATATAATTTTAATTAAAAAAGCTGTTTATTAACCTTTTGAATTTCAGACAGGTTAATTAAATTTTTGATTAAAGAATAAATTGTTAGCGGACCTACTCCTCCTGGGGTGGGTGTACCGTATGAAGCAATAGTTTGAAGTTTTTGGTAATCAAAATCACCACAAACTACGTATTTATTTTGTTGTTCGTCAAAATATTTATCAATCCCGATGTCAATAAAGATTACACCTTGCTTGAACTCATAATTTGATAAGAACTTGGCCTTACCTACAGCTGAAATTACCAAATCTGCGTGCTTTGTTTTTTCATCTAACTCTTCACTGTTTTCTTTAGTAACAAGATCATAAGCAATCTTTTGCTCGTTTAAATAATTAATTATCGGTTGATTTGATGTAATCCCATTACCGATCAATAAGATCTTTTTATCTAAAAAACTAAGGTTGTATTCGTTAAATAGCTCTAAAACAGCATTAAGCACGCAAGGAATAACTTTTTGTTTTTGCACTTGATCAAATTGCTCATACAAAAAAGCATCCACATCCAAATGAATGGGGATCTTGCTAATAACTTTATTCACATCTAATGTTGCTTTGATTGGCAATTGTACTAACACCCCATTAGGTTTAGTCAACTCAATCTTTTCATGCATCTTAAAAATGAATAAGTTTGTTTCATCAACATCAGACAGATCGCAAACCTCTGTTTTAATGCCTAATGATTCGCAATAGTTAATCTTGTTGCGAACATAGATTTTTGAGGCATCTGATGGATCGCTAACTATGATTAATAATTTGATTTGGTCATTATTAATCTTTTTAGCTAGCTGCTCTTTAAGTTTTTGTGATAATTGTGTTCCGTCTAATTTAATAAACATATTAATCTTTTCTGATTAGTAAATCATAATCATCACTATAAAAGAACATCTCAGAAAATTTCTTGGTATATATAGCTTTAGAAGATTCTAGTTTTTTTCTAATATCTGATTTTTTTAGGTATTTGTATTTATTAATATAGTTTTTAAACAAACTGATAAAAAAGATCTTCATGTTGTTATATACAAAGAAGTAGTTCTTTTTGTTTCTAAATCGTGGAAATACTCATTGCGTTAAGATAAATCCGAAGATTCCACCAAATAAGAATAAAGCTGATGTAACAATTGAAGTAGCAAACTTAAATTGTCCGTCTCTTTGAGTTTCAATAATCAAACGAATGATACCGGTTGCTAAGAAGTACAGCATACATCTGCCACCAGTTTTTAGATCTTTAACAAAATCAAGTAAGAAAACAATAATTGCAAAAGCAATCACGTTGCAGAATGATTCAATTAAAAAGATCGGAACTCTAAATAATGTTACACCGTTTTCGGTAATAAACATATGTTCAAACACGCCAGGCATTAATACTTTTAAGAACCCTCATTGGTTTAGTGCTTGTTCTACAGTTAAGCCTTGTCCGAACACTTCATGGTTAAAAAAGTTACCTCATCGACCAATTGCTTGACCAATTAAAATAGTCGGAATGATTGCATCAGCATATATTCACATGCTTGCTTGTTTATAAAAGGTTTTAGTTACCAAATTATGATTTTCATAAACTAGGTAGTTTTTCTTCACGTAATATTTTGGTTTACGCAAGATAAAAAAGAAAAAGATTAATCCAGTCGTTAAAGTAAAGATTACCCCACCTTGGATCGCTAGACCTCCTTGGTGAATGGCAAAAAATGGTGTTTGCCCAATTTTTGAATCTCCAATAATAAACGATCAAGTTCTCGCCCCTAAAATAATTGATACAATTCCTATAAATACATAATAAAAATAAGGATTGTCATCAACTTTGTATTTATATTTAAGAGTTACTATACCAATTACGATCGCAATCAAAATCCCTAGTGCATATAAGATGCCATAATACCTTACATCAAATGATCCGATCATAAATGCAGTCCCAAAACTGTCGTTTACTGTATGAATACCTGGCGTGTACATATTAAAATTATTCGCTCCTATTCATGTGTTTATAATAACGTTCGACAAAATCATCTCCAGAGTTGTATAGTCAATCACGTTTTAATTTAAGGTCGATTACTGCGCTTTCAATCAGTTCACTACTTCTGCGACCAGAACTGATTGGCAAAATATAGTGAGGCACTTTAATATCTTCAATTACTTTATAACGGGTTTTTTGACCAATTCTTTCAAAGTTGTATGGTTGGTTACTTCTTATATTAATAAGTTCAACAACTACTGAAATGTGCGCAGATGATTTGATCTTTTCAATTCCATACATCTTAGTAACATTTAAAATCCCGATCCCTCGCACTTCAATAAAGTGTTTATTGATCTCAGTTGGTCGACCAATCAAGCGATCTCCGATTCTTGCAATTGAAATTGCGTCGTCGGCTACAAACAAGAAGTTTTTGCGAAGCATCTCCATTGCTACTTCAGATTTACCAATTCCAGATTCACCTGTAATCAGCACTCCTTCGCCATAAACTTCAATTAATACACCGTGGTGAATGGTGTATTTAGCTAATTGCTTAGAGATATAAAGACCGATCGAGATATTCAACTCGTTAGAGTACATATCAGTAGCAATAATAGGAACTTTGTAATCTACGTTACATTCAATTAAAAAACTTGGATCTAGAAAAGATTTGGTCAAAATTAAAACTGGGGGTTTTAACTCTAATATTCTTTTTATCTTTCGATTTCTTTCTTCTATTGATAAAGAAGTTAAGTAATTGTATTCGCGATTACCAAACACGACAGCGTTTTTGATTCGATCTGACTGAATTGAACCAAGTAATTCGAATGTCGCTCTTGATAACCCTGGTTTTTCGATTTCACGATCTAAGCTTTCTTCACCATCTAAAATTTTTAAGATGACTTCGAATTTATCGTATATATCTTTTACTGTAAAACTCAATTTTAAAACCTTTTATTACTAATTAATTATATTTTTAAAAGTTTATAAAAGAATAATTAAGATCAGGATAATAGCTGATATTCTTATCTCTTAGTTAGCTTATATATCGGTTTAATTTGTTTGGGTTATCGTTTATTTTTTGTAAAATTTTAATATAACATTCTCTTTGAGTTTTAATACTACTGCTATATATTTATAATATTGTAAGTCAATATGAGTTGTTAAAAAACTCAATTTCATCGCAAATTTTCGCAATGTCGTTGTTCTTATCAGCAAAACCATCATCAGGAGTAAACTTTAAATGGCTAAAAAGCGTTTTTCAAAGGACAACAAAGTTGAGTTAATTGATCTATGAGATTTTCTTATTATTAAATGATTGAGAAATGCTAAGAATCACTTATGAACAGGCAAACAACCAGAACCAGGTATATACTTTAAAATCACACCAGATAAGTTGCTAATGATTCATTATGATCAAACAACGACCAATTATGGGATGAATTTCACACCAAAACTTGAGCTTATAAGAGTTGCTTACCGCAATAAGGAGCTTGAGGAAAAGTTTTTTCAAAAGGCCAGAATGTCGTTAGAAGAAATGATAGCTGATACTAGAAGAGCAAACGAAATTCAGGCACTTCGTCAAGAACTTGATAAGCTAAATATTGGACAAAGTTTACTTGAACAAGTGGCGTTTTCAGATCAAGATATTAATGTTAAACAGATGTCTTTTGAAGACTATATTGTTAATGTTGATTACATAACTCCTTTTGAACATCTAAAAGATAAATATGTTGTTTTTGACGTAGAAACTAACGGATTACGGAAAGTTAATGATGATCTTTTATCAATATCTATCTACCACCCCTCAAACGGTAAATGTTATAACCGTTTCTTACCATTAGACTTACAACCATTGGTTTTAACCACATGAATTAACGGTATTAGGGATGAGGATTTGGCTGATCAAACTCATATAACTCAAGAAGAATTAGATAAATTGATCGAAACATTTGATCTAAAGAACAAAATCTTATTATCTTTTAGTGGTGGCAGGGGAACATTTGATTACGATTTCATAATCAATTATTGTAAACGCTACAACCTAACCGGATTTGAAAATCTTAAATTTGAAAGCATTAAGGCGAGTTTTCCTAACCCTGGATTTTTCTTTTCTGGTCAGATGAGTAAAGATAATCTTTGTCGTTTATTTAATATTGATAACGTTAAAGATATCCATACAAGTCTTAATGACTGCGTCTTGCAATGGAAATTATATGAAAAATTAAAGAACGGGAATTATTTCTTTATAAAAGAAAAACTATTCAAACTTTCAGATAAATACATCTTGCCAATAAGCTATCTAAATAAATATCCAACATTAGCAGAAGCAATTAATTTTCCAATCCCTAATATTGCAGCGACTCCTAAACTTGTTTTTGAATATTCTTTATCTAGTGAATTATTAAAATCTGCAAGAAAATTCGGTCAAAATATTGAAGGCATTACGATTGAAAACCGAATCAATGCAATGATCAATGCGCAAAAACAAGATAATTATGAATTTTTGGTTAAAAATAAAAGTCATCTTGAATATGTTGGTTCATTAACAAAAGCGGTTGAAGAGATTCCTGTTTTCGATGCAGGCGATGGAAGTTTAATTTCATTAGATCCTAGGTATAATGAACTTATCAAAGAAGTTAATGATTCGTCTTTAAAAATTACGCAAAACCTATATCCAATTATTGATTTTATTAAAGAACGAATCTTTAGAACAGGTAAGATTCTTAGTCAAGAATTATCAATTTCTCAAGATAATAAGGTTCTAGCTTTATGTGATCTGTCTGATGAAAACAGCGTTTTGGAAATTAAAACATTTGAGGTAAGTGAGAATGGCACCATCCCTGATTCATTAGCGAGACAGTTATATTACCAAGCTAAGGGAAGAAAAACTTATACCTTGTCCGTTGATATTAGTTCAAGAATAAATTTCAATAATGAAAAAATAATTGATTCAATAACTGTTAGGATATACCGAATCCTTATGGAAGGATCGAATTTAGATCAATTAAATTCTGAATTGGAGCCTTGAGAAAATGAAGTTACAAGACTTGTGCAAAAAGAACCACAGCTAAAGTCTGCACTACAGCCTGAGCCAGAACTTAAACAAGATACTAAAAACGAAACTGGGTTAGATACTAAATCTGAACTACAACAACAACTATAATCCCTACCAGTAAATAAATTGGTTAACAACCAAGTATCTGATTCAGCTTCTTTGCTAGATAAATTTAAAAACTTTTTTAAGAAATTATTTAAATAATTACAGTTCTAAAATTGTTTGAGACTAACCAATTATTTCAATTTTAGTAATTTATGACATGCCTGCTTTTTTGCTAAACATTGTAAAATTTAAGAATATATTAATACAATATTAAAATATATGTAATTATGTTTGCTTGCAGTTTTGATTTTAATGCGTGGAAAACATGAGAATATCAAAGAAAATATTCAGCATTTGATTTTCTTTTTAACTTCATTTGTTTAACGTTATTTGGAGTGTTCGCTAGTTTCCCATGAATTTTAAAAAAACCTGACGGGGCACCCAACATAGGATTAACATCACCGATCTTTTGGATTGGAATTATTACTTCAATTCTATTTGGCGCCATCGTTATTATTAATTATGTTTTTGCAATCATTAACCTAAATAAAATTAACAATGAGTACCTTAAGGTTAAAAGAATTAATATAAGAGAGAATTCTCGGATACGCGCATTGTTTAGAGCTATTCAATATGCTTGACCGATTTTCTTCATCTACATTAGTTTTAATAAGAAATTAAAAGAGGATTATCTTAACTTATTAATTTGGTCTGTGTTAAGAGCTGAACACGTGTTTATTATGCAGATCGAAGAAAAATACATGGTTAAGAATAACCCTAAAAAGAAATACCTAGAGATTAAGGCACAGAATATACGAACTTCAGATATTATTAATGATATTCGTAAAGAATTCAAGAGAATCGGTGTTGTTGCTGAAATTGATCAAGTAAGGTTTTACCGTTTACCAGGTAAGAGATCTAGAAATCATTTGGTTGTTTATAATCCCAATCAAGCTAAAGCTAAATCATTTCATAACCAGACAAGATATTTACCTGGTAGGGTTTACCAAAACAACATTAAACCAAAAAATAATGTGCCTTATCAGCAAAATAATAATATCCCACCCAATCCAAAAAATATGGGCGGAATTCCACCTTCTAGACAGGCACCTTTTCCCCCTAGTGACTTCTCTAAACCTAGAAACGTTTACCCTTTTAAAGAAAGAGAATAGAATATAACTTAATTAATCTTGGGTTTAAACAGATTAAAGGCATTGTCAAATGTGAGTTGTTGAATTTGTTCAACACTCACATTTTTTAGTTCAGCAATTTTGTCAACTGTGTATTTTAGATATAGAGAATTATTTTCTTTTCCTCTAAACGGGTGTGGAGTTAGATAAGGTGCATCAGTTTCAACAAGTAGCTGTTCGTTTTTTATGAGTGGAATGACTTCTTGCAATGCTTTAGCATTCTTAAATGTAACAACACCAGGGATTGAATAGTATCTAGTTATATTAGCAGGTAATTGTTCTAGTAATTTATATGTTTCAACATCTTGCGAAAAACAGTGAAAAATAATTGGAACTGAAATTTCTTTATTTTTCAAATATTCCACTATTTCTTTATGAGCATTTCTTATATGCAACATTAGTGGTTTATTATATTTATTAGCTAGATCTAAGTGCATATCTAGAAATTTGTATTGCACATCTTTGTATTTGTCTGTGTAATAAAAATCTAAACCGCATTCACCGATACCAACAATTTTGTTATTAGGAGCAGATAGTAGTTTTTCAAAAGCAGCTCTAACTTCTTCAAGATTATGATCTTGAACGTCATTAGGATGAACAGCAATACAAGCTGAGCAACAATTATATTCTCTAGTTATCTTATCAGCTAGCACACTATCTTCTAATGAAGTTCCTACTACGTTGATATAAATGTTTTCTTGATCAAATGCTTTTAATAATTCATCTGATTTAGGAAATAGTTGTCAACAGTTAACATGACAGTGAGTATCGTATAGCTTGTATTTCATGAGTTATTTACCTAAGCAAAAGTTTTTAAAAATTTCATCAATAAGGTTGTAATCTTCATATTCTGATAAAACTTTTAATAAAGAATTATTAGCTTCATTTAAATGTTGAATAACAATATCATGATATTGATTTTGATCATTTAATATTAAATTAATATTATGTAAAGCTGTTTGTAATAAGTTAATCTGTCATTCTTGTTGGAAAATGCTATCTTGTTTATTTTCGTCGTTAAAAATAGCTAAGCTTGTTTTTTCCAAATATTGAACTAATTCAGCAATATCATTATTTTTAGCGCTGATTTTAATCTTAATATTACCTGTATTTAATGTTGGATCAACTTCATCAACTTTATTACCAACTAAAACAAATTGTTTTTGCTTATCAATTAGATATTTATAAATATTGGTTTTGTCGTAGTTTTCATAATTATTTAGATCAATAAGATAGATAACTAAATCTGATTTATCAATCATTTTGAAGCTTTTGTTAATACCAATTTGCTCAATTTGATCACTACTCTTTCTTATCCCTGCTGTATCGATAAGATTAATTATTAATTCATCGTTTAGAATTATTTGACCTTCAACCGTGTCTCTTGTTGTTCCAGGGATATTAGTTACAATTGCTTTTTGTTCATTTAAAAAAGCATTTAACAACGAAGATTTACCAGCATTAGGTTCACCAACAATAGCTACTTTAATACCATCAGAAATTTGCTTCAATCTAAATGATTTATTAATAATTCTTTGCAGTTTTTGCCGTATATTTTTCAAATTTTTAAATTCGGTAACTAACTCGTTTTTTTCATCTTCGTATTCAGGATAATCGATCGCAATTTCTACCAAACCGATTAATCTAAAAATTTCTTGTTGAATACTTTTAATATCTTTAGAATACAAACCGCCTAAAGCATTAATACTTGCTGAATGGCTTAGATTATTCCTAGAGAATATCAAATCATGAATTGCTGTTGCTTGGTTAAGGTCGATCTTTTTATTAATATAGCTACGTTTAGAAAACTCTCCTCTTTGTGCTAAATGTGCGCCGTGTTTATTTAAGAGACCCATAATTTTATTAACTACAAATAGACCACCATGACAATTAATTTCAATTGAATTTTCACCAGTAAAGCTTTTAGGAGCAACAAACTTCATTAATAAAACATCGTCAATAACTTGATCGTTATCAATGATCTTTGCATGCTGAATTTTGTAACCTTCTTTAGTTATTTCTTTATTACAAATCTTGTTGATTACATCAAATGAATTAGGTCCAGATAATCTGATTACATGAATTGCACTATTATAAGGAGCTGTTGCTAAAGCATATATTGTTTCGTATTTTTTCATGATTAATTAATCAATGATACTTATTAAAATTGCGTTCTTAGAAACATTTAGATTTAAATTATCTAAAATTGGAATTAATTTACTTTTTTTCGCAAAATCACCGGTAAAAATAAGATAATTTAATATCAAACTAATTTCATAATAATCTAATTTTTCAAACAAATCTCTTATGTTCATTATATGATCAAATTTTTTGTTTGACACTTCTAGCAAATGAATTAGTTCTAACAATTTATAGATATCTTTTGTTTTTTCATATCTCAAAATATCATCATAACTATAAAACATAGTTTTTATGATATCTAATTCCTTAGGTTTATATTTATTTTTGAATTCTACTTTGTTTTCATAAACACCTGTAGAATATCTAACACACCTACTAACAATCGTGCTCAAAACTCCATAGGGTTTTCTAGTAGTCAAAATCCCGATCGTATTATCTTTAGGTTCTTCTAAAAATTTTAATAAGGAATTTAAAGATTCCTTGTTAGCTTTTTCAATTTGATGGATGATATAAATTTTAAGCCCTCTGCTTTCAAGAGCCGTATTATTAAACTTATTTTGAATATCAATAATATCTTGTTTTCTTATAACATTATTATGAGGATAAACATCAATTAAATCATAATAATCATTATTGATAATTTTCAAACATCAAACGCACTTTTTGCAAGGTTTTTTATCTTCTAGACAAACAATATTAATTAAATATTCTTCCAAATATTTCTTCAAATAACAACTCTTGTTTTCATACAAAAGAATAGGAATATATTTATTAGTTAAGTCCATGGTTTTTAACAAAAGAAGTAATAATTTTTACTACTTCATTATAAACAGTATCAAGATCTAATGAAGCGTTGATAATCTTAACTTTATTGTTATCTTTTAATGTTTCTAAATAAGCATTTCTAACATTATGAACGCGTTCTTTTGTATAAGCATCTAAATGATTCATGGTGCTACGTTCAGAAATTCTTTTAGCTGCTACTTCTGGATCAATGTCGAATAATATTGTTAAATCAGGTTCTAAATGATCAGTAACCAAATCATTGATCTTTTTAACCTTTTCATAACCTGCGTTTTTAACAATCCCTTGATAAATCCAAGAAGACACAACAAAACGATCGCAAATGACAATCTTGTTATCATTTAGAGCGGGTAAAATCTTCTTTTTTAAATGTTCGTTTCTAGAAGCAGAAAATAATAATGCTTCTGTTAATGGATCAGAGTTAGATAACTTCATGATCAGTTCTCGAATAGGTTCAGAAGCTTGACAGCCGCCGGGCTCACGTGAATAAATAATTGGTTGAGAATTAATCGTTAAATATTCATTCGCCATTCTTTTGATAAATGAACTTTTACCCGATCCATCAACTCCTTCTATAACAATAAATACCCCTTTTTTCATCTTTTTACTATCTTATAAACTCTTTATCAAAATATTTAAGTAATGCTTTTGGAATCTTAATTGATCCATCTTTTTGCTGGTAGTTTTCAACGATCGCAACAAATAAACGATCATGAGCTAATGCACTAGCATTAAGTGTGTGAACATAAAGATTCTTTTTAGAAATCACATCCTTAAATTTAATATTTGCTCTTCTTGCTTGAAAATCCCCACAATTTGAAATCGAAGAAATTTCACGGTATTTATTTTCAGACGGAATTCATACTTCTAGATCATAAGTTTTAGTTGCACTAAAACCCATATCACCAGTACATAAGATGATTCTACGGTATGGTAATTCTAATAGTTCAAGAATCTTTTCAGCGTCTCTTGCCATTTCTTCATGTTCTTGTTTAGAAGCGCTTGGGTGAACAATCTTAACTAGTTCAGTCTTATAGAATTGATGTTGACGAATTAAACCTTTAGTATCTTTTCCAGCACTACCAGCCTCAGATCTAAAACAAGCAGTTGATGCAGTGTAATATTTAGGTAAATCTGATTCTTTTAAGATCTCATTGCGGTGTAAGTTAACTAATTGAACTTCGGCTGTTGACGCTAAATAATAATTAGTTGCTTCTAGTTTGAAAACATCTTCAACAAATTTGGGAAACTGTCCAGAACCATAATAAGAATCGTTATTAACAATTACTGGTGGTAAATATTCTTCATACTTATCAGCATTTACATCTAGACAAAATTGCTGAATTGCACGCATTAATCTTGCGCCATCTTTTTTGTAAATTGAAAATCTTGACCCAGTAATCTTAGTGGCTGTATCAAGAGTGATCATATCAAGCTTAGTAGCTAATTCATAATGTGCTAAAGGTTTAAAATCAAAAACAGTAGGTTTTCTTGATTTAAACATCTCAACATTTTCGCTTTCATCTTTACCAATCGGAACATCTTCAGTCGGTAAGTTAGGAATACGTTGATAAATATAATCAAATTCTTCTTTAATTTCATTATATTTAGCTTCGTTCTTCTCTAATTCAGAACGAATTAATCCACCCTCTTGGATTAGCTTTTTTCTTTCAGCTTCTGATTGAGCACCAGCTGCTTTTTTTGCATTAATATTCTTTTGTTCGTTTAGTTTTTCAATCGTTTTAAGTGAAGTATTTAATTGTTTTTCTAAACGCAAAAATTCGTCGTATCAATCAAGATTAAATGATCGACTTTTAAGCTGTTCTCTAATCTCCTTTGAATTAGTTTTTAAGAGATTTTTGTCTAGCATAGTTGTTATTTACCTATTATTATTTCGCTTATTCAAATATTTTATTCTTCGTGGTTTGAATCATTAGATGATTGTTTATTAGTTTGATTATCATCTAATTCTGTTTGTTTATCTAATTCACCTGAAGTAGCTTGTTGAGTATCATCTTGTTCAACATCAAAAATTGCTACTGATTGTAAGTATTCCTTATCATTTAATGAAATTAGTTTCACACCTGAAGTATTACGTCCTTGTTCAGATACTTCAGCTAACGGCACGCGAACAATCTTACCAGTTGATGAAATCATTAGTAATTCTTCATTACCATTAACTAATTGAGTATTGATGATATTTCCAGTTTTTGGAGTAACCTTGATCGTAATCACCCCTTTAGAACCACGATTGGTCATACGGTATTCTTCACGATCTGTCATCTTACCAACACCTTTTTCACAAACTGCAAGTAATAATTTACCTTCGTTAGAAGATGATAATCCGATCACTTCATCTTTGGCATTCTTGAACTTAACACCAATCACACCTTGCGCAGCACGACCCATTGAACGAACTGCATCTTCTTTAAATCTAACTAGTAAACCAGATGAAACACCAATATAAATTTCTTCATCACCAGTAGTCTTAATCACCTTAAATAAACTGTCGTTTTCAGTTAACTTAATCGCAATTTTACCGTTACTTTGAATTCTAGAGAATTCAGATGCTTCAACACGTTTAACTAAACCTTTTTTCGTCGAGAAGAAGAAGTAACCGCTGTCATAATCATTAGTTGATAATAACGACATTAGTTTTTCATCTTTTTCAATGCTAATTAGATTAATTGCTGGAATCCCTTTAGAGATTCTTGAGCCTAATGGTACTTGGTGTGCACGGATTCGATACACCTTACCATAGTTGGTAAAGAATAATAAATCTGAGTGAGTTGAACAAACGATTAATGATTCTACATCATCATCTTCGTATGTGTTCATACCTTTAACCCCAACACCACCACGGTGTTGAACCTTATAAGCGCTAATTGGTATTCGCTTTAAGTAACCCTTAGATGATCTAGTAATTACTACAGTTTCAACTGGGATTAATTGTTCGTTGTCGATTGATGAGTTAAGACCATAACAAATCTTAGTTCTTCTTTCATCACCAAACTTGCGATCAATTTCATCAAGTTGATCTGAGATAATTTCAATTCTTCTTTCTTTGCTCTTAAGAATCTCTTCTAGATCTTTAATCAATTCTCGAAGTTTTTCTAATTCTTTTTGTAAGTTTTCGCGTTCAAGACCACTTAAACTTCTTAAACGCATATCAAGAATTGCTTTAGCTTGAAGTTCGCTAAGCTCATATTTAGACATCAAAGTATTCTTAGCCTCTTCATTATCTTTAGCATTCTTAATGATTTCAATAACATCATCAATGTTATTAGTTGCAATTACTAAACCTTCAACGATGTGAGCTGATGCTTGAGCTTTTTTTAGTTCAAAACTTGTTTTTCTCAACAAGATATCAAACTGGTGATCAATATAGATTTGTAATGCTTCTTTAATGTTAAGCACTTTTGGTTGATTGTTAACCAAAGCAAGCATTGCAACTGAGAAATTAGTTTGTAATTGAGTTGATTTGTAAAGTTGGTTTAATAAAACTTCAGGAATAACATCGCGTTTAGTTTCAATTACAATTCTAATTCCTTCACGGTTTGATTCGTCTCTTAAATCTGCAATTCCTTGAATCTGTTCAGTTTTAACTAACTCAGCAATCTTATTAATCAGATTTGCTTTATTAACCATATAAGGAATCTCAGTAATAACAATGTTGTTCTTGTTATTAGGTAATTCTTCGATTTCAGATTTAGCACGAACTGAAACTGAACCTCTACCGGTATTGAAGTATTCATCAATTCCAGCTTCTCCTAAGATTTCTGCAGCAGTTGGAAAATCAGGTCCCTTAATAAATTGTTTTAAATCTTCAATGCTAGCATCTTCATTAACTAGTAAATGTTTAATCCCACCAATTAATTCACTCAAGTTGTGCGGGGGAATATTGGTTGCCATACCTACAGCAATACCACTTGAACCGTTTGCTAATAAGTTAGGAAACAATGAAGGTAGAACAACTGGCTCTTTTTCTGAAGCATCATAGTTATCAGCAAAATCAACTGTATCCTTGTCGATATTACGTAGCATTTCAGCAGAGATCTTAGATAATCTTGCTTCTGTATAACGCATCGCCGCTGCACTATCACCATCAATCGAACCAAAATTACCATGCCCATCGATTAACATATATCTTAATGAGAATGGTTGTGCCATCCGCACCATAGTTTCATAGATTGCACTATCACCATGAGGGTGATATTTACCCATAACGTGACCAACGATCTGAGCTGACTTTCGGTATGGTTTATCATGAGTTAAACCTGAAGTGTAAGCACCGTATAAAACACGACGATGTACTGGTTTTAATCCGTCTCGTGAGTCTGGTAAAGCTCTTGAAACAATAACAGACATGGCATATTCCATGAATGAAGTTTCAAGTTCTTTAGTAATCGATGCTTCTTTAACTACTGTTTTACTTAACAGTTCTTTTATATTATTTTTATCGTTAGGATTCATTGTTTAACCTGATATTGTATTAGAAATCAATATTCTTAACTAATTTAGCGTTCTTCTCAATAAAGTCGCGGCGTGGTGAAACTTCATCACCCATTAATAGTGAGAATGTTTTATCAGCATTAGCAGCATCATTAATTGATACTTTTAATAAAGTTCTTTTTTCTGGATCCATGGTTGTTTCTCAAAGTTGAACATCATCCATTTCCCCTAGACCTTTATAACGTTGTAATTCATAACGCACATTAGGATTTTCATTTTTTCATTGTTCTAATTGTGCATCTGAATAAATATATTTGTTTTGTTTGTTATAGCTTACACGATACAATGGAGGTTGAGCGATGTACACATGTCCTTTCTCAATCAATGGGAACATGTGTCTGAAGAAAAATGTTAATAACAAGATGCGAATGTGAGCACCATCAACGTCAGCATCGGTCATGATGATGATCTTGTTGTAACGAATTTTTTCAAGTGAAAATTCTGGGTTTACACCAGCACCAATAGCAGTTATTAATGTTCTAATTTCTTCGTTTTTAAAAATCTTTTCATGGTTAGCTTTTTCAACATTTAAAACCTTACCACGAAGCGGTAAAATCGCTTGGTAAAAACGATCACGACCAGATTTAGCTGAACCACCCGCAGAGTCCCCTTCGACGATGTACAATTCAGATATTTCCATATCCTTTGTTGTACAGTCGGCTAACTTACCTGGTAATGAAGCTGATTCAAATGGAGATTTTCTAGCAGATTCTAAAGCTGCTTCAGAACGTTTTCTTGAAAACATTGCCGAAACTGCTTTTGCAGTAATCTTAGCAGCTTCTTCAGGATTTTCTAAGAAGAATCTTTCTAACAGTTCAGATACTACACTATTTGTAAATTCTCTTACTTCAGTATTACCTAAACGATCTTTGGTTTGACCTTGGTATTGAGGTTCTGAGTGCTTAATTGAGATAATCGCGGTTAAACCTTCGCTAAGATCTTCTTTACTGATCTTACCATCAGTTTCTTTAATAAATTTCTTTTCTAAAGCGTAGCGATTAATGATTTTGTAAAGTGCATTCTTAAACCCTTCTTCATGAGTACCACCTTGGTTGGTGTGAATGTTATTACAGAATGAATAAGTTGAGTTGTAATAACCGTTAGTGTATTGAAACGCAACTTCTAGTAACATAGTTACTTCCAAATTTCTCTTAGGTAAAGTAACCTTAGTTTTCTTTTCACCATAAATGATTTGAGGAATAATTGGTTCTTTCGAATCATTTAAGAACTCAACGTATTGTTTAATTCCACCTTCGTACAATCATTCTTGTTTAGTCTTCTTATCAGTTCTTTCATCAATAAAGATAAACTTTATACCCTTATTTAAGAAAGCTAATTGTTCTAAACGATCAGCAATTACAGTTTCGTCGTATTCAAATTGTTCCATAATGCTAAAGTCAGGAATAAATTGAATTCTTGTACCTTGCTTCTTATTATCAGAACCGATCACTTTTAATGATTCTAATGGAACACCACCATCTTTAAACTCAATGTAATGGATCTTGTTTTCACGGTTTACTCAAACCTTGAACATTGTACTTAAAGCATTTACAACTGAAGCACCTACCCCATGTAAACCACCAGACATAGAATAAGAATCGCTATCAAACTTACCACCAGCGTGTAAGATTGTTAAAACGGTTTCAACTGTAGATTTTTTTGTCTTTTCGTGAATATCAATCGGAATACCACGACCGTCATCTTCTACTTCAACTAAGTAGTTGTCTTTTAATGTAAGTTTAACAGTTGATCCATAACCTGCCATCATTTCGTCGACAGAGTTATCAACGATTTCTCAGATCATGTGGTGAAGACCTTTTTGGTCCGTAGAACCAATGTACATACCAGGTCTTTTTCGAACTGCTTCTAATCCTTCAAGGATCGTAATATTTTCCGAGCTATATTGGTCTTTTTTTGTGTCGCTCACTACTTGCTATCTCCTAGCTGAAACTTCAAATTATAGCCATAAAATAAAGATATTACTTTTAACGATACTATCCTCTTAAAAGTAATCTATCCATATTCTGTAATTTTATGCTAATTTTTATTACGTCAAAACTGTGTTTTTTAAGCCCATAAATGAGCCATACGTAACGTACGTATATTATACCATATAACAATCTTAATTATTGAACTGATAAGTCTTATAATTAAAGATTTTGGTATTAGGATTTTTGTTATTTTCACTAGGAACTAAAAACCATAAACTGTTCTTTTCATTGTTCAAAATACTAGAGAAAATTTTTAGGCGTTTTTCAATTCTTGGAACAACTTTGAAACGGACGATTAAATCACCTTGCCAACCTAAAGCTACATTACCTTTGCCAAAGAACTCAGAAACATCTCCTGTTTTGGTATTTTCAGGAATGATAAAAGCATAGTTTCTTAACTCTTCATGCCAAATTTCATAACTGCGATTTAAATTAATAACCTTAATTTTGATTGGAATGTTAATAATCTTTTGACTATCAATTTCTTCTTGAGTAACTTCAATGATTGCTTCAATGTTGAAATACTTTTTTAACAACAATCAAGAACTAAAGTCATAACGATGCTTAAGATATTCAATTAATTCATTTTCAGTAATATCATATCTGATTACATCTTGACGGTTAATTAATCGCTTAACCAAATTATTAGGCAAGCTAAAACTTGTATCTAATTCATAAAAAGCGCAAGAGATGTCAAAATCTAAAAACGCTCCTAAACCATCAATTGAAATCTTATCAAACTTCTGATAAAGATTGTATTCTTCGTAGTAATAATTAGATGGATTAAAGTCTCATTGTTGAGTTAAACTTACATTTTTCGTGAAATTTTCATGCCAGACTTCTGCACCAGAATACTCATATGTCAATCCATCAGCAGAGAATTCGAAAGTTTTAGAATTCTCATGTTGCAACATGAAATCATATTTTTGCCGTTGCTGCTCATCAGAAAGAATCGAATAAGCGTTATTGATTTGCACAAATTTATCATGTCCGTCCTTGTTAATGTCAGGATGATATTTTTTTGCTAAACGTTTATAAGAAGATTTAATTTCACTGATTGTTGCATTTGAATCAACTTCTAATAATTCGTATAACGTCATAATTAGTTTGTAGATGAAGGCGCTAAGACTTGCACAAACTTAAGTTTGAAATTATCGTTGTTCTTTTCGAATATCTTTAAGATACATCCAGAGATTGCAGATTGTAATAAAAGTTTAAACACTATATCTTTTGATTCAAACATTTTAATGTGTTCTTGCAAATAAAAAGGATTTAGATTTATATCTTTGCTTTCACCCTCAAATTCACTGATATCAAATTCAGAACTATAAGAAGCGATATCAAACGAATTAGTGCTAATCTTCAATGTGTTTTTTAAAATTTCAAAATTAGCATCAGCATTATTTTTTCCTTGATCTGATAAAGATAATACTCCTGTTAATGCATGAAGGTTGTTGCTAATTACATCTTTATCAACAACAAAACTGCTTACAACTTCGTTCGCATTTAAAATCTTTTTAAATTCAGGGAAGGTTTCGTTTTCAACTCTAAGATATAAAACAAACTTATTGTTTGTTAATACTACTTTATCACTTTTGCTATTTATTTTCAATAGCAATTGATCTTTATCCTTTAAGAAAGCAGCAACATATGAAAGCGACACTGCGTTAACGGAAAAGTTGAATTTAGTTTTAAGAGCATCTTCAGTATCACTTACCTCATAGTAACAGCTAGAAAGTTTAATAGCATCAGAACCCGTAATCCAAATATTCATATCATCTGGATCTTTCTGAAAATTAATTGCTGAACTAATAGAATTTTTTGTTGTTTGTACAGAAGTAGAGTGAGTAACTTTTTTAATACTTTTTGCAAATAAAAAGCTGTCTAAATCGATGACGCTGAAATTAGAGTCATCAATTTCTATTTCAGGGTATGAAACATCTTCTTCAAGATTTAGAGAGGTTTGCATCTTACCTGCTCTAACAATTAACTGATTGTCCAGTTTTGCTAATGTAAAGTTTTCTGAAACAATAGACTGAATGATTGTAATAAGCTTTCTAGCATTAACAATCACTTCACCTTCTTCTTCAACATCTATATCATCCTCAATTTTATAAACAGATGAAACTTGACCGTTGCTAGAATAAATCTTACAACCCTTACTATCGATTTTCATGTAAAGGTTTTTAAGTATCTGATCAAAATTATTGTCAGAAGAGAAGTTGCTTGAAAACTTTATAGCTTCTAAAAAAGAGCTTTTGTTAGTAAAAAATTTCATTTGATATATTTTAATTTTTAATTTTTATTATTTTCTATGCGAATTGCGAATAAGTTTGCGGAAAACTACTAAAAATTTTAATTGGTTAAGAAATACATTAAAATATTTATATTTTAATGTAAATATTATAACATTTTTTGTGAAAAACGTGTATTATATATAAGAGATTTTTTATTAAATTTAACTATATTACTATGTAATATAGTTATTATAGCAAAAGTAAAGTAACAGTTAAACGTTTTATAAAAAAAACTCCGAAATTTATTAAAAATGATTTGAAATTAATTGCTTAATAGGTGTTAAAAACAACAATGTGAGGAATTTAAAAACAAAACAAACTATAAAAATGCAAATCAAAAATTTAATTAAAATACATTAGATTGAGTAAAAAAAAGAACAATATTATTAAAATACTGTTCAATATAATATTTTTCTATATTAAAAAAATATTGTTAATTTTTCCGAAAGATTTTAAATTTTATTCATTTTAATATTCAGCAAAATCAATAAAAAAGAAAACCATAAATTTTATTAACAAATATATCAGAAAAAGCTTTATATACTCGAAATATTGGTAGCCAAATGATATTATAACAATATTAAAAAAATGTTAAATTTTAATATCGGCTATTTTTTTGTTTTTTTACCAACCGTCGACAAACGAAACAGATGAATATCAAAACAATATTAATGTTAGAATCCTTTAATTTAAAGCAATATGATTTTAATATTTTAAAAATATTACTAACAATTATTTTTAATAAAAGTTTCAACAATCCAACATAAAAAGAAAGTTCTTTAATAATATTGAAAAGCTTATTTAGGTAACAATATTATTTAAATATTATTAATTTAATTATAGATATTTAATTGATATTAAAACAATATTGTAACAGCACTAATAGAATATTAATATTTATTAAACAATCTATTCCCTAACAAAAAGATCATATGAAAATGATAAGTCTTATTTTCGTTAAATATGTATTGATATCATTTATTTCACAATAAATGAAAAAATGAATCCTAATAATAGGATATTAATATTAATTTAATATTATTAATTGTTTACATTGCATCCAATTAGGTATATGCTAACTACTGTCTATCAATAGTACGAGAGTTTAAACAAAATAACAATAATATTAAAAAATATTAACTGAATTTAAATCATTTATCGCAATATTATTAAAGCGTTAATAATTAAGTAATAATATTCACACGGTTTTTTAACACACAATATGAAAACAATATTATTACAATATTAAACACACTTATAGCATTTAACAAATGTCGCAAAATTAAATCTAATTTAAATTTAACTTCGCGACAATATTAAAAAAATATTAATCTAATTTGAATTGTAGTTTTTTATATAATAACCTAAACAAACAGTAACATAAAAATATTATTTAGATAGAAGCTTATTTTAAAATGTTATTTAAAAATATCATTATAATATTGTTACTTCACAGCTTAATAAAAGCTAATTGAATTATGTTGGATATTATTCAATAAAATTTATGTTATTTATAATATCATAATGATATTATGAAATTATTTAGCCTTTAGGAAACCTAACAGAAAATGTTAATACTAATGGAAACACAATAATATTTATTTAATATTTCTTATGTATTATATACACACAACAATATTTTAATAATATTGTAAATAAGAAAATTGGCTAGTTACAATTACAAAACGATATTTAATTAATATTGAAACGATATTACATTATTATTTAGCAAGCAGAATAATAAAATTTTTTTTAATAATATTGTTTTGATATTTTTTAATTGAACAGACCAATGCTTAATCGCTTTTAGAAGCACAAATGTATTATTCCGATAACTAGCCTGTCGTTAAACTGTATGGAATCCCTATTAAAAAGGAATAAGGCCCTTTAATTTTAATCAGAAAAACTTTTCTGCTTAAAATCACAAAATCACGATACGTTTTTTGATAAAAATAGTGATAGTTTTAATGATAAGATTTTTATCTCTTCATTTGAAAAAAGAAATTTTTACATATTAATTTAATATTTAAATAATATTATTAATATTACGGTTAAAATATTCTAACTTTTGGCAATTTTTGTTATTATTTATATTTGAAAATAATTGCATAAATTTTATTAATAAAATCATAATATTAATTTAATATCAATATTATATTGTTATAATATTTATAACGTAATTATGATCATTTCATTTATTAATAATAAAGGTGGTGTTTTGAAGACGACACTAGCCACCAACATATGTGGTGTGTTTTCTAAATTTTTTCCAAATTCAAGGTCTGTGATTGTGGATTTAGACGGGCAAGGAAATGTGTCTGCTACTTTCGGTCAACACCCAGAAAGACTAAAAAATACACTTATTGATATTTTTAGAGGCGAAAAAGATATTGATGATTGTGTTTTAAATGTATTTCCTTCTATAGATATTCTTCCTTCTAACCATGAACTAAGTTTTGTTGATATGGATGTAGCAAGAAAAGAATACAAGTTATCAGTTATAAAGAATCTAATTGAAAAGTTAGAAGAAACATATGATTTTGTATTCTTAGACACTCCTCCAGCAATGTCTACGATTGTTTCTGTATCTATGCATATATCAGACATGATTGTTATTCCATTTGAACCTGACCAATATTCAATACTTGGTTTATTAAGAGTTATCGATACAATTGAAACCTTTAGAGAAAGAAACGAAGATCTGAAAGTGCTTGTTGTACCGACTAAAGTTAATGCTAGAACAAGATTACATAATGATGTTTTAAGCATAGTAAAAACAAAACTAAATAAAAAAGATGTTCCTTTAAGTAAAAATATAGTCTCATTCACAACTAAATCTTCAGCTTCAGTTGGTTATGAAAAATTACCGATAGTTTTGATTAACCAGCGTTCAAAATATCAACAAGAATATATCGAAATTACCAAAGAAATCATTAATTTATTAAAAGAGAATAAACAAAATGGAAAATAAAAAAACAAAGAAAAAAGAACGAAGATTTACAGATCTTAGTGCCGATTTGGATGACGAAGTTGAAACAATCGATCCTGAATATGAAGATTCTAAAGAAATAAAAATCGAAAAAAACAAGAACAATCAAGTTGTTGATGAAAATGATCCATTCTTCTATTCTGAATCTTTTGAAGAAACAAGAGTGCAGCTTATTAAAGATAAAAAAGTTGAAAACAAAAAAGAAATAATTAAAGAAACACCGGTAAAAAAAGATGTTTCAGATACTAAACAAGAACAAGAAACGAAAGATGTTTACATTGACAGTAGTCTTGAAATAATAGGGCAAGAACCTTTAACTAAAGGAATGCACTTTTACACTAATTCAAGAGTTATTAGAAAAGTTAGAGAATGTGCTAAAAACAAAGGTTTAAGTATATCAAGATTAATAACGATGATTCTTGATAAGAGTATAAAAGAAGAATAAAATAGGTAATAATTCTTGAAAACAAAATTAAAAACATTTTTAGAAAAAATTTCTATTCATTTTAATGAAGCTAATTCTGAACTCTTGAATGCTTTCACGCATTCTATTGATTTTGTTTTTGAGGAAAATGATAACATTTATATATATTTCGAAAGTCCTTACTTTTTTAATGAGTTTAAAAATAAATTAAACCACATAATAAATGTTGAAAATGCCGTTGTTTTTAATGATTTTTTGTCAATAGAATGAAAAAAAGTTCACAAAGAAAATAAACGAATAAATTTATTAGATAAAAAAGAAGCTGATTCATTAAAAGAAAAACTAAACAATTTAAAAAAACAAGAAAAGTATAAAATTAATCCCTTATCAAGAGGTATAAAAGAAAAATACAACTTTAGTAATTATTTAGTTTTTGAATTTAACAGAGAAGCAGTTTATTTAGCTAAACAAATTGCCGAAAAGACGATAGATTCTAATTGAAACCCAATAATAATAGAAGGTAAACCTGGTTATGGGAAAAGTCACTTATTGCAAGCTATTGCAAACGAACGACAAAAGTTATTCCCTGAAGAAAAAATCTGCGTACTATCTTCAGATGACTTTGGATCTGAATTTCTCAAATCAGTCATAGCACCTGATCCAACTCACATTGAAAGCTTTAAGTCTAAATATAAGGATTATGATCTTTTAATGATAGATGATGTTCAGATCATTTCTAATCGTCCCAAAACTAACGAGACTTTTTTTACTATTTTTAATTCTTTGGTTGATCAGAAGAAAACAATCGTTATAACTTTAGACTGTAAGATTGAAGAAATCCAAGATAAATTAAATGCAAGAATGATTTCAAGATTCCAAAGAGGTATCAATGTAAGAATCAATCAACCTAACAAGAATGAAATCATTAAAATCTTTAAACAAAAATTCAAAGAGAATAATCTAGAAAAATACATGGATGATCATGTAATTGAGGAAATTTCTGATTTTGATGAAGGTGATATTCGCAAAATTGAAGGTTCTGTAGCTACCCTTGTTTTTATGAATCAAATATATGGGGCGACCAAAACCAAAGAACAGATTTTAAAAAGCTTTATTGAAAAAGTAACAAACAGAAAAAATTTAATCTTATCTAAAGATCCTAAATACGTATTTGAAAAGATTAAGTACCACTTTAATATAAGTGAAGAAGCACTAAAGTCTTCAAAAAGAAAAAAAGAAATTGTACAAGCCCGACATATCTGCATGTATATCTTAAAAAAGATTTACAACCAAAATTTGAGTCAAATTGGAAAGCTGTTAAAAAAAGATCATACAACAGTTAGACACGGCATCGACAAAGTGCAAGAAGATCTAGAAAACGATCCGAATCTAAAGAGTTTTATTGACATTTTTAGAAATTAAAATCCAAACAAAGTATTTTCAAAATAAAAACAAAATAAATTTATATTATTAGAATTTATATAGTTCTAAAAATAATTAATTACTTAATTAATTCATCTTAATAAGTGTAATTTCTAATTAGACTTTGAAAGTATGCTTAAAATTTTATTTTATAACACAACAAAATCCTTTAAAGTTCACATGTCGATTGTGTCAATTTTTCTATTAATAGAAAGTTTAACAACCGTATTGGTGCCATACTTTTTTTCGGATTTAATCAACTTCGGTATTATTGGGGGAGATAAAGGTGCATTAACCAAATACTCCTTAATTTTATTAGGTGTAGCATTTATTGGTTTTGTATTCGGATACCTTGGAGGACGTTCAATCACAATTGCCTCTGTAGAGTTTGCAAAACAATTACGTGTTAACATCTTTGAAAGATACCAAAGTTTCTCTGCTAAGAGCACAGACAAATTTGAAAAAGCAAGCGTTTTAACCAGAATGACAACTGACGTCAACTTTATTCAGCAAAGCATCCAATCTTTTAGGATGGCGATAAGGGGAGTGTCAATTTTCTTATTTGCACTAATATTAATGTTTATTACTAGTTGAAAACTGGGCGTAGCATCTGTAGCAATTATGCCAGTAATTATTGCTGGGATCTTACTTGTCTACCGTTTTGTTATCGGGAACTATAAAAAACTGTTTAAGCAATATGATCAATTAAACAATTTAGCAAAAGAATCAATTGCTGGAATGAGAGTTGTAAAATCTTACCACCAACAAGATAATGAGATTCAAAAGTTCAATCGTGTAGCAGGTTTTATTTATAAAAACTTTACAAACATTGAAAGAACAACTGCACTGATTACACCAATCTTATTATTCTGTATCTATGCGTTAGCAATTGCAATTGCTTGAATTGGTACTAAAGATATTGTTGAAGGTAAATTAGATATTGGTAGCTTGGCTTCCGTATTAGCTTATGCGTTCCAAATTTTAATTAACTTATTACTATTATCATTTGTTTATGTAACGATCATTACAGCTAAACCTTCTAAGGATCGTATTGTTGAAGTGTTGACTGAAAAGATTGATATTAAAGATAATAAAAACGCACTTCAATCTGTTGATGATTATGAAATAGAATACAAGGATGTTAGTTTCAAATATGTTGATAACAATCCTCACAACAATTTATCTAACATCAACATTAAGATTAAAAAAGGTCAAACAATTGGAATTATTGGACCTACTGGTTCAGGAAAAACTAGTATAGTTAATTTGCTTACAAGGTTATATGAATGTAATGAAGGACAGGTGTTGTTAAACAATGTCCGTGTGAACGATTATAGTCTTAAAGCATTAAGAGAAGCAATCGCAATTGTTCCCCAAAAGAGTATTCTTTATTCTGGAACAATAAAGGACAACATCTTAATGGGTCGCGATTACTCAGATGAAGAAGTGCAAAAAGCAATTGCTCAAGCACAAGCTGCTGAGTTTATTAACAAATTAGCTAACAAACTAGATTCAGTAGTTGAACAAAATGGATCTAACTTTTCTGGTGGTCAACGTCAAAGAATCTGTATTGCTAGAGCAATGATTCGCAAACCAAAGATTTTAATTTTTGACGATTCAACATCAGCTTTGGATACTAAAACTGATGCACTAATCCAATCAAGCTTTAATAATGACTTTAAAGAAGCAAGTAAAATCTTAATCTCACAAAGAATTTCGTCAATTAAGAATGCTGATCTAATTTACGTATTAAACAATGGTCAAATCGTTGCTAGTGGCAACCACGATTATTTAATTCAAAATTCTGAACTATACCGTGAGATTAACCAATCACAAACAGAGCAGTAATATTTATGAGTCATAAAAAAGAAATAAACAGTCTAAAGAAAAAATACTTTAAAGAGCTGATTGGTTTTATTTGAAAACACAACAAGTGACGATTATTAATTTCATTTTTCTTTACGATTATCTCATCAATCACTTTAGTGTTGGTCAGCAACTTCATTAAGAGTTTAGTTGACGATTATGTAACCCCATTGCTTAAAGAAAAAGCAGCTGGTCAAACCCTTGACTTTACAGGGTTAATCGAATATTTAGCAATCATCGGTTCGATATTTATCTTAGGGGTGATATCAAATATCATTGCTGGTCAGATTATGGCTAAGGCGACACATGCAACATTATTTAAATTAAGAAATAATATGTATGTTCACATGCAAGGATTACCAATTAAATATTTTGATACTACCAAGCATGGTGATATTATGAGTTATTACACCAACGACGTGGATACGGTGCGTAATTTAATTGTTCAAATTATTCCCCAATCGTTCCAAGCATTGGTGCAAATTGCAGTAATTTTAGGGTTCATGTTGCAGATTAGTGTTGTATTAACATTAATTACGATTGCAATGTTGTTCCCGATGATTATCTTATTTGGTTTCTTTGGTCAAAAAACTAGAGCTAACTTTATTGCTAACCAAGTTGAAATTGCTAATTTAAATGGTGTAATCCAAGAATATATTGAAAACCAAACTGTATCTAATTTATTTAATTATTCAGATACTGTTATTACCAAATTCAAATCAGCCAATCATAAACAAGCTGCAATTATGAGAAAAGCTAATGTGTTAGCTTCTATTGTATTCCCTGTGATGTACAACTACTCAAACGTAATGTATATTATTGTAGCGATAACAAGCGTTTTCTTATTTGATGCTTACCAAGGTAAAGCTTTATTAGGACAACAAATCACTTTAGGGGTAATTGTTTCGTTCGTTGCTTTAGTACGCGCTTTTGTTGGTCCGTTAGCAAATATTTCACAAAATGTTAACTTCTTTGCCAAATCTAAAGCAGGCGCTGAAAGAATTTATACGATGCTGCATCAACAACCTGAAGAAAACAATGGCAAGATTATTCTTGATTACATTGAAAAAGATGAAAATGGTAATTGAAAAGTTGCTGACAAATGAACTAAGCAAATGGGTTGGGTAATCAATGGTGAAATCAAACCATTCCAAGGTAAGGTTGAGTTCAAACACGTTAATTTCTCTTACGATGGCAAAAAGCAAGTTTTAAAAGATATTAATATTAGTGTAGAACCTGGTGAAAAGATCGCCTTAATTGGTAAAACTGGTTCAGGTAAAACAACGATAGCAAATTTGATTAACCGTTTTTACAACGTAACCGATGGCGAAATTTACTTTGATGATATTCCAATCTCATCAGTTGATGTAAATTCGATTCGTAAGACTGTGGGAATCGTTTTACAATCAACAGAACTATTCTCAGGTTCGATTCGCGATAATATCGCTTATGGTAACACCCAAGCCAAATTAGAAGATATTATTGAAGCGGCAAAATTAGCTAATGCTCATGATTTCATCATGACCTTACCTAACGAGTATGATACTTACATCACCAATAACGGTGAAGGTCTTTCTCAAGGACAAAAACAATTGTTAGCAATTGCTCGGGTAAGTTTAATGAACCCATCAATCATGGTGCTTGATGAAGCTACATCTAATATTGATAGTAGAACTGAAAGAGTGATTAAAGAATCAATGGATAAGTTGATGCAAAACCGAACAACGTTTGCAATTGCTCACAGATTATCAACAATTAAAAACTCTAATAAGATTTTAGTTATCCAAGAAGGTGAGATCGTTGAGCGTGGTAATCATGAACAACTAATGGCAAAAAAAGGTCTTTACGAATCATTCTATCATTCTTCTTTCAATGAAGAGATGAGTTAATAAAATTTATTTTTCGTTATATAATAGATAAGATAATTAAAAAATGTCAAGCTAGGCTTGGCGTTTTTGTTAATGTATATTTTTAAATAGCTATGAAAAGAACATACCAACCTAATAAAAGAAAACGAGCTAAGACCCACGGTTTTAGAGCAAGAATGGCAACTGCTTCAGGAAGAGCTGTATTAGCAGCTAGAAAAAGAAAAGGCAGACACGTTTTAACAGTTTCAGACGAAGCTAGATAGTTTTTAGTAAATGAAAAGAGAAAATAGTTTAAAAAAGATAACTAATTTTCTAGAGATAGTTAAAACTAAAAACAAATATTATTCAAGTAATTACGTAATTTATGCTCAAAAAAACAGAGATAACAAAATTAAAATTGGAATCTCTGTGCCTAAAAAACTTTTTGCTAAAGCAGTAATTCGTAATAAGATCAAACGTCAAGTGCGTAGTTTCTTTAACGATTTTACCGATTGAAGTAAAAGTTTAAACGTATTAATTAAGATTAATAATGCCAACTATTTAACCAATAGTTATTTAGCGAATAAGAAAGAACTTTTTGATTCCTACAAAAAGGTAATACAAAAGTTTAAAAGAAATTTAATTTAATGAATAAAATACATTCTGAGATTTCGACCCAGTCGTTTAACCCGTTCTGGAGCGCAGCTACACTAAAAGAAAGATCTAGAATCGATCCAAATCTAAAAAAAGCTTTATCCTACTTTTGAAAGTTTTTTAAGATTTGTGTGTTTTTATTTCTAACTATAATCGGGCTATGGGGTTGTACCCAAAGTTACTCTGAACCATGAACTGTATCTAACCCAAGAATTGGTGTTGGTTTAGAAATTGGTTATAACTATGGTGTTACAGGTGATTATCGTTACGATCTAATAACGAGCAACTCAGGTCCTTACTTTAGTTTTGCTGATTATCAATTATCTTACGGACCATTTTTAGCTTGATTTGTATGACCTGCTAGCCAGATCATCTTACCAATTCTTTATTACACCAGAGTTCCTTTAAACCAAGGTGTTGACTATGGTTTAAACACAATTTTAGCGATCTTAATCTTATTATTTATTATTAGATTAATTACGATTGGGATCACATTAAATTCTACTCTTAACACCGAAAGGATGGGTGAAGTTCAAGGTAAGATTGCCGAAATTAATGCTAAATATAAGAATGCTAACGATACGCAATCTAAGAAGATGAAACAGATCGAAATGATGCATCTTTACAAGAAACACAAGATTAAACCAGCTGCATTATTCGTTCAAGCGTTCGTAACGATTCCGATCTTCTTGATCGTGTTTAAGATGGTGTCTTTAACACGACCAATTAAAGCAACAGTTTTATTTAGTATTTGGGACTTATCAGTTACTCCAGGAACTGAAATTCTATCAGACATCTCACGTAATTGGGTATACATCTTCTTCGTATTATTAGTAGTACCAATGCAAATTATTTCACAATGATTGCCACAATACTGAGCTACAAAACGTAACCGTAATGCGAAAACCACATCACAAAAAGGTTTAGAGCAACTAAAGAAAACTAGAAGAATTCAATGAATTCTGATCGTAATCTTCGCTTTATTCCCAGTGATTACTCCTTCGGCTGTGGGTCTATATTGGTTCTTAAACTCAATATTTACAATCTTGCAATCTTATATAACTCACGTGTTCATTGTTAAGCGGAGACAAAGAACAAGAACAATCTCTAAACTAGATCAGATTCTTAACCGTGAACTTGATTAATGATTAATAAGATTAATAAGTTTTTTAAAAATAATGAATTTTCGCCTTCTAAACAAAGAGGGCAAAATTTTTTAATAGATCAAAATATTATCAATAAAATTGTTCAATCAGTAGTTGATATTAACCCTTCAAAGGTCTTAGAGATTGGTCCTGGAATGGGTGCGATTAGTGAACAATTAGTTAAAAAATATCTTGATAATTATCGCGCCATTGAGTTAGATAAAAAACTATTTCATTATCTTAATGATGGAATCTTATCTCAACGCGTTTTGCACAACGATGCACTAGAGATCGATTGAGAATCCATCTTTGATCATTTAGGCGATAATCCTACCATGGTGGGTAATTTACCTTATAATATCTCATCTAAGTTGATCAAGAAGTTCATTTTGTCAAATTATAGGCGAGCTATAATCATGGTGCAAAAAGAGATGGGGTTAAGGTTGTTAGCCAAGATTAATTCTAAAGACTATTCGGCTTTTAGTGCTCTTTGCCAATATTCTTTAAATGTTAGCAAAATTATTGAGATTAATGAAACCGCTTTTATTCCCCAACCAAAAGTAAAATCAACTTTATTACTTTTAGAAAAAAAAGATATAGCTTTTAATGAGGGATACGAAAAGTTTTTAAAATTGATTTTCTTACAAAGAAGAAAAACAATTTTAAACAATCTTAAAAATAATTATGACCCAAAATTAGTGTTACAAAGCTTAAACACACTAAATTTTAAAGAAACAACCAGAGCTCAAGAGCTATCACCTCAGCATCTATTTAGCTTATATGAATCATTATCGAAGCTATGCCAAAGTTAATTTTTACTTAAAAATTAAGGAATATTCTCAAGAAGTTAAGAAGCATAAACTCGAATCTAAACTTATTCTTGTTAAAGATTTATATGACGATCTTTATTTAGAACGTTCTGATCACACTCGGGTTGATTATTTAGATATAAATAATAACCACCTTAGTTTTAGTGATGATATTTTAATTAGGACAAAGAGGTATTTAGAAAATAAGTTAAACCAAACTTTTGATTTCAAAGCCAAAGTTATTAAAAAGATTCCCACGCTTTCAGGCTTAGGTTCGGCTCCAAGTAATGCGGGTGTTTTAATTAATTGAATTTATCAAGAGTTTGGAATTATTAGCCAAATAAGTCTTTATGATATTGCTACAGAATTAGGTAGTGATATTCCGTTTTTCTTATCATCGTATGATTGCGCGATTATTAGCAACTTTGGTGATGTAGTTCAACAATCATCATTGGAAGGTTATCAGATAGATAAGATTATTTTTAACAAACAAAAACCTAGCACAAAAAAGATTTTTGAATTATTAGATTATTCCCAAATCAAACGCGAGAATCTTAACGATTTAGAAGAACCGTTTTTTAGTTTATTTCCCGAATTGTTACCAACATTTAATCAACTAAAAAATAAAAACAATATTGTTTTACTAGCGGGAGCTGGTAGTTCTTTCGTCATTTTTAGAAAGCTAAATAAAATATAATAGAAACAATAAACAAATATGGTTTTTAAAAAAATTAAAGCAGAAATAGACCAAGCATTAGCACAATTAAAATTGCCGACTAACGTTGATTATTTAATCCAACAATCTAAGAATATTCAGTTTGGTGATTTTAGCACCAATATTGCGATGGTGTTATCAAAAGTTGAGAATAAGAATCCTGAAGAAATTGCTAATCAAATTATTGCTAAACTTAAGCACAACGAATTTGAAAAAATTACTTTTTCAAAACCGGGATTTATTAACTTTTTTTTAAGTAATAATGATAAATTAGCAATTCTTAAAAGGTTGCACGAAACTAATTATTCAGTTGAGAAATTACCTAAAGAAAAACAAGAATCAATTAACATTGAATTTGTTTCAGCTAACCCAACAGGTTTTTTACACTTGGGTCATGTAAGAAACGCTTACACTGGTGATGTTTTAGGTAATATTTTAAAAGCAGTAGGTCATAAAGTAACCAAAGAATATTGGATTAACGATTTGGGTACTCAAGTATCTTTATTTGCTTTATCATCAACAATTAGATATCTACAAAAATTAGGTATTACTAAATACGAATTACCTCAGGATTCATATCATGGTAAAGAACCAATTTTTGTAGCCGAAGATATGGTTAAAGATTTTGGTAATAAATACCAAGATATTAAGATTGAAGATAACAAGATTGCTGATGAAAAAATTGCTAATGAACTAATCGAATATTGTACTAATAAAATGTTGCATTTTATTAGACAAGATCTAGCTTTAATCGGTGTTGAAATGAATGTTTGAACTAGCGAAAAAGTCGTTTATAATTCAAACACTTTACAAACTTTATTAAAAAACCAACTAAAAGATCATATTTATGAAAAAGATGGTGCTGTTTGATTAAAAACCACCGATGGTGGTGATGATAAAGACCGTGTTATTTTTAAAGAAAACAAACAACCTACCTATTTTGGAACTGATATAGCTAATCACTACCTAAAACATAAACGAGGATTTGATCGTTTAATTAATGTTTGAGGAGCTGATCACTTTGGTCACGTTTTAAGAACAACTTATGCAGCAGAACTAACTGGTATTAAAAAAGGTCATTTCATAGTTGTGCTAATTGAAATGGTTAAACTGCTAAAAGAAAACAAAGAGATTAAATTTTCTAAACGTCTAGGGAATGCAATCAGTATTCCAGACATGTTAGAGTTTTTATCTAAAGATTCTTCTAGATGGTTTATGCTTAACCAATCTTGAACTAGCGGGATCAACATCGATGTAGATTTGACCAATAAAAAAGATAGCTCTAATCCAGTTTATTATGTTCAATATGCCCACGCAAGAATTCATAAACTGTTATCAAAATCTGAACAGATCGATCTAACTAAAGTTGATTTATCATTATTAAAATCTGATGTTGAAAGAACAATGATTAATCATTTAGCTAGTTTTGAACATTATGTACATAATGTTGCTTCAACTTATGAAGTTAATAAATTGTTGAATTTTGTTTATACTTTGACCAAAAGTTTTCACAGCTGATATAACTCTCATGAAATTTTAAACCAAAAAGAAGATATCAAAAACACTAGATTGTTATTAGCTAAATCAATTAAAAACTTAATTAACTATCTACTTAAATTATTTGGCATTGAAGCTGTCGAACAGATGTAATTTTTTATGAGAAACAGAAACAGAAACAGTTATCGAGATAATAATTACAACAAAAGTAATAAACGGAAGGAATTTACTAAAAAAAGATGAATTTTATGGATTCTATTGCTTTTAGTTGCTGCACTTGGCTTTAGCGCTTATTTCTTAATTGATAAATTTTTACCTTCAAAAAAAGCAGAAGGATCTACTGGTAGATTTGATGGTTCTTCCCAACCGGCAAATCCCAATCTTGATAATCCACCACAGAGTGGTGAATACAAAAAAGTTGGCGATTTAAGACTAATGAGTTGAAACGTTCTAAACTTTGGTCAGCGTTATCAAACAACAAGTAACAAGTTTATGAACATTGTTAGAACGATTCAAATATCTAATGCTGATATCGTAGGTTTAAGTGAAATCAATTACGATGACACAACAATCGTAAATAGATTGCAAAACGCCTTAGGTTCTTCTTGAAGTTATACTTTCAGTGGAACTAACTTTAATGAAAATTACCCAAGATCTAGAGAATCAGTTTTAATTTTATACAAGAACAAAGTTGTTGAACCAGTATCATATAGCGCAATAAATCCTGATAATATTTATACAAGACCCCTATGATACACCAAGTTTAGAACACTATATTATGGATATAGTTTCATAACCTTTTTTGGACACTTCGATGCACCGGGTGCAAATACCAATAATGGTGAAACTCAAGCAGATGGTTACAGCCAACAAGGTTCTCAAGAAATTAAAGAATCTAAAGCAATCGCAACTGTATTTAAGGATCTAAAACAACAATACCCAGATGTTGATATCATCGGTGCAGCAGATACAAACATCAAAGAAGCTAACAATAGTGTTTTCACTTCTAATGAATATTCATTAAACTATATTGATTTTAACGATAATAAAACTTATTATCGTACAACATTGAGTGAAAAAAATGGTTATGCTAACTCTTATGATAAATGATTTGTTTATGATGCTAATCAACACAACATTTTAAAAGAAAGTGATATCCCTTATAAGATTGATATCATAAATGCATTTAAAAATAAGATTTGAGACAGAAACAAAAGCTTAGCAGCTTGATTAGCTTCTCCTAATGGAACTAGATATCCCAATCCTACTGATTTTCAATTAATTAAAGATGTATCGGATCACGCACCAATCATTTTAGATATTAATTTTAAACCAGATACAAGCAAAGCTGATCCAGCACCAGAACAACAAGATCCAAGTTCTGAACCCGCAACTAAACCAGAAACCAACAATTAACAACAAAAAATAATATTAGGCATCAACCTAATATTATTTTTTTTTGCTTGCGTATGTAATTTTGATTACAATTATTTGTTAATTAACAATGACAGTCCACCCATGATTAGAGCTGCACCGATTGGAGCAAATAATGGAATTAAACTGTATTTGAAATCAGCAGAGATTACGTTTTTTAATTTCTTACCAAACATTTTAGCAGTCATGAAGTAAACAAGTCTAGGACCAAAATCACGAACTGGGTTAATTGCATATCCAGTAACTGAACCTAAACTTATACCGATTGCCATAACAAAGAACACAACTGTTAGTTTGTGATAATCACCAGCCATTACTCCACCTAATAAAAGAGCTGTTCCTAGCACTTCATAAGAGATATTTTGAAATCAAGCCTTACGGTGAGAAGGGCCTGTACATGAAGCACCTTTTAATAATTCAGCATCGTTTTCAATAATATGTTTTCAGTTAATTACATTAAGGATTGTTTGACCCAACATTGCTCCCAACATTTGCATGCCGATCATTCCAAATAATAAACCGATGTTAGCGCCTTTTTGGTTAATCATAAAATAAACTGTAACTGCAGGGTTTAAGTGCGCATGCCCTTTTAGAACTTGGATGCTGATTGCCACAGCACAGAATACGGCAAAACCTCAAGCTAAAGCAATTAAAACTCAGTTAGGGTTTGTTAATTTAGCGTACATGTTTTTAAATTTCACGCTAGCAACAACTCCGTTACCAAGAATGATTAAAACCATTGTACCAATTAATTCACCCAAAAGAATATTAGCGGTTGTACTCATTATTTTTCATCCACTTCTTTCATTCAATTAAATGTTCTTTTTACAGCAACGTTTCAACCATGAACTAGTTTTTCAACTTTGGCTTTTTCTAGTTTAGGAGTAAATTCGCGGTCAACTTTTGACATAGTTTCAAGATCTTTTAGATCTTTTCAATAACCAACAGCTAAACCAGCTAAGAATGTTGCACCCAATGCAGTTGATTCAATATTTTTAGGTCTTACAACGCTAACACCTGAGATTGATGATTGGAATTGCATTAAGTATTCAGATTTTGTTGCACCACCGTCAACTTTAACAACCTCAATTTTCTTACCAACATCTGAAGACATTGCTTTAATTAGATCATTAGTTTGGAAAGCAATTGATTCTAAAGTTGCTTTAATAATATGTTCTTTTTTGGTTCCTCTTTCAAGTCCAAAAATAGCTCCACGAGAATAAGAGTCTCAGTAAGGTGCACCTAATCCAGTAAAAGAAGGCACCAAATAAATTTGGTGAGTATCTTGTTTAGTTGCTAAATTAGCATAAAAATCAGATTCTGCTGCATCATAAAGCAATCTTAATCCATCACGTACTCATTGAATAGCAGCACCCGCGATGAACACTGAACTTCTAATGCATAAATTGGTTTTTTCTTACCTAGTTGTCAAGCAACGGTTGTTAATAGTTTATTCTTAGATAAAATCGGTTTTTCACCAATGTTCATTAATGTGAAACAACCTGTTCCATAAGTGTTTTTAACCATACCAGGTTTTAGACACAATTGCCCAAATAAAGCAGCTTGTTGGTCACCTGCTACACCAGTAATAGGAACTTTAGCTTTAGCTCTTTGAGATCATAAACTTGGTTCAACATAACAATAAATTTCAGAAGAAGATTTAACCTCAGGTAAGATTGAACGAGGAACTTCGAATAGATCTAGTAGTTCTTGATCTCAATCCAATGTGTGAATGTTAAACAATAAAGTTCTTGATGCGTTTGTTAGATCTGTAGCATGCATTTTACCACCAGTTAATTTTCAAATTAACCATGAGTCGATTGTTCCAGCTAATAGCTTGCTAGCTTTAAGTGTTTTTTGAGCTAAAGGAACATTTTTTAAGATTCTATGAATCTTAGTACCTGAGAAATAAGGATTAATAATTAAACCAGTTTTTTCTCTAACTTTATCTACATGTTTGGTTAATGTTTCGCAGTAATCACTAGTTCTGCGGTCTTGCCATACAATTGCGTTATAAACTGGTAGACCAGTTTCTTTGTTCCATAAAACAACTGTTTCACGTTGGTTAGTAATACCAACAGCTTCTACATTATCAGATTTAATTTCAGCTTTGTTTTTAACTGATTGCATTGTAGAAAGTTGGGTATTTCAAATTTCTAATGGATCATGTTCAACTCAACCGCTTTGTGGAAAGTATTGAGTAAATTCGTTTTGAGCACACTTACGATCTTAGCTTGTTTATCAAAAACGATTGAACGACAAGATGTTGTTCCTTCATCTAATGTAATAATGCATTTTTTCTTTTCCATGTCTTATTTCGCAAAAATTAATTAAGTATTAGTATTATTAAAAAATATCAATTTTGTAATCAGGTTTAAAGTTTTCTCTTGGTGTTAATTTCAGGTTAAGTAGTTCAGCAACTTCAGAAGCAATAGCAGGAGCTGATGATAAAGCAGGCGATTGCATACCAGCAGCTAAAATGAAGTTAGGGTTATTTTTACTCTTTCTTATAACAAAATCGTTTGTAGCAACATCAATTGGTCTTGATCCTGCTAAAGTTTTAATTGTTCTTTCAATTTTTAATGAAGGAATAATATCTTTACCAATCTTACCAATTAGATCTCATTTTTCCTTCGTTACTAGTGCAACATCTTCTGTTGGTACACCTTCTTGAGCGGTTGGTCCAACTAGGTAGTGCTCGTCTAAAGTTGGAGCAATAATTACACCCTTACCGTGAATTGTAGGCACCTTAAATAATACTGAATGAATTAAGTTCTTGTCGTAGTTGTCTAAAATGCGGTACTCACCACGGCGAGTAGTTTGTTTAAAATCATCAAAACCAAATTTGTTAGCTATTTTATCAGCATAGTGACCAGCTGCATTAATTACTTTTCTAGCATAAATTTTGTATTTGTTGTTAATTGTTAAAGCAAATCTACCGTCTTCGTATTTGATATTAGTTACTTCAGAGTTAACTCTTAATCTAGTGTCGTTTTGTTTAGCAGCGCCTAGCAAAGCTTTGGTAGCTTCAACTGGATGGATTGCTATTGAAGAGGTACATAATAAAGCGCCTTTAACAGCTGGGTTAACGTTGGGTTCTCTTTTAAGAACTTCTGCAGCTGATAAAACTTTCAAGTCTTTTTTATTTAATTTATTAGTTAATCCTCTTTCGTACAACATGTGAACATGTTCCATTTCTTCATCGTTGAAAGCAAGAACTAATGAATCAATTGCAACTCTTGGGAATTCTAAGTGTTTAAATCATTCTCTTCACTTTAAATTACCTCGAAGATTTAATTTAGCTTCAATCTTGTGTGGTTCAGGGTCAAATCCACCATGAATTAATCCAGAATTACCTAATGATGTTTCATCTGCAACCTTAGGGTTTTTTTCTAAAACAACAACTTCTAAGTTGTATTGAGATAGCTCATAAGCTATCGAGCCACCAATGATACCAGCACCAATAATAGCCACATCGAAACGAGTTTTTAATATACTCATATTTCTTATTTTTTTATGTTGTTTATATCGATATAAATTATTATAATTCGCTATATTTTCAAAACATTAGATACCAAAATTACGCAGTTTTATTATTGTTAACCAAATTTTGCACACCTGATAAAAAATATTTTTAAAATTTGAATTTTTAGGGTTTTTTTTAAGACGTTTTTTAATTTATAAATAACGAATCAAGATTAAAAATAAATAAAAAAAAACATCTTCTTTAGCAAAAAAGATGTTTAATATTTGTTCTATGAAATAATTCAATATTTGAAAAATATTATTAGTATCCTTGAGGGAATATAGCTGTAATTTTATTACTTGTAGTTGTTCCGCTTCCACTAGATGATGGTCAAGTAAATCCGTTAGGATAGAACAGTTCTAAGTTACTTCTATATGATCTAGTTTGGTGAGGGAAACCGGTTTTATCAATCAGGTTATAAGCGTAGTTAATGACTTTTGGATCGCCAGGATTTGGAATATTTGCTGCCTGTACTAAAGATGCAAATCCACCAATATGTGAAATGTCACCAAAGTTTGCCCTTGATGATACACTATCATAAATACCAATAATTTGACCAAATTCGTTGTAAACTACCGAACCAGAAGCGCCGAAGTATAAAGAAGAGAATTTAGAAAAGTAGTTAAATCCATATCGATCAATAAATGGACGGTTTCAAAGCTTTGTATAGATTTGAATATTATTAAAATCGGATCAAGTTCTAGAAGTTGCTGATGCAGTAAAGTTAGAATATGATGGAACATTAAAGAGATCTTTGTTAGCTAATCTAGATGAAGCAGGAACTCTAAAGTTGCTAGAATTATCAGATTCTATCTGATCATTATATCGTTCAGAAGGATTATTCTTCATCCAGAAAGTGAATCCTGCACTATCACTGTTTTTTGGATAACCAGCAATATAGACGTATTTTGCATTATCTACACCATATTGAGATGAAGGTTTACAACTAGCTAATCCTAAATGTTTAGACATGTAATCTAAAGTAGGGAAGAAATTACCTTTAGCGGGATTGTAATTAGGTAAATTTGGTGTGCTTTTAATTCTAGTTACATAAGAATCAACAGCTTGAGTTGATTTATTAATTCAACTAGTAAGTATGTTGTCTGCCTTAGACAAATCAACGTCTAATTCAAGAATACCAAAATCAGTATAGAATGAAATCTTACCATCGTATTGAGTTAATTTAATTAACCTTTGCTTAGTTTCTTCATCATATCTAAAGCCATTAGGATCATTAGAATTATTGATAGAATTTAACGTATTTTGCTTTCATTCATTCCACTTTTTATCAATTTGTGGTTTATATTGATTTAAAGCTTTATCATCTAAATAATCAACAGCTGCAAAAATAAGTTTTGGATTACTAAACGCATTAGTATTGTTAATTTGACTACCGCTCCTATCACCAGAATTTTGATTATTGTTTGCGTAATATATCATATTACCAACACTTGAAAGTAATTGTTGGTTTGTTTGGTTGTTTGCTTGAGCAGTAAATGGTGGAGTCTTACTAGACTTACCTATAGCAAAACTACTTGGTTTAGCCCCTGTAGGATCTGAATAAGACAACATATCATCCATCTCTTTGGTGTTGCTGTTCCCGTAATTACCAATTACGTGTAGATTAGTAGCAATAAACAATTTAAGCTGTTTATTATTGTCTGGATTTTTAGCATAATCTAATACTCATCCAGTACCCTGATCTACAATCGGAGTGGTCGTTCCGTTATTTTCTGTGAAAACACCAGGTCTGATAGAGAAAGTTCTATCATATATTTCTTTATAAATAGTTTCGCTGCTTACTTCTGTATATTTTTGACTTACATAATCAGGGTAACTATTTTGTTTTTGTATAAATGCTTTATCAACAGAAGGGAACCCGGGAAAACCATTAGGAAAGTTGGGTGGTGGTGGAGCCCCGCCATCAGATTCTCCAGCATTATTTACACTGGCAATGTTACCAGATGAACTTAAAGTCCTTGTGCTGCTTGATGATGAAGGTGGGTTGTTATCTTCTGGTGGACAATCATTAGGGTCGTGTTCAGTACTGTTTGGATCGTTAGGACTACCTGGGTTTGTAGTTCCTGAACCGTTTGAATTATTCATTGTTTGATCAGTGCCGTTAGTCATCATACCACTAACTGTGATATCTAAGTTTTTAACATCATCAAGTTTACTGGTTAGTGACACATCAACTTTAAATGCTAATGTACCTACATGATCGTTGGGAACAAAGTTTTTAGGCTCAAAATTAAATTTATCAAATTCTTTTTTATCAATTTGAGTGTTTAAGCTAAAAACAAAATAATTAAAGAAATTATTTGCATTTATCTTACTGGGTAAGATTTTTGTTTTGTCTTGGTTTTGATTAAATTGAACGGCAATATCGTTTGCAGTTAAATTTTTAAATACCTCTTCTGCACTCTTTGAAGCTGGAGTTTGTACCTTTTGACATGAAGCTGCCATAAAGCTCACAGCGCTTAATCCACATAATAACTTAAATCAGGCACTTTTTCTTAACATCGTTTTTATATATACCTATGATTTAAATAGATTAATTATAAAACAACAATCGTAATAACCAACAAATAATTTTCAGAATAATAAAAACATGATTAACAGATTTATGATTAATGTGATTTTGTATTAAAAACAAAAACTAAAAAAAATAAGGAAAAAAAAATAATAAATTTTTTTCAAGAGGTTATTTTGCTTAAAAGATCACCTAGATAAAACCTTTTGTTAAAATTTTGGCCTTAAGACGTTTCTGTAAAACTAAAATTAGGTATTTTAATTCTGATTTAACCTTGTTAGAATTTTACCAATCAGATTAGCTACCAACACTAATTTGATAAAAGGGCAATAAAAATATAACAAAGTTGGTAAACACGCAAGTGTTACTAAATCACTAATCAAGTCGTTAGCTTGATATCTCGAGTTTAACCCAAGATTAATTTATCTAACAATAATCTTTTTGTTAATTTCAAAATTAAGAAAAAAGCGAAAACACCTGTTCTAGATGTTTTCGCTTTTTATATTTACTCTGATAACCCTATTTTTGTGCTTTAGCTATATTTTCTAAATGTTCTTTTTTAATCTGATTAATCTTTTCATCAATTATTAATAGATCTTCTGACATCTTGAATGCGTTGATTAGATCAGCACATTTTTTCTTTTGGTATAGTTGGTTTTCAATAAAGAAAGCCACAAAATTGTAAGTCGCAAAGTCTTTATTAATTAAAGCTACTTCAGCAATCTCATCAAAAGCTATCGCCACAGCTTTTTGGTGTTCAGATACTGCTTCTATAATTGCTAGAGGTTCGCTTGAGTCAACCAACTTAGGTGTAATCAACTCATTAGTTCTTATTCACTGTTCGTTGATTCTTAAGTATTTTTCAATCTTTTGAGCGTGTTCTAATTTTTCTTTAGCTCAATCATACAACAAGGCGCTAAAATGATCCATGCCGTATTCATCAATCCGCGCAGAGTATTCAAACATCAACGTCGCAGAGCCCATTTCAGTATTATATTGGTTATTTAACAATTTTCGAACATTACTATTCATTTGTTTACCCTAGAATAACAATAATCATATTAATATATTATAAATTATCATTTATAAATGATGAAATAAATAAAAATTATTCATATTAAAATTATAGAGTATTAGCCTTTACAAATGCAAGCAAGAAAACTACAAGATTTTTTAATTAGCACAATCACCTTATTAAGGGACACGATTAAGAATAAGAAAGCGATCATCCCGTTAAATGGTGGTGTGTTTTCTTTTGTATTAGCTAAGATTACTAAGATCGCCATCAATAAGAATTTAATTTGCATCTATATTGATAATGGAATGATGCGACATAATGAGGTGGCAAACAAGATAAACTTTTTTAGAGAAAAGCTTGATCTTGAAGTTTGACATATAGATGCTAAAGAATTGTTTTTAAACAATTTAAAAGATCACACAACTTATGCGGATAAGAAAAAGGTAATTGATGACACCTTTTTAGAAGTAGTGATGCAAACGATCATTGATATTGGTGAAAAGATCGACTTTGCATTACTAGGGACTTGTTTTGACGATCCTAACCAAGGTATGAACATTTCTATGGCACTGGCTAATGATGTTTATATCTTTGAGCCACTAAAACAACTAACTTTACAACAAGTAGTACGGCTTGGTGAGTTGTTAAGTATTGATCGGGATTTTTTAAAAGATGAAAATTTACCATTATCTGGTTTTGGGTTAATGGTTGAAGACGAAGTGCGTGAAGAAAAAATCTTGGTACTTAAAAAAGTTTATTACTTAATTAACACCCTTTTAGGTCAAGGGTCGCAAACCAAGTTTGAAATCGCTCTGCGTGAGGATTATAAGGACAGTAACGCTTTTAATCTTTATATCGAATTTAGCCAACCGATTTCAGAACAATTAGTTAAAAAAATAAAAGACCAAACTAATGGTCTTTTAACTAATGTGAAGAAGATCTTTATAAAAGTTTAAATCTCTCTTATTTGTGAAACTACCAACGGGTTGCGGTGTTTGTTTCTTCAGATGTAGAAACGGCAACTTTCGTGGATGATTTTCTTTAATTCGTTTTGCGAATAATTTTTGTTTTTAGCTAAATATTCATTAGCATTAGTTTTAATTTCATAGGCAATCTTGGTCATTAAACCATGACTTTCTTTTAGATAAAAACAACCACTAGATTTTAGTTTAGGCAAGGTTTTAATCTGTTTTGTTGCTTTATCAATTACCACAGTAATTGCAAAAATTCCCTCTTCAGATAACACCTGTCTGGTATTCATAATTCTTTTTACGTTAGGCGAAACTGATTTTCCTTCAATAAACAATGGTTCAGCATCAATTGTTTTATTCGTGTAGTATAGTTCGTGATCAATTAGATATACGATTTGACCATTTTTGTGAAGCGCAACGTTCTCTGGATCAAAACCGCATTTTTTTGCAATTCTTTTTAATGAAGCGAACATCTTATATTCACCATGAATTGGGAATAAATATTTAGGTCTTAGCAAACTTAGCATCAATTGAATCTCTTGCATCGTTGCGTGACCTGATGCGTGTAACTTTAAAGAAGGAGAGTTTTCATAAATTGAGATTCCCTCTTCTTTAGATAGCTCGTTAAGTAAACGTTCAACCGCAGCATAATTACCCGGAATCGGGTTAGATGACATAATAATTGAATCAGTTTTTTTAAGTTGAATCCAAGGATGACGACCGCTAGCCAACATATTTAGTGCTGCTAATTCTTCACCTTGAGAACCTGTACAAAAGATCATGATCTCATTATCTGGATGTTGTTCTACATATCTAGATTCAACAATATCATTATCTTTGAGATTGATATAACCAACATCTCTTGAGATTGATACGTTATTATCCATCGATTTACCTAACAAGCAAATCTTACGGCCGTGCTGAATTGCGATCTCAATCACTTCACTAATTCTGGTAACGTTTGAAGCAAATGTCGATAAAATCACACGTCCATTAGCATTTTTAATAATATTACGAATATTATCGTAGATTTCTTTTTCAGAACTCGAGAATCCTGGTACTTCAGCGTTGGTTGTTTCAGTCATAAACACATCAATTCCACGTCTGCTAATCTCTACCACTTTGTGAATATCTAACTCTTCATTACCAGCATTAAAATCAAATCGGTAATCACCACTTTCAACAACATTTCCATTAGGTGTTTGAACACAAACACCAAAAGCATCTGGAATCGAGTGACAAACGCGATAAAAATCAATCTTAAAATGTTCAGTACTAAACTGAGATTGATCATTATAAGCAACAATCTTATACTTATTTAGATTGTGATGTTCATGCAGTTTCTTCTCAATTAATTTACTCGCCATTAGTGGCGCGTAAATTACGGGAACGCTTACTTCTTTTAGTAAATAAGGAATTCCGCCAATGTGGTCTTCATGACCATGGGTAATTACAAGCGCTTTAATCTTATGTTGGTTAGCCTTAGCATAAGCAAAATTGGGAACAATCCCATCAATTCCTAATAGTTCAACTGAAGAAAACTTGATACCGCAATCGACAATAATTAATTCATCGTCGTATTCGATACCATACATGTTTTTTCCTACTTCTTCTAACCCACCAAAAGCAAAAATTTTGGTGGGTTTTTTATTAGGATTAATATCTTTAAAATCCTTAATCATTTTTGTATCTTGTTTATATGTAAAGTTTTTAGTATTTGATAAATACTATATGTTTTTCTATCTAAAATAGAATTATCATAATTATATAACGATTATTTAGCATTTCAATTTATCGATTAAATAATCCTGATAAATAGGTAAATTAATAAGATTATAATCTTAAGTAAAAGACGTACTAGGTTAAAAAATACTCATTTGGTATAATAACAACTATACTTTTAGTATTTATAGTATTTAAATATAAGTGTTTAATTTAATTAAGAGTGTTATCCGGTCGTTTAAGAAGGCCAAGGTTGCTTTAGTAAGCTTAACGTTTCTAATCTTCTTGTCTTCTTTAACTTATTCTTTGCTTGATAACACGAATAAGAATTTAGAAAGCTCGTACGCTTATGTTAATCAAAAGGGTAATGCGGCTGATTTAGTAATTAATGAAAAATATGACTTTGGGACATTACAATTTGACTCAGATCCGTCAGTTGTGGTGCCAAATCCAAAATCAACTAATACCAACAAAGTTCATATTTTCTTATCACCAGAATCAATCACACCATATTTAAATAATATTATTAGCAACGACAGCGCTAATATTTATGCGAATTTGATAAGTTATGAGATAAATTTAAATCCAAATTTGTCAAACCAACAAAGAATTAATATCGTTCAAAATGAAATTTTAACTGCGTCAAACCGGTTAAAAAATCAGTTACAATCAGACCCTAATGCGCGAATTGACAAGATCTTAAATGAAGAAAAGATTCAGTTCGAAAGGTACGAATCATTAGATGTTAGTGAGGGTGACTTACAAAAAAAGATCGTTCGAAATAATACTGATTACAAAGTTGATAAATTAGTTTTATATGACGGTCAAAATATTAGCAACGCAGGAAATAATTATCAACAAGTTGTAGATGAGTTCCTTAAGCTTAAATCCGAATTTAACAAACTTAGACCTGATGAAGTGCCAGGTTTTCTCAAGGATAATCAAAGTCTTAAATCAATCTTAAGTCTTGTTTTAACTGGTATTAATGAAAACACGGTTGACCAGAATCTATCTAAGTTTGTTATAGCGGCTAAAAAAGTCATTAATAACACTCCTTTAGATAATAATGATCTTTTAAGAATTGAAGAGTTCATTGATACAGAAACCAATCCGATTAATAACAATTGAAGCGTTAATTTTCAATGGAAATATCAGATTGTTCCATTAAGTATAAGATTAATTAACCCCACCAGTTATTTTGTTATAGTTTCAGCAAGTAACTGGAAATATGATCAAGAAAAAGAAAAGAAAGCAACCTTTGAAGATCAAAAAACGATCGACGAATTATTATCGCTTAATGGCGATGCTTTTTTAGAAAAGTTTAATGCGATTGATGATCGTTATAAGATTCAAATTGATCAGACCAAATACCTTATTCTAGGAGTGGGAATCACCCCAGAGTTTGTTTATCCGATCTATAGTTTTACGAACTTTATCCCCAATCCAGTAAACCAAAGAATCTATTACGTAAATGATTATGGTTATTCACGTTTACGTGAAGCTTTTAGTACCAACCCAATTGAAACCAACATTGTGGGAAGGTTTGAAAACCGGAATTTAAGTCAAGCCCAACAAAAAGCAGTTCTAAATAAAATTAATCAGTGAGCCGCAGTAAACATGTCGTGGCCGCCAAACTTAAAAGCTGCTTATTTTGCCGATGATATTGCGAATATTTTAAATTTAACAGCAGCTCGAACGACATTTATTCCATCGTTATTAAACACGATTAAAAACACTTCGTTGATGTTAACTGCTATCATTATTTCTTTAGCACTAATGGTAGGGATTTTAATTGTTAAAAACTATATTGAGAAAAACCGGCAAACGTTAGGAATATTGTTGGCTAACGGATTTAATAAAACTAAGATTAACCTATCAATGGCAATCTTTAGTTTTATTCCCTCGCTGATTGGTGGGATGTTTGGGTACATTTTAGGTTTCATCTTACAAAAAGTTGCTATTAATGCGTTTAGCAGTTTCTGATTCATACCCGTCGAATTGAGGCAATTTAGTGCTACTGCTTTACTCACATCTTTCTTCTTACCCGTGTTAATCTTTGGGGTAACAAGTTTTTTAGTATCCGTATATTTAATGCGGAAAAACGTTGTTGATTCGCTAAAAAACGATAGTGAATACAAAGTCAGTAAGATTTCGGTTTATATTAAAAAACCGATAGCAATGCTATCGGTAATGGATCGATTTAGAATCTCAATTGCTTTCAACTCAATGTGAAAGCTATTCTTACTATGTGTATTATCAGCCGCCACGATGATTGTATTAATCTTTTCTTTATCAACACTGAACGTTTATGATAAAGCTAAAAAAGACACTTTTGGGGCGAACAACTATAAATATTATGTTGATCTAGCTACACCAACTCAACAATCGGGGTTGATTATGTACCAAGAGTTTAAAGATCTTGGCAAAACTGATCCAATTTTACCTGGATGAGAACAACATAAAAACTATTTCTTATCAAACTCAAGAACAGACCCGAACCAAGCAGGTTGAAACAATGTCCACATTGTCGGATTAAACGATATTATAGACCAAAATTCTAAGATTACTTACCTTAAAAATTATGTTCAATCAAAGATTGGTTTAGATTATTTAATTGGTCTAGGAGTGTTGAGTGCTAACCCGTGAAGTTTATCAAGTTCATTGATGCCTTCAAACCAAGCAGCGGCTTCAGAAAAATCGTATGAGATCTTTCTTAGAACGATTGCTCAACACGTGTATCCAGATCTAAAAACTCCTGCTAATAACAACCCGAATTATTACATTAAGATTGTATTTAACCCCCAATTAAACCGTAATGAATACAAGATTAATGAAGACCAAGCACTAAGTGGTGGGGTATTAAAACCTGAATTTATTCGTTTCTTAATTCAACAATTTGAAAACATTTCAAATAATACCTACGGTTTAGTAGATTACAAGATTACGTATAATGTAATCGGCTTAGGTGCAAAAACAATAGGGAATTTAGAAACTAAACAATCACCTAAATATGCTTATACAAGAATTGATGCAGTAACTAATAACGATAAGAAATTCCAAATCAGGGGAATAAAGAATTGAATTAAAACTACGAAGTTAGATGAGGTGGATCGTAACAATTATTTAGGTCCAATTTTGTATAACAAAAACAACGTAGTTCTTAATGAAGAATTGTTTAAAAAAACCGATTATAATCCGATTATTATAAATGAATTCGTTGCTAAAGATAATGATTGAAAAATTGGAGATACGATCGATTTTACAATCCAAAACAGGGTTGATCGAATTTCGGATAAATTAAATATTATTAATCACGATGATTATGTAAAAAATCAAAAAGTTAAATTTAGGGTAATTGATATCTCAAGTTCGGCTAGAGATAACGAGATCTATACATCTTATGATTTGGCAAATAAACTTTTAGGGTTTAGTGATTTCGAAATTAAAAACCAATTACCGTTTAATGGTTACTTCTCTGATGATTTAGATGCTTTTGAACGTTCAACTCCGTTGTTTTCAGAATCTGGTTTATTTCCTTCAACATCTAACTTTTCAGAAGATAATAAGCAACTACAAAAGATTATTCGCAACAGTATTCTTAACTATTATTCATCTTTAGACCCAGTAATGTCTTATGATCAATTATCAACCACTAAGCAAGCATATGTTGATGATTACAAGGCGTTGCTAGTTGCTCTTGGTGAAGTTAAAAATCTTGATAATCCTAATTTTCATACTTGAACATTATTAAAACCAACTGATCAAGATATTGCTCAATACATCAAAAAGTTAGTAACAGTGTATGGTTCATTGCCATATAACACGATGATTAACTACTTGTATAACAGTAGTTCAAACCAAACCATATTTGAGAACATTTCAAAAACATCATTAACGATTCAAAACGTGATTATTGCAATGATTGTTCCAATTGTTACGTTAATTGTTATTTTGATTTCAAATATGTTGATTGATGAACTAAAAAAGATTGCTATCAGAATGAAAGCACTTGGTTTTTCTGATCGAGCTATCATTCTTTCATTCTTATCAATTTATATCCCCGTTTTCATTTTTGGGTTATTAGTTGGAGGACCAATCTCGTTAATCTTAGTTAACATTTATAATTTAATCATTTTAAAATCAGCTTCAATCGCACTATTTACCACAATTAGTATTATCCACATATTAGGTGCGCTAGCTGGGGTGATGGGGATATTTTCAATCTCGTTCTTTACGAATTGATACACTTTAAGAAAGATGAAGATTGCTCAAGAGATTAAAAATTATTAATGAATTATTATGTCGAATTTTCAGTTCACTAAACAGATTGAAGAGGCTAAAATTGCTATTGAACTAGATTATATTAGTCTTGACTGGGATCAACCAACAGTCTTTTTTGTCGATAATTTCGGAGATTTTAATAATATCTATAACTCTTATATCGGTAATGTAATTTATTACATGCGACAAAAGACTGAAGCAGTTTGTTCATTAAGACCCAACTTTAGAATACAAGTTAATAGTTTTTGTAACAACTTACTTTCATTAAAGCAAGCTTTAGATAACAACTATGGTAAGATGTTTTGTTATGACAATTACCAAACTAAGCAAAAACAATATTTAGTTAGAAAATTCATTGATTACGTTAATGATTTAAGCAATCAATTAATTTATCAGATTAACGATTATATTTTTGAATTAAAACAAAAGAAACGATCAGTTGAAAGAAAACAGTATGTAAGAACGTCACAGGAGTATGAAGCCTTGCTTAATCAAGAATCTGCAGTGATGATTGATTATTTCAAAAAGCTAGAACAACACGTTTCTGACGATGCTTATTTAGGTAATGGTTGATTGAAAAAAACAAAGATTTCAATCAAACAAAGAGAAGAAAAAATTAAAGACTTTTTTAAGTTGTTACACCTTAAGAATTTTGCTAAGGTTAAGTTAGCAAATATTTATAAAAAAATCGATAAATTTAAACAAAATCAAGAAACAGCTTTTTGAAATTTAGAAGTAAGTAAAGTTGAGATTTTAAACAAACCACATAAGGTGCGACAAGCTAACCCGATACGTCCTGATTTTGTTATTGATCTAAAGAATGTTTCAAAATATTATTCAAATGGAGTAAAAACTACCAAGGTATTAAAAAACGTAAACTTGCAAGTTCCTTGAGGAGAGTTTGTTGTTATTCTAGGTCCGTCTGGTAGTGGTAAAACAACTTTATTAAACATTATTTCGGGCATGGACCGCGCCAGCAGTGGAACTACTTTTGTTGCGAATAAGAATTTAATTGGATTTTCAGATACCCAATTAACTAAATTTAGACAAGAAAACATCGGTTATATCTTCCAACAATATGGATTGTTACCTAACTTAAACGTTAAGGAAAATATTGAAATTGGTGCATTTTTACAAAGGGATGCTTCTAAACGTAAAGATATTGATGAGTTGCTAAAAAGTATCGGAATGTATGAACAACGAAATAAGTTGCCTACTGAACTTTCAGGTGGTCAGCAACAAAGAGTGTCAATTGCTAGAGCTATTGCTAAAAACCCGACAATCATTTTTGGGGACGAACCTACCGGTGCTTTAGATGAAGAGATGACTCAGGTTGTTTTAGAAGAATTTGTGGAAATTAACAAGAAAAACAAAACAACTTTAATTATTGTTACTCACAACCCATTGATAGCAGATATTGCAACAATGGTAATTAGAGTAGGTGATGGTACAATTAAGTCAGTTACTAGAAACGAAAACCCTAAATCAGTTAGAGAAATAAATTGAGGTTAGTAGGTTATACATAAATAAAGTTTGGTATATAGTTAACAAACCTTTTATTAACTTTTTTTATTTTTTACGTTTTTTCTTAATTTTTTACATAGCTTAAATAGGAAAACATAAGAAAATGAAGGTTAAATTAAATCTTGTATAAAGTCATTCATTAATTCAAAAGAAAAGTTGATATAAATTTACTAAAAATAAGGTAAAGAGAATCAAAATATTATAAGAAAAAATGAAATAACTAGAAAAATTTATTGATGATGTTGTTAAATAAACAGATATAGAAAACGCTAAAGAATCATTAATCTTACCATTCGTCATCAAGAGATTGCTTTAAGTATTGGTTAACCACGAGTATAAGAAATAACTAAAACTTTTGTGAGAAATTCTGATAATAAAAAGGCTTGTGATAAGGATTTATATAAATGAAATGTCAAGCAACAAATATCATATTTTCTGTAGAAATTGAGATTGCTCAACAAAAACCAGGACTGGAATCTTACAAAAATGCAAAAGAATTACCGATAAAATTAGTGTTTGATTTCTTTCGTTAGTTTCGTTCTTTATGTTAGCGGAAGCAAAACTTTTATCAATAAGATTTCATAATTAATGATAGTAAATAAATAAAATTCGTTTAATAACAATATTAACGAGCTGACTAGATTTAATTTTCTCATTAATAAGAAACATTAATAATCGTTTAATTTCTTATGTGAGTCGATTATATACTAGGCATAGGGTTCTCAAAATGTCGTATTAATGCTCATAAAATTTCATTTATAAATTTTGAATAAAAATTACGAGATCTCGCAAGTTAATAGACCAATATTTAAATAAAAAAATTTAAAATAGTAATACATAAATAAATAACAAAAATATATTGAGTTTAGGGCTGTTTAGCGATCATTAAAAGGTATGGTAATCTTTCATAAAATGTCCGTACTTTTAGAAAAAATGAATTTGAATTATAGTTTTGTCGAATAAATAGTTTAAGGTTATTAACATTATGAAGTCTTATAACAAAATTAAAAGGTTGAAAGGTACCATTTTAGCACTAGCAATCCCGTCAATATTCCTAAGTAGTTGTTCTGCTCTTACATTAACAAGACAAAGCTTTGCAGATCCAAATAAAGATAGTAATCCGAATACAACTAATCCAGAAGGATCTAATGATAGTCAAAACCCAAGTCAACGATTCACACCCGATCCAACCAGTCCGATTCAACCGTTTGTTGAAAATCCTAAACCTGCATTTTTAAGTGTTACCATAAAACCTAATGAAATGCAGAATACAAATTTAGTTGGTGCAGATAGATCAAATGTTGTTGTTGATTTATCAGACAATAACATCACGTTGAATAAACCATTTCAGGTTAAATTCACTGGATTAACAACATTAAAACTTTTAAACACAATTTTAAAAAGTCCATCTTTATACAGTCCTAATCTTATCTTTACAGATAGAGATGGAAACTGAAAACGTAATGGTGATGAAAACCTAATTTACATTAGTAGCGGCACTCAAGCAGGAAAAGCTGTCACGTTATTAAATTTTATTCTTAATAGTAGTGAATACGCAAAATTTAATAACCTAATAAGAATTAATAACGTTAAGCCAAATATTATTACTAGAATCGATCCTTCGAATCGAAACTTGCCAATTTTAGCTTCGTACGATGGATCTGATTTTTCAACTAGCAACTTTGTAACAAATAGCTACTTGCAATTTAATCTACTTGTTCAAAATAGTAATAATCCGTTCACAATTAATGAAGAAACCAGAACAATTACTTTTGACAACTTAACTTTAGAAAAGAGAGTTTATACACGCAATAATGATTCTGTAACTTCAGTAAGAAACTGAATATTAGCTTTAGGAAGATTTACTATTTACAACGCTTTTTAGATAAATTTTTCTTTTAAAAACAGCTTTTATGATTCGTTAATTACTTAACCAAAAAATTTAAAATATAATTATACAATCATTATATAATATAGATATAGATTAGAATTGGAGGGTTATTAACTATTATTAAATAATTTAAGGTTATCCTTAAAAAACCATTATTTATGATGTGCTTATTGACTTGCGCATTTGATTTTTAAAAATGTTTTTTGGTAATAATAGTTAAACTAACAAATATTATGAATTTTATTAGAAAGAATAGCAAAATTAAAAGGTTTACTGGTGCAATTTTAGCGTTATCAATTCCATCAATTTTATTAAGCAGTTGTTCAACTCTTACGCTAACCAGAAAAAGTTTTACAGATCCATCTACACCTACTAATCCAAATTTAAATAATCCAAGTCAGCCTGACAACCCAAATACAGTTAGTCCTAACAGACCTAACCCAACAAATCCATTAACCCCAAGTCAACCAAACATAACTAATCCATTAAACCCAAGTGAACCTGGAACTATTACTCCAATTAATCCAAGTCAACCAGGAAATACAAGTCCGATTTCGCCATCAGAACCTAACAACCCAAATCCAGTTAACCCTAACCAATCAAGTAACCAAAATCCAGTTACTCCATCTAATCCTAATTCAATTTCTCCAACTCAACCACCAGTTGTAAATCCATCTCCAAATTCAAACCCATCTGCTTTAACTGTAACAGTAGACCCTAGCCAAATGACGCACACAGAATTACCTGGTGCTGATAGATCGACTGTTGTAATTAACTTAGCAGATAACAACATTACGTTGAGAACCCCTTTATTTAACCAAATTCCAAGTGTATCAACATTACAATTACTAAAAACTTTATTAAGAGGGAATCCAAGCACAACTGATTCAAATTTCATTTTTACAAATAAAGAATTTCCTAACTGAGTAAAAAACACAGATAAAAACTGGTTTATTATAAGTAACCGTAATGAATCTAATAATAAAATAGTAACCTTATTAAACTTTGTTTTAAACAGCACTGAATACCAAAAGATAAACGGACTAGTAACAATTAATAATAACAGACCATTTGTTATTACAAGAATCGATCCAACGGATTCTAATTTAATTCTTTTAGCTTCATTCTATTCTTCTAACAGCAACCTAAATAACAGCTACTTACAGTTTAATGTATCTGCTAAGGATGGCAGACCACCTTACTCAATTGATGAAGCTAACCGCTCAATTACTTTTGATAATTTAACTTTAGAAAAGAGAATTTACCCAGATAGCAATAACTCTACCACAACTGTAAGAAACTGAATGGTATCATTGGGAAGATTCACAATATACAACGCTTTTTAGTTTAAAAGCATAGAATAAACCAAGTTAAGAATTTAATAGATCGCAATCTATTAAATTTTTTTACGTTCTTTTAAAAAAAATTACATATCTTTTATAGGTTTAAGAAAATTGATCAATATTTAATAATGCAAGCTTGTTTTATTATGAACGAGTTATTTAGAGCAAAACAAAAGATTGTGTAAAATTTTGAAATATTCAAAAATCTGAGGTTTAAAATTTGTTGTTTAAAATCGGATTATTTTATCAAACAAGTTAGATTAATAGAAATTAAAAATTTATAATTTATAATTTTTACTAATAACATATGGATATTAGAATCGGCCAAGGCTTTGATAGCCACAAACTTAAAAATAAGAAAAACAACCAGATTTTTCTGGGTGGAATTCCTGTAAAGACAGATCAACAAGTGATTGCAAATTCAGATGGCGACGTAGTACTTCACGCTTTAAGTGATGCTGTGTTGGGATGCGGCAGCTTTGGTGATATCGGTATGTACTTCAACGAAAATGATTCAGCTAATAAAGACTTGGATTCTAAAACAATCTTAAATTACTGTTTAAAGCTAATTAAAAAGCTTAAGTTAGATTTTGTTAATATCGATTTAACGATATTTGCTGAAGATATCAGAATTGATCCAATTAGATTAGAGATAAAAAGTTCTTTAATGAAATTAACTGGATGTAATTCTGTTAACGTAAAAGCTAAAAGCTACGAAGAACCAAGAAATGAAATTGCTTGTTCGTGTGTGGTTTTAATGAATACTAATAAATAGATAATAGGATTATGGCAAAGTTAAACTACACGATTGAAAAAATTTTAATTACGAACGAACAAATTAATGAAGCTGCAGTAAAAGCTGCAAATTGAATTAATAAAACTTACAAAGATGATGAAATCGTTTTAGTGGGAATCTTAAAAGGGTGCATACCTTTTATTGGTAAGATTATAGATAAAATTGAATGCGAAGTGATTATGGATTTTATGACTTTAAGTTCATTCAAGGGTGAAACCAAATCACAAGGCACTCCAAAAATCGTTATGGACTTAGCTTATGACGTTAAGGATAAAAACGTTTTATTAGTTGAAGATATTATTGATAGCGGTCATACAATCAAAATTGTTTTAGATTTATTAAAACAAAGAGGTGCTAAATCAGTTAAACTATTAACTTTTTTAGATAAACCTTCCGGTCGCAAGGTTGATATCAAAGCAGATTATGTGTGCTTTGAGGTTCCACACGGCTTTTTAGTTGGCTTTGGACTTGATTACAAAGACAAATTAAGAAATCTTCCTTACGTAGCGCACATGGCGTTAAATGATAAAAAATAAAGATTTATAAACTATAATAATTCAATATGTCGAACACATCAAATTTTAATGAGCGGGTAACAGAAAACGCTAAACCGCCCAAAAATGTTAAATCGATAATTTGGAAAACAATAGGAATTATCATTGTGATGGCGATCATCATTGGTCTAATTCTTTTTTATGTTTTGCCAAGAAATACGATAGCAAACATTTCAAACATTAGATATGATAATGGTAATTTAATTGCTTCTGCAACAATTAATGGTCAAAGTGGACAATTTATCCTTGATCTAAGCAGATCTAGTTATCAAACCACTTACACATCAGGCTTGTCATTATCTATTAATGTTTTCTTAAGAAACCTTAATAATGCTAACGGTCAATCTTTCTTTGTTTCATTAATCAGACCATCTAATGCTTCTGTTAATGACACAGTATTTAATATTGCTAACCTAACAATTAACCAAACAAGAGGTATTGCATCATTAGTTAATGAAGGTGGTGGATACAGTGCAGTATTAACAACTAATTTAACAGCTATTCCGTTAGCTAATGAAAAGTTCTTACCAAACGATTTCAATGTTCTTACTGCAAGTATGGATTCATACCGTCAAGCAGGCGCGGTTGCTGGAATTAATAGATTACTAGCAGTTGGTAATGTTCAATTACCAGATCAAAGCGCTGCAGTATTAACGCAGTTCTTAGCAAGCATTATTCCGTTTGTAATTCTAATTGCAATATACATCTTTATTGCTAGAAGATTTAGCAGAACTATGGGTGCTGGTGGTGCAATTGGTGAAGATGGTGAAAATGTATTTACAATTGGTAAATCACAAGCTAAATTAGCTAAATCAACTTTTAAATTCACTGACGTTGCTGGTATTGAAGAAGAAAAAAGTGAATTGATTGAATTAGTTGACTATTTAAAACGTCCAGGAAAATACGTTCAAATGGGTGCTAGAACACCTAGAGGAGTGGTTTTATATGGACCTCCAGGTACTGGTAAGACATTATTAGCTAAAGCAGTAGCTGGTGAAGCTGGTGTTCCTTTCTTCCAAGTTACTGGTTCAGCATTCGAAGATATGTTAGTTGGGGTTGGTGCTAAAAGAGTTAGAAACTTATTTGCTAAGGCAAAAAAAGCAGCTCCATGTATTATCTTCATCGATGAAATTGACTCAGTGGGTTCTAAACGTGGTAAGTACGAAATTTCTGCAGGTTCAGCTACAGACCAAACACTTAACCAATTGTTAGCTGAAATGGATGGTTTTAGTACAAGAACTGGAATCATCGTAATGGCTGCTACTAACCGTTTAGACGTATTAGATGATGCATTATTACGTCCAGGACGATTTGACCGTCATATTCAAGTTAATCTTCCAGATATTAAAGAACGTGAAGCGATCTTAAAGATCCACTCAAGAAATAAAAACATCTCATCTAAAGTTAACTTGTTAGATATTGCTAGAAGAACACCAGGGTTCAGTGGCGCTCAACTTGAAAACGTATTAAACGAAGCAACTTTATTAGCAGTTAGAGCTGATCGTACAAGTATTTCATTAACTGATATTGATGAAGCGATCGACCGTGTAATTGCGGGTCCTGCTAAAAAATCAAGAGTGATTAGTGATTTCGAGAAGAATCAGGTGGCTCACCATGAAGCAGGTCACGCTTTAGTAGGTTTACACCTAAAAGGTGCTGACGAAGTTCAAAAGATTACGATCATTCCTCGTGGTCAGGCAGGTGGTTATACATTATCAACTCCTAAAGATGCTGAACTTAACTTAAAGAAAAAAACCGATTTATTAAATATGATTGCAGGTGCTTTAGGAGGAAGAGCTTCTGAAGAATTATTTTTTGGTAAGGATGCAATTTCTACAGGTGCATCTAATGACTTCTATAAAGCAACTAATATTGCTAAAGCGATGGTTACCCAATTAGGTATGTCAGATTTAGGTATTACTCAATTCTTGCCTTCAGAAGGTGGAATTAATCCTAATGCAAGATATTACTCAGAAGGTACTGCACAAAAAATTGATGCTGAAATTGCTAAGATTTTAGAACACCAATACAAAGTTGCTTATGAAATTATTGAAAAAAATCAAAAAGAATTAAAACTTATCGTTGAAGCATTATTAATTCAAGAAACAATTGTTAAAAACGATATTGATTACATTCACGAGCACTTAAAATTGCCTGAGCCAATTCTTAAATTAAAAGAAGAACAACTTAAAGAAAAGGCTGCAGCTAAAAAAGAAGAAGAAGCTGAAAAAGCTAATTTGGATGATAAAAAAGATGAATCATCTGAATCTAAGCAAGAACAAACTAAAGATTCTAAATCAGAATTAAATTAATTCTTATAATTAAACAGATTAGCTTAACTAATCTGTTTTTTGTATTAAAGCAAAAAGATGGAAAACCGCTCTGCTTTTATTAACTTACTAATTAGAATAATTGATAATTTCACTTATTCAGAACAATTTCTTAATTTGATTGATAAAAAGGGATCAAATGGAAATTTTGGTTATTCGCTAACACCATTTATTAATAAAATTTCACGATTTGCTAATCGTGAAGATAGCCAGCCAAATCTTTATAATTCTTTAATTATCATTGCTTTATATATTAAAGAGACTGTTAAAACCACTCTTGGTGATATCTTATATGATCTAACCTATCAAGCAGCTCATTATCTAAAACAACACGAAGCAACCCGTAATTATGTAATTGAGTGTTTTTATCGAGCTTTATTAGATTGTAAGAACAAATATAATCTAAGAATCGGTGCTAAAAGCTTTTATGATATCTTATATCCTGTATTAAAATACCTTTATTTAAATAACGATCTTGCAACACAAGATTTATTAATTCAAAGTAAAAAGATATTGGATGAAAATTTCAATAAATGTTTATTATTAAAATCAAAAGTAGGTCGGGCTTCTTATCATGGAAAAAGATCGATCGGCATGTACGATCCAGGAACTGTGTTTATTTATATTATTCTTGAAGGTGTAATTAAAATTTATGGTGAGTAAAATTCTTAATCCAAAGATAAGAAGAATTGTTGTTATTGCTTCTTGAGTTCTATTAATTATTCCATTGATATCTACTTATTGATTTACTCAAGTTCCAAAGGTTTTGTTTGGGTTATATTTTGCTTGTTTCCCAATCAGTTTAATCATTTCTATTGGACATTATTACTTACATTTAAAGTTAAGAAAAAAACTTAATAATGAGTATGAATCAAAAGGTATTTTTGAAGGCTTAAAAAATGCTAAAAAAATTAATATCGAACGAATCAAGGATAACTTTGTTAACAAAGATATTATTAAAGAAATCATTAAATCATCAGATGGTGAGATTCAAAATCTAGATAAGAAATTTAGCCAGCAAAATTTTTATCAAGAATATTTAGTTAAAGAAAAAGAGAACGATTTAAGAATTACATGTTTAGAATTTTGTAAATCCAAATATTCATTAAACTATCCATATAAATATGATTGTTATTATTGGGTAGAAGTCAATAATGTTTTAGATGAACCGTTTGCTTTATTAAACAATAAAGAAGATCAAAACCCAGGTTTTACTAAATATCTAATAAATGGGTTAAAATCTTACCAAAAAGAAAAATACGTTTTATATACAAAATCTGATGGTTTTGATCTATCTAAGGTAATTGATGATGAAATTTTAGATAATCTATTATTCAAAAAACCAGATACAAATATTAACGTTATAAACAAGAACAATAAAACGTTTTTATTAATGAGAATGAGTTTTAATATATTTAATCTTTATTATGGCTCAGACTACTTTGATGAAGCAACATATCACCAGTTAGTGATTCAAAGAGTAGAAAACATTAAGCTGTTAATTGATCTATTTTATTCGCTTCGCAAATGCATAAATGATTAATAATTAATTAATAATGGCTTATAATTATTAGTAGTTAAATATTTAAAAATATCAAAAATACACAATGAAAAGCTTCAAAGCAACTATTGTAGATCCATTTGGATTACACGTAAGAACAGCGACTGTTCTATCTTCAAAAATGGGTGGTTTTAAATCAAAAGTTACCCTTAAAATCGTTGGTGGTGCTACCGCTGATGTTAAATCAATTATTAATTTAATGTCTTTAGCTGTTAAGCAAAACACACCTGTTGAATTCATCATTGAAGGTGAAGATGAAGACAAGGCATGTGAAGAGCTTAAAAAAGCTTTAGTAGACAACAAATTAATATAATTTACTTTTAATATTTTATTTTATATATAAGGATTGATTTAAAAGGATCAATCTATTTTAATATGAACATACAACAACAAACAATAAATACAATTCGCGTTCTGGGAATTGAAATGATTAACAATGCTAAATCTGGACACCCTGGTATTGTTATGTCAGCAGCGCCAATGATGTATGCTTTGTTCCGCGATCACTTAAATTATGATGTTAATGATCCAAATTATCTTAACCGCGATCGTTTCACCTTAAGTGCAGGTCATGGTAGTGCTTTATTATATGCAACAATGTATGTTGCTGGTTATAAGACGCTAAGCGCTAAGGATTTAAAAAACTTTAGAAAATTTTCATCTAAAACTCCAGGTCACCCAGAATCAACAATGTTAGACGGCGTTGATTTTGGTACAGGCCCATTAGGACAAGGTGCAGCAACATCAGTTGGTTTTGCAATGGCTGAAGCTAATTTAAATGCTCGCTTTAATAAGATTATTGATCACTACACATATTGTTTAATTGGTGATGGTGATATCCAAGAAGGGGTATGTCAAGAAGCATTAGCAGTAGCTGGTAGATACCAACTTAAAAAATTAATCTGAATATATGATTCTAATGACGTACAACTAGATGGTCGTGTAGCTAACTCTACTAACTTTGATGTAGGAATGTTAGTTAAGTCTTATAAGTGAAACTACATTTTAGTTAAAGATGGTAACGATTATCAAGCAATCTCAGATGCGATTGCTCAAGCTAAGAAATCAGACAAACCCACCTTCATTGAAGTTAAAACTAAATTAGGTTTTGCAAGTTCAGTTGAAGATACAAACAAAGCGCACGGTTCTCCTTTTAATGATGATGAGATCAAAAAGATTCGCGCAAAACTTGATTACAAAGCTAAACCTTTTACAGTAAGTTCTGATGTTAAAAAACACTTTGAACCAGCAATCGCTCGCGGTCAAAAAGATTCAGAAGAATTCATTAATCGTTTAGCTAAAGCCAAATCGGATTTAAGAGAGAAATTTATTGCCCAAGTTGAAGAAGAAAAGATTAATTTCCCTAAAAACTTGATCAATCAATTTAATGTTGATCAAAACGATTCAACACGTAATTTATTTGGCAAGGTATTCAAAGAGTTAACCAAAGTTAATGACAACATTTTAGTAATTAATTGTGATCTATCAGGTTCAACTAAAGTAATTACTCACGATAATGCTCGTTTTGATATCGGTCATTATGACAAACAATTAGTCGATGTTGGAGTAAGAGAATTCTTAGCGGGATGTATTGTTAACGGAATTATGGCTCATAAGGGTTTAAAAGCAGTATGTTCAACCTTTATGGCGTTTAGTGATTACAATAAAGCTGCACTAAGATTAGGTGCTATTAATGGCGTAAGTTCGCTTTATGTTTACTCTCACGATTCATTTAATGTTGGTGAAGACGGTCCAACTCACCAACCAATTGAACAATTATCAGCACTAAGATTAATTCCAGACGTGTTGGTTTATCGTCCAGCCAACTTCTACGAACTATATGTAGCGCTTAAAACCGCATTTGACAAGAAGAATCACAAACCAGTGGTAATTTCAACTTCAAGAAGTGAATTTAGCTTAACTAAGGTTGATCCTAAATCATTTGACGATGGTTATTATTACCTAAATAAAACTAAGAGTCCAAAATTGAGATTAATTGCAACTGGTTCAGATGCTGGTACAGCATTAAAGTTGGCAAAAATCTTTAAACAAGAAGCGATTGATATCGATGTAATCTCTGTGCCTTCATTCAAAAAACTTAAAGAAAAGTTATCTGATCTAGATGCACTTAAAGAGTTTAAGAAATACAAAAACATCGTGATTGAGTCAGGTGTAAGTAATATCTGATTTGAGTTTGTTAGTTTAGTAATCGGTGTTAATGATTTTGGTTTATCAGGTAATCCAAACGAAGTAGCGACCTACTTCAGTATGGATTTAGAGTCATTAGTGAAATCATTAGCGTCAATCCTAAATAAGAATTATCCACAACAAAAGATCGAAGAACTAATCAAAAATGCTAATTAACTGATTTAAATTAATCTCACCCAAAAACCGAATTTTAAAAAGAGCAACAATTGCTGCTAAGCAAGTAGATGCACTAAAAGACGAAATTCGCGCACTAAGTGATGAACAATTATTTAATAAAACTGAATATTTTATTAATGAATTAAAGAATAACAACAGAACAACTGATGATATTTTAGTTGAAGCTTTTGCGGTTATTCGTGAAGTAGTTTACCGTGAAACTGGTAACTTTGCTTACTTAGTGCAACTTATAGGGGCTTATGTCGTTCACCAAGGTGACTTTAGTGAAATGATGACTGGAGAAGGTAAAACCTTAACTCTGGTGTTAGCAGCATATTTAAATATGCTTGAGAAAAAAGGTGTACATATTGTTACAGTTAATGAATACTTAGCCGAGCGTGATGCTGAGCAAGCAAAAAGAATTTTTGCTCGCTTGAATTTAACTGTTGGTTGTAATAAGGCTAACTTAGCACCACACCTAAAAAAAGAAGCTTTTGATTGCGATCTTACTTACACAACTAACTCTGAGTTAGGTTTTGATTATCTAAGAGATAATATGGTGCGCAACTACCGCGATAAAAAGATTCGTGGGTTGCACTTTGCCATCGTTGACGAAGGTGATTCAATTTTAATTGACGAAGCAAGAACACCATTAATTATTTCAGGTCAACCTAAAAAAGATTTTAGGATGTATTTTGATGCAGATAAATTTGTGGAAAGTCTTAATGAAGATGATTACAAAATTGACCCCGAATCTCGCAGTCCTTCATTAACTGAAAAAGGGATTAATAAAGCAGAAAAACATTTCAAGATTAAAAACCTTTTTGACTTAGAAAACTCTGATCTGTTTCACAAGATTGGTAATGCATTGACTGCAAGAAAGATCTTTCAAAACGGAAAAGAATATATCGTAAGAGACGATAAGATCTTAATTGTTGACCACTTTACAGGAAGAATTTTAGACGGGCGTAGCTATAATGGTGGTTTACACCAAGCAGTTCAAGCTAAAGAACGTGTTCCAATTGAAGCTGAAAACGTGGTGGTAGCTACTGTTACTTATCAATCATTCTTCAGATTGTACAAGAAGTTAGCAGCAGTATCAGGTACTGCTTTAACCGAAGCAGAAGAGTTCTTAAAGATCTATAATATGGTTGTGGTACCTGTACCTACAAACCGTCCTGTAATTCGTAAAGACCACCCTGACTTTATGTTTGGTAACTTGAAAACCAAATGAGAAGCAGTGGTTAATGAAATTGAAAAGATTCATAAAACTGGTCAACCAATCTTGGTTGGGACCGGTAGTGTGGAAGATTCTGAAATTGTGCACCAAATGTTGTTGGAAAAAAACATCATCCACGAAGTGTTGAATGCTAAAAACCACGCTCGTGAAGCTCATATTATTGCTAAGGCAGGTGAGGTTGGATCAGTTACAATTTCAACCAATATGGCAGGTCGTGGTACTGACATTAAACTTGGTAAAGGTGCTAAAGAATTAGGTGGTCTTTACGTAATTGGTACTGAGCGTCATGAATCTCGTCGAATTGATAACCAATTACGTGGACGTAGTGGACGTCAAGGTGATATTGGTGAAAGTCGTTTCTTCATTAGTTTTGGCGACCCTTTGTTCAAACGTTTTGCTCAAGACAGAATCATTAAGGCTCAAGAAAAACTTGCATCAGATTACTTTGACTCTAAATTCTTCTCTAGATTTTTAAGCATGACGCAAAAGAAAGTTGAATCAGTTAACTTTGATATGCGTAAAAATTTAATTGATTACGACCACGTATTGGCTAATCAACGTGAATTAATCTATAAGCAACGCGATAAGATCTTGATCGCATCTGAACTAATTGAAGTAATTGATCGTATGGCACAAAACTTTGTGGAAGGTTTTGTAGATACTTTCAAAGATCAAGCTAACCAAACGATGGTTAACCCAGTTGAACTATCAATTGCAGTACAAAAGCAATTACTTCAAGATGAAGAGATCTCAGCTTCACAATTCTACAACCAGACTCTACCAGCAGCTAAACAGACAGTTTTAAAATTAGTTAAAGAAGCAATTGCTAAAAAGATTGAAGTAATGACTCCAGCAATCGCTAACAACGTGTTTAGAGATATCATTATTCAACAAATGGATGATGCATGGATTCATCACTTAGATCAGATGCTAAAACTGCGTGAAGGGGTTTCATTACGTTCATTAGAACAAACATCGCCATTAAACATCTATGTTGAAGAAGCTAAAAAATTATTCGACCTAATGTTAAATAAAGTTGCTAAGAACGTAATTCTAGCTGTATGTGCGATTATCAACCCAACTAAAAACGTTGATATCAACGTTGAACAAGAACACCGACGCCTAGAAGCGCTTAAACGTTTAGAAGAGATCAAAAAACTTGAAGCACTACAAAACGGCGGTCAACAAGAAGCTAAAGTAGTTTTAGAATTCCCAGATCAAACGGGAAAGATGATCGAACGCGAAGTTCCTGTTGATAGTTTAATTAAATTAGTTGATGGTCAAATCACATCAACACCAAAACCAACTCAACCAGAACAACCAGGCAATTCACTGCCTAAATAAATAAATAATTATTTTTTTCAACTAAAAAGCATAAAACAAAAATTTTTTCAAAGCTTTTTAGTTGATTTTTATTTTCATTTTTTATAAATTTTTTGTCAATTTTTAAACATTATGCTTCGTTTTGCTTTTATACATATATAACATACAAGTAAGATTTTTTTACATTAAATGATAAAAATAATGTTCGTAAAAATAATTTGGGTTAAATGTTTAAAACATTTATATTGATATTATTTCAATTTATCAATATAATCAAGCCATAAGAATGGAAATAAGATAATTTAAGAATATATGAAACGTAAAACTTTTAAAAAAGTTCTAGGTGTATTAGGTTTATTTGCTAGTGCATCAATAGTTGTTGCAAGTTGTACAAAAACAAGCACAAGATTTGACCAAACTGATGATAAAAAATTAGTATTAGCAAGCAGTTTTTCAGCTTCATCACCTATTGCTGTAGCTTTAAATGATGTAATTAGTCAATACAACAAAGAAAAACCGTCAACTGATTACCCTGTTGAAGTGTTTTCAATTGCTGGTGGTTATGATGGTGGTAACGAAACAGTTAATACAAAGCTTGCCTCTAAAGATAAAACTCAATTCTTTAATATGATCTTCAATTATTCAACAGTGTCTGCACAATTAGTAAGATATGATCAAGCTTTAAAATTAAACAAAGGTCCTGAAGCTGTTGATACATCAATGTTTTCACCTCGGTTCTTGCAAGAAAACTATGAGATTCCAGGGAATTATGATCAATCAGTTTATGGTGTTCCAATTACTAGATCAACCGAAGTGCTAGTAACTAACGTCCCAGTAGCTTATCAATTATTAAGTCAAGCAAGAGTTAACAACGATTTAACAATTGCTAGTGATCAAGCAACACAAAAACTATGAGCTGAATGAAAGATGAAAGCTCAAAAGAACTTAGGTAGTCCTAAATCTACACGAAAGGTAGCAACAGATGAAATGATGGTGAATGAAGGTAAACCTACGACTGATCAAAATACAGACACAGCAACTGTTTCTTCAAATTATATCAAAACGCTATGAGGTGATTACCAATCAGTTGATGGCGGTCTTAAAGGATATACTTTTGATGCATCAGCATTAAACACAACCACTGGATTAGTTGATTTAGCTACTAGAATTGCTAAATCTTACCCAAATAAACTTAAACCAGTAAACGATCGTAAACCAACTGATCCTCAAGGTGTTATTGGATTAGACTCACCAAGTAACTTCTTATTCAATGCAAGCTTTTCTCAAGTAAATGGTGACCGTAATCAATATATTATTAGAAAAGCTGCTGATGGCAAATCTTATGATTTCAACGCATTATTATCTAATAAAGACAATCGTGCTGAACCGATAAAGAACGTATTTAATGATATCCAACCATTAATGAATGCTAACGGTTTATTCTTAAACAACGGTGGTAACTATTCTTCAAACTGAGGTAAATTCCATCAACTAGCCTTCTTCATCAGCTCAACTTCAGGTTATTACCAAAGCTTTGCTTCAAACAGTCAACAACATAACCTAGTGTTTACTGGTGTTGATGCTTCAGTAGGAACTTATCCATTCCCTAACTTTACAAGTAATTTAAATGCACCAACTAAAGCTGAATATGATGCTGGTGCTATCGGTACATTTAATTCTAGCCGTAAGCGTTATGTTATCTACAAAAAAGATATGCTAACCGATACATTGAAGCAAACAGATACTAATGTTGCTTTTCCTGATGAAACTACAAGACAAAAAGCTGAACAAGCTTTATCTGAAGTTTTAGAACCAATGAAAGATACTCTAGGTACTAAAAGAAACACATTAATCGGATATATTGGTACAAATTTTGATATATCAAAATTTGATAACGCTGTTAAAGATAAAATCTATGCCGTTGGTAATTTAACCAATCCTAGATTTCCAACCGCGTTTGTTCTTTCAAAAGATGCTAACAAAGTAGCAACCACTACAGAACAAACTTTACAAGCTGATGAAGCAGATATCAGAATTGCGCCAACTAAGTTCAAATCAACTGATGAAAAAAATATAATCTTAACTCAAGGGCCAAGCTTAATCGGTATCCATGCTAATGAAAACGAAGACTTACAAACAAAACGTTTCATTAACTGATTAATGAAAGGGAATATTACTATCCCTGCTTCACAGGGTGGAAATGGTGCGCAAGCAAGTACAGGTTATAACGGAACACCATTAAATTACATCGTATTAAAAGCTTCATATATCTTACCAACTAGAGATTTCTTAAATGATCCTAAGAATATGAGCGCAGGCAATCCTTACCAAAACATTGCAACCAACGCCTTTAAATCAATATTAGACGATCCTAAATACGCGGCTTACAATGATGTTCCAGACTTTAGAAGTGGTACATTTAGAAAGTCTATAGACAGCGCTCTAGTATCAGCAAACAGCTCTAAGTCTAATTTTGATACATTCTTAAGTAATCTAAATAAGATTGTTCCCACAATCGTAAAACAAAACTAAAACAAAATAACTAAACAAAATAATTAACTTAGTTATTTTGTTTTTTCATTTATCGCTACAAAGTATGAAACTTAATAAATTATTAATCACAACAGGAATCATGGGAATGATTATTCCCGTTATTAGTTCATGTACTTCAAACAATAATACAAGTAGTATTCCTGCTGATAGTAAACCGTATTGAGAAGATTTATATAATCAATATGGTGTAACTAAGTTTACTGATCAGCAGATTCAAAATCATTTGCAAAAGGCTAAACTGTTAAGATGATCTGACGGGGATACTCCTTTGATTCAATTTTATCAAGCAGATAATCCAGATCAATTAAGCAGTGAAACTAGTTCAATTCGGATCGAAGGAATAGATACTCCAGAAAAAACTAAAGTTGTTGATAACAACATGCGAGTGCCTTCAGATCAGACAGAATTAATGTATGCAGAACAAGCAACTAAATTTGCTCAAAAAACGATTCCAGAAGGAAGCAATGTTTACTTTTGATATGCTGGTTCAAAAAGTTATAATCGGTTAGTGGGAACAATTTATTATGATTTTAACCCAGTGAAAAAGACCGCAATTAATTATGGTTCGAAAGTTGTATTAAACGGTTTAGCAATCCCATTAATTAAATCAGTTAATGATTTACTTGATACTAATTCTGAAACTTATGTAGCCACTTGACCAATCGGGATTGCTGCAAACATCGCAATCCTTGATAAATTAAATATCTGATCACTTAATAACGATCTGAGCAAATCGCTTAAATCAATTTATCAAGTTCGAGGGGTTGATGGTAGTTGAGTAAGCTTCTTGTATCCAGGGACGAATAATTACAAGAAATATGCTAAGAGGGGGCAAGATCCAAACGATTACGCGCAAAGCATATGACCTTTCTATGAGTAAGTTAATTTCGTAGTTGTAAGCAATAATTAAAATATTAAAATCTTAATTTGGAACTGAATTATAGAACAATAACAAGATGGAACATTCTAAATCAACATTAGAAATACAGATTGATAATTATCAAAATAAGCATCAAGAATATTCAAAACAAAAAAAAGAAACACCAGCTATTGTAATTAACAACTTGGTTGTAGATTTTGGGGAAACATTAGCTTTGGATAATGTTTCGTTTGAAATTAAAAAAGGAAAACTAGTTACTTTCTTAGGACCTAGTGGTTGTGGTAAAACCACAACTCTTAACGCGATTGCTGGGTTGTTAACACCTACAAGTGGACAAATCTTATTCTCTGGGTATGATGTTACTGATAAAAGCCCAAAGGATCGCAAATTAGGTTTAGTTTTTCAAAACTATGCTTTGTACCCGCACTTAACGGTTTATGAAAATATTGCTTTCCCGCTTTATAACGACGAAGGGTGAAAGAAAAAAGCGGCATTTAAATCATTGATGTCATTAACCCGTGCCGAGTGTGTTGTGTTTAGAGCAAACGGTGCAACACAAGAAGAGATTAACGCTTGAAATAAATCAGGTGAAAATCGTTATTACGTTCCGATTCAGATGCGAATTGATTGTGATAATAAAGAGATCAATTTGCATAAAAACCTTCGTGAATTGAATTCACAAAAACGTTTACTTAGTGTTAAAAAACACATTGAAATTTCTAGTTTATCTAAAGATGTGGCAAATAAGTTATCTGAAGCTAAGAAATCTAATAACAAAGAAACTATTGGTAATCTAAAAAAACAATATCATAAAACTGTCGTTGAAATTAAACAAAAATACAAGAAATTAATTTCAGATAATAAGCAAGAAATTGCTAAAGAAAAACAAGTAATTAAAAACTCACCAGAATTACTGGAAATTAAAAAACTAAAATCACAAATGGGTCGAATTGACCGTGAATTATTGAATATTTACAAAAATTTAAGACAAAAATTAGTTGAAAAATATTCATTAAATTTATCTAAATTAACACCGCAAGAAAAAGCCGAATATGATCTTCAAATGAAGAATAATATTTCGATTAAAGAAGCAATCAATCAAGCAGTTTTAGAAGTTGCTAATCGTGTGGAAATTACCAAAAATTTAGCAAAGTTTCCAACCAAGCTTTCTGGTGGTCAACAACAACGTGTAGCAATCGCAAGAAGCATCGTTCGCCATCCAAAAATTTTATTAATGGACGAACCACTATCTAACTTAGATGCTAAGTTAAGATTGCAAACCAGACAATGGATCCGCTCAATTCAATCTGATCTAAACATTACCACGATTTTTGTTACTCATGACCAAGAAGAAGCTATGTCAATTTCAGATGAAATTGTATGTATGTCTAATGGTTTAATCCAACAAATTGGGACACCAACAGAATTGTTCAACAAACCTAAAAATGAATTTGTTGCCAAATTTTTAGGTGTACCTGAAATGAATATTTTAACCTGTGAACAAAAAAACAATAAGGTTTATTACAACAACAGTCTAATCGTTAAATCTGATCTAAAAGATTATCCTAAGATTCGTGTTGGTTTTAGAGATGATACCATCATCATAAAAGACGATGGTATCAATAAAGCTACAATCAAACAGATTGAAAATCTAGGGAAAATTACAATTGCTAAATGTTTGTTTTATGATCAATTAATTAATGTTAAGCTAAACCATTCAAACTATCAAATTAATGATGAGATTAAATTTGATATTGATCAAAATAAATTGCACTATTTTGATATTGAAACAACTAACAGGATCTAATTATGTTTTTTAATTGACTACTAAAAAAGCGCCAACAAAAAAAGAATACAGAATTAGGAATCTTAGATAAAAAGGTTTCATTTTTAGTGCCTTTAGCTTTATTATTCCCTAGCTTTATCGTAATTCTTTTATTTACGATCTTACCATTTTTCATGGTAATTGAAAAAGCGTTTACTCCATTAAATAGTGTTTTAGATCTAAATTCAGGGTCGTTTGGGTTTAAGAATTTTGAAACTCTGTTTACCAGCCAACCGTTTGTTATTGGACTGAGAAACTCGTTTTTATATTCGATTATTTCTTTACCAATAACGTTGATTATTTCAGTAATAATTTCATCAGCAATCGTTTTTGTTTATAACAAAGTTGCACGAGGATTTTGACAAACGATTTTTTTCTTACCTTACGTAACTTCATCAGTTGCAATCTCAATTGCTTTTATTTACATCCTAGATTCATCAACAGGGGTGTTAAACGCTATTATTGGTAAGAATATTCCTTGATTAAGCTCAGGTGAGATTGAAGGATATAAAGCTTTATTTGGGGTATTAATCTACGGAGTTTGAAGAAATTTAGCATTCAACGTACTAATCTTGTCAATGGCAATGCTATCAGTTGATAAAACCTTATATAAAGCCGCTTCAATCGACAGCGCTTCGCCGATTAAACAATTCTTCAGAATCACATTACCATCAATTAAGAAATCAATTAATTTCTTGTTAACTTTAGGAATCCTTGGTGGATTACAAGTATTCCCATTAGCAATCTTTTCAAATAATCCAGATGCAGCACTTGCTAACGGGGCATCAACAGTACTAATATTTATTTTTAAAAGTATTAGAGCAGCCGACTATGGCTTAGCAGGAGCTGCAACAATCGTATTATTTATCCTAGGTACTTTTTATGGATTGTTCTTACGAAACGCAGTTAATTTATTCGACGCAATTATATTAAAGGTGAAAATCAGAAATGTTCGCATTAAAGCTAAAATTTAAGAACTGGATTTCTCGAATCAAGATTAAGAAAAACTACGAACGTGTTAGTTTTGAAATCAAAGACACTACTTGAAGAAGCATCATCCTAGGATTCATCTTCAAGTCATTAATCTTGTTATTCTTTGGAATGATTATTATCTTTCCATTTTATTTCATGTTGGTAGTTGCACTTGCACCTGACCAACAGGTGTTAGACCAAAGAAAACCGATCTTGTGACCAGATTCATTTAACCCAGTTAATTTTGCTAGAGTTTTAGGTGAAAAAGACTATTGATATGCTTTGCTGGTAACAGCATTTATCACAGCCTTATCAGTAATTTTGAGATTGTTCTTTACAATGACGTTTGGTTATGCTTTTTCATTAAGAAACTGAAAGTTTAAGCGCGCATTTTGATTATTGTACTTATCAATCTTAATTTTGCCCGAATCAGCTTTGTTAATTGGTCAATTTAGAACAATCACCTTATTAGAATGAAATGATCGTGCTGATCCTAAGATCTTAATATCGTTAGTGACACCATATGTTGCTTCAATCTTTTCGGGTTATATGTTTAAAAATGCATTTGAAGCAATTCCAGGAAGAATAAAAGAATCAGCCCTAATCGATGGATGTAGTGGTGCTAAATATTTCTTTAAAATTGCTGTTCCTTTGGTTAAGCCAACAATCTGAACAGTAACGATCCTAACTTCATTTGCATCATGAAACTCATATCTATGACCATTGTTATTACTTGATAGCCAATCAAAAGTTTTCAACGTAATTAACCTGTGGGTAATACGTCAAGGAATTGATCCTAACAGCGATCCAGGGGGTCAACAAATCATTTTAACTAACTTAAGAATGGCAGCAACTATTGTTGCTATCGTGCCGATGTTCATTGTTTACTTTATATTTAGAAAACGCATTATGAACTCAGTTGGTAGACGTGGTAATAATACGATCAAAGGTTAGTAATTATTTATGAAAGATAAACTAGTTAATTTTTGAAGAACAGCTTCAACAAAGGTTAGAATCTTATTAACAACATTAGTTATTCTAGTTGGTTTGCTATTCGTTGGATTGTGCGTTTATGGCGTAATATACGTCGTGATTACAGCAATCCAAAATGGTACGTTTTGATAATTAAATAATAAGGAGCAGATCATGGTTAAAGGTAATATACAACAAGCAGTACAAATCATCGAAAAATACGATCATATCGTAATTTTTCATCACATTAGACCTGATGGGGATTGCTTAGGTTCGCAATTTGGTTTAAAAGAATTAATACAAACAAATTATCCTAATAAAGAAGTAAAAGTTGTGGGAGATAAAAAAGATAGTTTCCCATTTTTAGAAATGGAACATGATCATCTTGATCATGAATGATTCAAGCACAAAAAAGTATTAGGGGTAGTTGTGGATGCTAACTACAAAGAACGAATTGAATCACGCTCATTATTAGACGATAAGTTGTTTGACGCTGTGTTAAGAATTGATCATCATCCAAATGAAGATGATCTAGATGCTAAAGCATTTTTTGTTGATTCAAGTTATATTGCTGCAGCTGAACAGATTGCTGATATCGCATACCAAGCTAAGTGGAAAGTAACTCCTAAAGCTGCTAACTACCTATATCTAGGAATCTACACTGACTCTGGTCGATTTTTATTTAAGAATACCTCAGCACGAACGTATTCATTAGCTAGTATACTAGCTAATGCTAATGCTGATATGTTCTATATTAATCAAAACCTAACTAAAGTTAGTCTTAATGATTTAAAGTTTCAACAATACGTGTTTGCTAACTATCAAACTAAAGATGATGTAATCTACTTTGTTTGTTCTAAAGAAGTTCAAAAAGCTGTTAACCGTTCACCATTAGAGTGTGCTAGAGTTAATATGTTAGCTAATATTGAAAACTTTAGAGTTTGGTTATTCTTTATTGAAGAAGATGATAACAAATGAAGAGTTGAGTTTAGATCTAACGGACCTTCGGTTAGAACTGTTGCTGTAAAATGAGGTGGTGGTGGTCACGAAATGGCCTCGGGAGCGATCATTAATGGCAAGGAAAACATCATTAATGTAGTTAATGATTGTTCAGAGCAAACCAAAGCATTTTTAGCTCAGTAATAATTCAAAACAATAAGAAAAATTAGTTCTATTGAATTTAACAATGAACTAATTTTTATTATTTAATTTTGATCAAAATATACGATAAAACGAACGTATTTTAAGTAAATATTGCTTGATGTTTTTTGGCATTTTTAACTTACGCGGCGAAGTGTTATTAGATGATCTAAAGTTGCAAAAATATTTGATATTTTTTGTTCTTCTTCATTTGTAGGTATTATGTTTAAACTCCAGTAACCACACTCATCATTAGCTTTAGATTACCTACATAGGAAGCATAACTTTTTGCAACATTATTTAAAGCTTCGGCGATCATCTGATCAGCCTTAACTTTTTTAGAAAACAGAACCCCACAAACATTTTTATAATAAAATTTTTCGTTTCTATAATTTATTGTTCCAGCATTTGCGTCATTGTTTGTTCAGGTAATTGCGTTTTCATAAAGATACTCATGATCGTTCTAATAGCCCGTTGTTTAATGTTTTGATGAATAAACAGGATAACGATTTTTGTAGTTTTTTCTTCAGTAGTTTTATTTACTGCCAGCACATAACCTCTAGTAATTTCAAAAAATTTGACATTCTTTGCCGTTCGACTCGTTAGTGAATCCAGAAAAACGAATTACTGGTTTTTATTATTACTATCCTTTTTGTTTTTATAAAAAGCTAATCCAATAAAAGTTGATTGATAATAATTTGTCGTTAATCATAAAATCATTAAATTTGCTTTATTCGCTATATACTATCTACAACAATATATAAAAAGAACAAACGCATACTTTTTTAATAACAGTTGTTGGCAAATTTACAAAATTTTTAAATTAATTTTATAAAAACATTCATTTTTACCGATAAATTTATATATTTATTTTAATTATTAATATTTTTTAAATACGTTTATAAACGCATATGTCTGATTATTAAAAAGCTATCTTGTTCAGTAAATTTATGGGTATTTTATAATGATTTTAACTTTGATCTGAATATCAAAATCAACAAATGGCAGATAAAAAATTCAAACTAGTTTCCAAAAATAAACCAGCAGGTCACCAACCAGAAGCAATCAAAAAACTTGTTGATGGTCTTAACAAGAAAAAGAAATATCAAACCTTATTGGGTGCTACAGGTACTGGTAAAACGTTTACAATTGCTAATGTAGTTGAAAAAACGCAAAAAAAGACGTTAATTTTAGCTCATAACAAGACATTAGCAGCTCAACTATATTTAGAATTTAAGGAATTATTTCCTAATAATGCTGTTGAATATTTTGTTTCATATTTCGATTTTTACCAACCCGAAGCATACATTCCAAGAACGGATATGTATATTGAAAAAAGTTCAGTTACTAACGACGAAATTGAAATGTTGAGACTAGCATCGCTTAACTCTTTATCGACAAGAAATGATGTAATAGTGGTTGCTTCAGTTGCTTGTATTTATCCTGCTGCCAACCCTGAAGATTTTGATATTTACCGCATAATTTTAAAAGTTGGTAACACTCTTAAGCTTGCCGATCTAAAAGAAAATTTAGTTAGATTAAACTATGAAAGAAACAACGAATGTAATCAACCAGGTACATTTAGAATAAAAGGTGATGTAGTTGATATTTTTCCTGGTTATGTAAATGATCATATTATTAGATTGAGCTTTTTTGGTGATGAATTAGAAGAGATTAGAAAAATTCACCCAACTGATAATAGCGTCATTGAAAAATACACATCATATGTATTAGGACCAGCTAACGAATATATCTTGAATTTTGATCGGAAAGATAAAGCAATAAAAAGAATTCAAGAAGAATTGATGTTTAGAGTTCAAGAATTTAAAAATCAACAAAAGCTTGTTGAAGCACAAAGGCTTCAACAAAGAACCGAATATGATATTGATGCAATTAAAGAGTTTGGTTTTTGTAATGGAATCGAAAACTATGCTTTTCATTTAGAATTGCGTGAAAAAGGTTCAACACCTTGAACTTTGTTTGATTTTTTTGGTGATGATTGGTTAATGGTAATTGATGAATCTCATATTTCCGTTCCTCAAGTTAAAGGAATGTTTAATACAGACAAATCAAGAAAAACAACACTAGTAGATTATGGTTTTAGATTACCTTCAGCACTTGAAAATCGTCCGTTAAATTATGAAGAATTTAACGGTAAATCTGATCAAGTTATTTTTGTTTCGGCTACACCGAATCAAGAAGAAGTTGAATTATCTAACAACGAAGTAATTGAACAAATTGTTCGACCTACTGGCCTGTTAGATCCAACAGTTGAAGTGCGTCCTAGATTAGATCAAACGAATGATCTAATGAACGAATTAAAAAAACAAAAAGAACGCAACGAACGTACGTTTATTACAGTTACCACTATTAAGATGGCAGAAGATTTAACTGAATATTTAAAAGAACGTAACTTTAAATGTGCGTATATCCATAATGAATTAAAAACATTGGAGCGATCTTTAATACTTAACGATTTAAGAAGGGGTAAATATGATTGTGTTGTGGGTATCAATCTTTTACGTGAAGGATTAGATATCCCTGAGGTTTCTTTAGTATGTATTTTTGATGCTGACAAGCCAGGTTATTTCAGAAGTGATAAAGCATTAATTCAAACGATTGGACGTGCTGCACGTAACCAAAATGGTCGTGTAATTATGTATGCTGACGAGATGAGCAAGGCGATGAAAATTGCTATTGATGAAACTAATCGTAGAAGAGAGATTCAACAAAAATTCAACAAGGAACATAAGATCACCCCTAAGACGATTATCAAACCGATTTACGATGATTTAAAAAACAAAGCATCAAACAAACAGATCGAAGAAGTGATGCGTAAAAGCAAAGCTAAGGGTAATAAATTTGTCAAGATGATTGAAGAGTTAAGAACTGAAATGCTTGAAGCTGCTAAAAATCAAAACTACGAACATGCAGCTAGCATTAGAGATTTAATCATAGAACTAGAAACTCAGCAACTAAGCAAGACTAACAAATAAATAATATTTTTTTGGTAGAATTCTTATAAAATTACTCAACAGAAATGAAACCTTTTTTTAAGAAGAAAATATCATTATTTTTTTCAACAGTTTCACTATCATATTTAATGAGTTCATGTTCATTAAATTTTGTTGTTATAAACACAAGGGGTTCATCAGCGGTGCAACCTTTTATGGATGCATTATCAGAATTGTATGCTAAATATGCACCTGTTGAGATCTCCGTACAAGCTGGTGGATCAACCACAGGCATTATTAGTGTCCTTGATGGCACTACAAATATTGGTAACGCTTCTAAAAGTCCAAGAGACCAAATTTTAGCCAATCACAGATCGGTTCAAGAGTGAAAAGATCTACAAGTTAAAACAGTTACTTTAGCCAAAGATGCAATCGCAATTATTTATAAGAAACCAGCAAATACTTCAGCTAGCGATTTTTATTTAGATGCTAATAATATCGATAAAATGTATGATGCATTTGCTGGTTATGACACGGTTTCATTATCAGATTTTTACTTTGGTAAAAATCTTAATGGAAACTACAATGTCGTTCCTTTTGCTCGAGCTGGAGGAGCTTCAGTTTCTGGAACAGCCGAAGCTTTCTTACACAACTCAGGTCTAATTAAAGACGATCAAATCAATAAAAAAACTTTAGACGCTCTTAAAGGTAAGATCGATTATGGTTCGCACACGATCACAACAGGTGAATCAAATATTGAAACATATAACTTTTTTAAAACTAATGCTAGATTGGTCGGTTCAATGACCTATCTATCATTAGGTTTTATTATTAATAACCTAACATTGATCAAAAACGATGGGTTCGATCTTCTTAATTACAAAGTTGACGATAAGGTGATTGTTCCATCAATTCAATCTGTTAGTGATGGCGATTATCGCTGGATCAGACCTTATAATTCAATATTTTCTTTATCAAATAAAGACGAAAGTCGTCTTAATTCTATTAAGCAATTCATTAAGTTCATCTTATTTGATAATAAACCCGATGTTAGAAAACGAATCGAAGACATTTATCAAGCACAAGGTTTAATTACACTATCAGATAAAGATTTAAAAAAGATGTTTTTACTTAATGATGGATTAAAGAATATGTCATCACAGGAATTAATTCAGAAACATGAAGATGCATTTTGAGTAAGTGACTATTCATTTGATCCAGTTAGATTTGGAGTTGAATTCTAATGTTGAATACAAGTAGATTTAACGATTTTAAAAAAGCTAGAAGTAAACTTTTTCAATCGATTTCGTTTAGTGCAGCGTGGTTGTTTGCAATAGCATTTATTGGGATCTTTTCTTTTATCTTTTATAAGTCAATCCCTGGATGACAATCATATGGTGCTAGTATTTTTAAACTAGATTTTAATTTAGTTCAAAATAAAGCAGGAATCTGAGCGCCATTGACCGTAACTTTATTTGTTACCTTTGTGTCGTTATTGATAGCTGCTCCGATTGGAGTGAATACAGCAATCTTCATCAAGTTCAGATTGAAAGAAAAATGAAGAAAAACCTTTAGAATTATCGTTAATATTCTTGCTGGTATTCCTTCAGTTGTTTTTGGGCTGTTTGCTGCTAACTCATTAGGTTATTTAGTTCAGTTAATTTTTCAAACTAGAACATCATGAAATTTAATAACAGCCATTATCATGTTAACGTTCATGATTATTCCAACGGTTGTAGCCATGAGTTACAATTCCCTTGAAAGTGTTGATATGAGTATCTTATCAGCTTCAATTGCTCTTGGTACAACTAAGACAAAATCTATTTATAAGATCTTTAAAAAAGAAGCTAAAAACGGGATTTATGTATCATTACTAACCGCTTTTTCAAGAGCGATTAGTGAATCAATGGCGTTAAACTTTATTTTAACTGCGCAAAATTATAATATTGTAGGTCACACCCCATTTAATGAGTTTTTACAATCGGGATTAAAAACAATAGGGGCAATTATCTCATATAATTTCTTTGCTGAAAATGGTTCAGAAAACCTAAGAAGTGTTTTATACCTATTTGGGATTATCCTATTTACGTTTACGATTATTATTAATATCTTGGTGCTATTTATTAATAAGAGTTCAACCAAGAAAAAGTATCCTTGAGCAATTAAGGTTGAGACATTTATTGCTAACTTAATCTTATTTATACCAAATCGTATTAGTCGATCAATCGTTTATTTAATAAACCTTATTAAACGATCAGCAAGCTTGTTTAAAGTGCATAAGAATACGATTAGAGTTAAGGCTTATGATTATTCAAAAAAAGCAATCGAATTCTTATGTACAGGAATCTGTATCGCGTTTATTTTATGAATCTTACTTTACACGTTTTATCATGGGTTTATTGCGATTTTTAGTCCTGATCAAACAATAACATCGTTTGCAGCAAACTCAACTGGAAGAGCTACTGTTAACACGTTGGTAATCATTTTCTTTGGGATTTTGATTTCGTTTCCAATTTCATTATTTATTGCGATCTATGTTAATGAGTACGCAAGAAATAAGAAAGCTAAAACCACAATCTTATTTTTTATTGATGCATTGGGATCAACACCATCAATTTTATTTGGGATCTTTGGTTTAACTTTTTTTATTCAAACATTAGGATTGGCTATCGGGGGCAGAAGTTCAAACTCAATGTTTGCAGGGATTTTAACTATTTCATTGGTAATCATGCCAGCATTCATTCGAATGCTGCAACAAGGGTTAGCTTCAGTTCCTAATTCAACAAGAGAAGCTTCTTACGCATTAGGAATCTCACGATCACAAACAATTTTAAAAATCATTTTACCTCAAGTAATCGAACATATCTTAAGTAGTATCATCCTATCTATTTCAAGAATTCTAGCTGAAACAGCTCCGCTATATATTACAGCAGGGCTATCATCATCAAACAACTTTAGTCTGGGATTATGAGGTCAAACTTTAACTGTAAGAATTTATAGCCAACTCTTCTCAACAAAGGCCAACGCACAGAACATCATGTTTGAATCTGCCTTTATGTCGATTCTATTAATTTTCATCTTTATCTTAATCAGTAATCTGTTAATTCCTTATCTGTTTAAAAATAAATACAAAATAGCCATCTGATGGGATAAGTTAAAAACAAAAAGAAAAAATAAGAAAGATAATCTAAAGTATGCGTAACAAAGTTGATCCACAAACTAAGGAATTATATCTTCAAAAAAAGGGTGAATATAAAGAAAAAATTAAACAGTTAATTCAACAAAAGAAAGAGTTGATATCAACTAGTAACAAAGATGAATTAACTAAAGTTAATGAAAAGATCAAAAGATATAAGATCTTGTACAAGAACAAAGATCCTAATTTAATTCATTTTAAAGACGATTATAATTTTGATAATATCTTCGAAATTGATAATTACAACCTGTGGTATTCAAATAAAGCAAAGCATGCGCTAAAAGATATTAATCTAGCGATTAAAAAGAACAAAGTAACAGCGCTTATAGGACCTAGTGGTTGTGGTAAATCATCTTTTATTCGTTCGCTTAATCGGATGCATGATCTAACTGATGGTGTGTCTAAAACCGGAAGTATCTTTTTCTTATCTAAAAACATTTATTCTAAAACATTACCAGAATTAGAACTACGTTCTAAGGTGGGAATGGTGTTTCAAAAACCAACGCCTTTTTCATTGTCGATCTACGAGAATATTGCTTATGCATTAAGATCTCATGGAATTAAAGATAAAGCCAAGATTGAACAGATAGTTAAAGAGTCTTTAGAAGGTGCTGCATTATGGGATGATGTGAAAGATATTTTGTTCCAATCAGCTCACGGACTATCGGGTGGTCAACAACAGAGATTATCAATTGCTCGTGCGATCGCACTTAAACCAGAAGTTTTATTAATGGACGAACCTACATCTGCGCTTGATCCGATTGCGACCAATAGAATTGAACAACTGATTCACCAACTGAAAAAGAGTTATTCAATCGTGATCGTAACTCACTCAATGGCGCAAGCACAAAGAGTTAGTGATGATACAGTTTTCTTTTACGAAGGTAAAGTGTTAGAACACGGTACAACAAAACAAATCTTTACTCAACCTAAGAATGAGAGAACAAAAGATTATATTGATGGAAGGATTGGCTAATTATGTCAAGAAATTACAAATCATTAAAATATTCAGAACAAGAATTAATCAATAAATTTTATGAATACATTGATCACGGGATCAAGATTCATGAAACTTTATTGAAAGCTTTGTATAACTACAAAAATGGCGAACCATATCTTGAACTTTTAGATGATATCTTCAAGATGGAAAAGCATTCTAACATCAAACAAGCCGACTTATTAGATGATTCAACCTGAGTTATTTCAAAAGAGCAACCACAAGCTTCACACCTAAGATTTATCATTGCAATTATCTCTTCATCAAACGATATCGAAAGAATCTGTGACTATGCAAATAATGTTGCTAAATTCTTAAAAAAGAACGATAACATTACACCGCAAAAGTTAGATGTAATTATTGACCTTCAAGAAGAAGCGTTAACTAACTACAAAGATGTAGTTACTCATTTAAAAGAAAATGATGCAGAAGAAACATATAAATTTGCTGACATCAGACAACAAGAGTTTGAATCTAAATACAAGAGATATCTAAAGAATTTCAAAAAATACGATATTAATTCTGAAGATGAATTACAACTAAACCTATTGGTTGACACGATTCTAGTAATCAAAAACATTGAAAGAATCAACGATCATCTGGTTAATATTGTTGAATATTTTGTATACATCAAAGAATCATCTTTCTTCTTTGATAAGAAGATTTAATCTGCTCAAAAATAAATAAAGATTCATCATAAAAAATAAGTCGATTGGTCGACTTATTTTTTAAATAATTAAGCGTTAATTTGCATAAAAGTAATAAAAAAAACTAACAACCAAAGGTTGTTAGAAATTATTATTTTGTATCTAGATTTTGCATGCTTCGCAATCCATATTGCTTGCTTGATCTTTAACTCAATCTAAGTTTTCAGAATCTTCTAAAACGTTTTGTCTTACACGTACATAATAAACAGATGCGCATTTAGATTTATAAGCTCTAATATAAGCCTTGTTTAAGTCTCTGGTTGTAGCTGTATCATTCATAAATAAAGTTAATGATATTGCTTGGTCAACGTGTTTTTGAGCTTGAGCACAGATATCGATATAAGGATTAGGTCCTAATTCGTAAGCACCGTCTTTGTAATACTTGTAGTTGTTTTCATCTAACTTGTAAGCTAATGAATAGATTCTACCAATCTTACCTTCTTTACGAACTTCAACGGGTGCTACAACTGGTTGTAATGATGGTGTACATGAAGATAAGTAAGAAATGCTACCAGTTGGTGCGATAGCTAATAAGTGAGCGTTAGCTAAACCAGTTTTCTTAATTTCTTCTGTTAGCGCTTTTCAATCAGATTGGGTAGGAATTTTAATCTTGTAATTTTCAAAAAGTTCTTTAATTTTTGGATTTTTAATTACATACGTACAAGGATCACATTTAGTATATTTATCAAAGTAAGAACCATCAGCATACTTAGATGTTTTGAAGTTAGCATAAGTTTGTTTTTGTTCAACTGCTAAACGATTAGATGCCTTGAAAGCATAATAAGCTAATGTATAGAAGAAGAAATCGGTAAATTCTAAAGCTTCAGGTGAATCATAATAAATTTCATGTGTTGCTAAAAATCCATGTAAGTTCATTGCACCTAATCCTAAAGCGTGATTATTAGCATTACCATTCTTAATTGAAGGAGCGCAATCTAAATTAGCATTTCTAGAGACATGATCTAATGATTTGATTGCGTAATAAACTGATTGTTCAAAACGATCACCAGATTTCATCATCTTGTCAATATTAACTGATCCTAAGTTACATGAGATATCTTGACCTAATTTCTTAATTGAAAAGTCTTCATTATATTCAGTTGATGATGAACTTTGAACAATCTCTGAACATAGATTAGACATCACAATACGACCGGCATTAGGATTACGGTTGTTAACCGTATCGTCGAATAATAAGTAAGGATAACCAGATTCGAAGTGTAATTCAGCAATAGTTTGAAAAAACTTACGTGCTGAAATATACGTCTTTTTAATCTTAGGGTTATTAACCATATTATGGTATTCTTCAGTTACTTTAATATCTGACAAAGGTTTTCCATAAACTTTTTGTACATCATATGGTGAAAACAACGCCATTTGTTCGTTGTTTTTAGCTAATTCAAAAGTAATATCAGGAATAACTAAACCAAGCGCTAATGACTTAATTCTGATTTTTTCATCAGCATTTTCACGCTTAGAATCTAAGAACACCATCACATCAGGGTGGTGAGCATGTAAGTATGCTGCTCCTACACCTGGTCTTTGACCTAATTGGTTTGCATACGAAAATGAGTCTTCAAGGATCTTCATTACAGGAATAACGCCAGATGCTTGACCTTCAATATGTTTAATTGGCGCACCAAACTCTCTTAGATTAGTTAAACAAAGAGCTACACCTCCACCGCGTTTAGATAATTGTAATGAAGTAACAATCGCACGACCAATTGATTCCATATTATCTTCAACACGTAATAAGTAACATGAAACGTATTCACCTCTTTGTTTCTTACCAGCATTTAAAAACGTTGGTGTTGCTGGTTGAAAACGCCCAGATAAAATTTCAATTAAAATGTTTTTAACGTTTTCAAAATTCTTACCGCCTAAGAATAATGCATTCATCAAACAACGTTCGCTGTAAGTTTCATAAAACTCTTTACCGTCATTACTCTTTAAACAATAAGCGTTATAAAACTTGAAAGCCCCCATAAATGAAGGAAATTCGTGATCAAATTCTTTGATCACACCGTAGAGCTCTTCAAGTTGTTCTTTAGTTACATTTTCGACAACTTCTTTTTCATAAAAGTCATGCTTAATTAAATAGTCCATTCGCTCATGAATCGAATTAAACTTCTTAGTTCTTGGTTTAACATGCACTTGCATATAAAGTGCTACTGCTTTAGCATCATTAAGCGCAGAGTTTTTACCTTCATCTAATTTACTCATTGCATTGTATGCTAAATATCCATTAGCTTCTTTGAAACTATCACTCATTTTTATATCCTCTTTTGTTTTTTTAATAATTGCTAAATTTTGTTTGTTTATTGATTTTTTAAAAAAATTAATAATTTTTTATTCTTGGTTTATTAGTATATATTTATTCTTGTCAATTTCACAATTTTTGTATTCGTTCGCGAACTAATTCTTCATCATATTTAGTTCCGATTAATTCAAAAATATGTAATAATGGTACTTTTAATTTAGCTCTAAGTACATGACCAGCTAGTCCGTATGTTTCACCAAAATTGGTATTACCACTAGCTACAACCGCTACACAATGTTCTCGGTTTTGCAATTTGTTTAAAAATTTAATGACTTGCCTAGGCACTGCCCCCTTAAAGTCGTTTAGTCCACCTGAATATGTTGGACAGATTAATACGTAATCGAAATCGACTTCAATTTCTTCATTCAAACTGATTGGAATTCTGGTTGCAGGCAAACCCAATTTATCGCAAAACTTTTTTGTATTTTCAGTTTTGCTGGAAAAATACACAACACGCATTTCTCCATTGGGTTTTCTTTTAGGCACATTTAGATTTTCTTTGATTTCCATAAATTAGAATTCTCAGTCATCATCTTCTGTTTCTTCAGTTACACCCATAATATATGAGCTTCCATTACCACTGAAGAAATCATGGTTTTCATCAGCTCTAGCTGATAGTTGTGCAAAAACTTCTGGTGAGATTTTTGTTTCCTCTGGTGTGAATGGTGATTCATAACCACAGTTTTGTAAGAACTTACCGGCGTTGTATAAACTGAACGCAATTGCTTCATCAGCTAGACCAAAACCGTCGTAGAGTTCTCTTAAGAAATCCTTTTCCAGTTCAATGATTTTGTACAAGGTATCAAAAACAAATTTTTTGTATTCTTCTTGTTTTTCTTTAGGTAGTTTTTCAACCTTCATTCTGTACTTGTAACCTGAATAATAGTTGTGAAGCACTTTATCTCTTAAAATTAAGCGAATGATATCACTAGTGTTTGGTAGTTTACCTCTAGCCGCTAAATAGAATGGTAAATAAAAACCGCCATATAATAAGAATCCAGGCATTAATGCTGCTGCAATTTTTGACTTCAATGGATCATCTGAAGTATAGTAAGGAACTAAAAATTTAGCTCTAGCTTGCAACTTTTCATTGTTAATCACTCATTCATGAGCTTCTTCAATTTCATCACTTGTATTTAATGTTGAGAAAATTGTTCCATAACTACGCGCATGAACACCCACCATGAAAGAAAAATTCGCATAAATAAATTGTTCATGATCAGTTAATGAGTGAGGGATCTGAGCAATATCGCCTAATGTACATTGAATCGTATCTAAAAGCGTTAATCCAGTAAATGTTCTAGTAACTAATTGCTTTCACTCAGCAGTTAATTCATTTCAAGATTTAAGGTCATTTGAGACTGGTATCTTTTCTGGCAACCAGAAGTTTTGAGTAACTCTTGTTCAAACTTCTAAGTCTTTTGGATCATTAATTACGTTCCAGTTAATCGAACGCATAACTCCTTTTTGTCCATTTGCAACATAGCCTAATGGACTAAATGACTTATCATAATATTTGTTGTTATTTGACATATAAAAGTACCTTTTCTAATGATTTAAACGCTTTTAAGGGATAAGAAATATTATTTTTATAAAAATTTGGGCTTAAGATTTATAAAAATAATATTTAATGCAATTAACTGCTTAATAACCCCTTTTGCCTTTTAACAATTATAAGAGAAAATAAGCCATAATAATAAAAATATTAATGAAATTTATATTTATATTATTAAGCAACTTTTCGTTTCCCTTTATTTTATTGATTTCGAACAAAAACCAATTGAAAAAAAATTTAGATAGTCCTAATAAATTTATGTAATTTTTTGTTTTTCTGGAAGAAAATTTTACGTTCGGGCAAAAAATATTAAACAACGTTATTCAAAAGTGGGTAAAACAATTTATTTTAAACAACTTTTGGATATTTAAAATCATTTGTTTGACCAGTTAATTAATATCGCGATAATTAAGATAATTTTTAATTATAACTATACATATAGTTAAGCAACCTAATTATTTTAAAAAAAGGGGGTAGGTTATGAAAACATATTTGAATCTGTTGCAAAAAGTTTTGAGCAAAGGTGAGGTTAAAAAAGACCGCACAAACACAGGCACAATTTCTTATTTTGGCACTCAAGCTCGATATGACTTACGAGAAGGATTTCCTTTGTTAACAACAAAGAAAATGGCATGAAAGTCAATTTGTTACGAACTATTATGATTTCTTAAGGGTGATACTAATATTAAGTTTCTAGTTGACCATAATGTAAACATTTGAAACGAATGGCCATATGAAATTTTTAAAAAGTCTTCTGATTTTAAAGGCGAAAGTTTGCAAGAGTATGTTGAAAAAATAAAAACTGATGATAAATTTGCTAAACAACATGGAAAACTAGGTCCAGTATATGGAAAACAATGACGAGATTTTAATGGTGTGGATCAAATAGAATTGGTGATTAATGAAATTAAAACTAATCCATACTCTCGTCGCTTGATTGTGAGCGCATGAAACCCACCAGAAGTAAAAGATATGGCGTTACCACCATGTCATAGTTTTTTTCAATTCTTTGTTAATAAAGATAATGAAATATCGCTTCAACTTTATCAAAGAAGTGGTGATATGTTTTTGGGTGTTCCTTTTAATATTGCATCGTATAGTTTGATGCTTTTAATGGTTGCGCAAGTAACAGGACTAAAACCGGCTGAATTTATTCATACAATTGGAGACACTCACATTTATTCTAACCATGTTGAACAAGTTAAAACTCAATTACAAAGAGAACCTAAAAAATTACCAAAAGTTGTTTTAAATCCTAACATTAAAAACATCTTCGATTTTAAGTTTGAGGATATTACATTAGAGGATTACGAACATCACGAACCAATTAAAGCAAAGGTAGCTGTGTAATGATTAAATTAATAGTAGCAATGGATCAAGCCAATTTAATTGGTAAACAAGATAAAATGCCTTGACATATTAAAGATGAATTTCAGCATTTTAAAAATACAACAATTGGGCACTCATTGTTGTTTGGCAAAAGAACCTTTTTAGGATTACCTGGAAAATTAAAAAATCGTAAACATTTTGTTTTTAGTAGAGAAGATATTATCCCTGATGCTGATGTAACAATTCGCAATGAAAAAGAATTAATGGAACTATTTAAAGCATATAAAGATAGCCAAGATATTTTATTTATTGCTGGCGGAAAATATGTTTATGAAAAATATTATCATTATGCTGACGAACTTATTATTTCACGTATTAAAAAGAAATACGAAGGCGATATTTATCTTAATTTAGATTTATCCAATTACGATTTGTCTAAAGTGCAAGAATATAGCGATTTTACCGTTGAATTTTGATTAAAAAAACCAAATATTAATAAAATAAATCCCAATGCAATTAGTTGAGATGAATACTTCATGATGTTAGCTACAATATCGTCCATGAGATCAAAAGATCCATCGACACAGGTAGGAGCGTGTATTGTTAACAAAAAGAAATATGTAATAGGTTTAGGGTATAATGGAATGCCTAAAGGATTTGATGAAAAATTTCCTTGAGACCGCACAAACCTAGACAGTGCTAAAACTAAATATCCATATGTAGTTCATGCTGAAATAAACGCTATTCTTAACACAAGCACGATTATAGAAGATTGTACACTTTATACTAATTTATTTCCGTGTTCAAATTGCGCTAAAACTATTGCACAAAGCGGCATAGTTGAAGTTGTTTATGAAGATAATAAATATGAGAATCTTCCTGACTACAAAATAGCTACCTTTATTTTAGAAAGCGCCAACATTAAAGTTAGACAACACAAGATAATCCACAAGGTAATTAAAAAAGATTAATAACATTTAAATAATAACGTTATTTGCGTTATTATTTTTTTGATTATTTTAAAAAAACTGTTAAATTTGCCGAAAATCTTAATAAAAATATTTTTGTTTTAAAAATAAATGTAGAATTTAAAAGCTAACAAAATTTCATTTTAAACCGTAATTGATTAGATACTGATCGAATCACAATCGATTAAATTTTCTTAGATTTTTAGATTAGCGGGCACCGAATTCAATTTTGTGTAAAACAATTAATTAACTCAAAAAAGAAAGGTTAATATAATTTTATAAACGGTAAACAAAAATGAATTCAAAAGACGAACAAATGAAACAGATTCAAAAATTAATCGTTGAATTTGTAAAACAATTTGGTCCTAGTAGCGGAAAGCAACTATTAAACATCACTGATTATATTGCTAGCCTGTTTTACAGGCTCTTGTTGATGGTGAACACGTTGGCAAACTAGAATTATTGAGAGAAAATGCTGATAATGATGAAAACGTGTATCAAAACGGATCATACACTAGAAATGTTAAGTGAGGGCAAGAAGAAA
>NZ_JADI01000004.1 GCF_000518305.1 Mycoplasma imitans ATCC 51306
AGCAGTAGGGAATTTTTCACAATGGACGAAAGTCTGATGGAGCAATGCCGCGTGAACGATGAAGGTCTTTTTAGATTGTAAAGTTCTTTTATTTGGGAAGAACAGTTAGTAGAGTGGAAAGCTACTAATTTGACTGTACCATTTGAATAAGTAACGACTAACTATGTGCCAGCAGTCGCGGTAATACATAGGTTGCAAGCGTTATCCGGATTTATTGGGCGTAAAACAAGCGCAGGCGGATTAGAAAGTCTGGTGTTAAAAGCAATTGCTTAACGATTGTATGCATTGGAAACTTCTAGTCTAGAGTTTGGTAGAGAGTCCTGGAACTCCATGTGGAGCGGTGAAATGCGTAGATATATGGAAGAACACCAGAGGCGAAGGCGAGGACTTGGGCCAATACTGACGCTTAGGCTTGAAAGTGTGGGGAGCAAATAGGATTAGATACCCTAGTAGTCCACACTGTAAACGATGGATGTTAAGTGTCGGAGCGAATACTTCGGTGCTGCAGTTAACACATTAAACATCCTGCCTGAGTAGTACATTCGCAAGAATGAAACTCAAACGGAATTGACGGGGACCCGCACAAGTGGTGGAGCATGTTGCTTAATTCGACGGTACACGAAAAACCTTACCTAGACTTGACATCTTGGGCGAAGCTATAGAAATATAGTGGAGGTCAACCCAATGACAGGTGGTGCATGGTTGTCGTCAGCTCGTGTCGTGAGATGTTGGGTTAAGTCCCGCAACGAGCGCAACCCTTATCGTTAGTTACTTTGTCTAACGAGACTGCCAACGTAAGTTGGAGGAAGGTGGGGATGACGTCAAATCATCATGCCCCTTATGTCTAGGGCTGCAAACGTGCTACAATGGCCAATACAAACAGTTGCAAATCCGTAAGGTGGAGCTAATCTGTAAAGTTGGTCTCAGTTCGGATTGAGGGCTGCAATTCGCCCTCATGAAGTCGGAATCACTAGTAATCGCGAATCAGCCATGTCGCGGTGAATACGTTCTCGGGTCTTGTACACACCGCCCGTCAAACTATGAGAGCTGGTAATATCTAAAACCGTGTTGCTAACCGCAAGGAAGCGCATGTCTAGGGTAGGGCCGGTGATTGGAGTTAAGTCGTAACAAGGTACCCCTACGAGAACGTGGGGGTGGATTACCTCCTTTCTATGGAGTATATTAATACACTAACACGATATACACCTGTTACATATAACGGTGAAACAATTAAAACCCAACAAGACAAGTTAAACCCATTAAAGCAAATTTATAACTTAAAAATTGTTGGTCGGATTCTATTCAGTTATCAAGGGGCATTTGTTTTAATTTCATAAAAGTCTCTAAAATGCCTAGGGTAACTTGGGCATTTTTTTATGAAATAAAATCACAATTTGTGATAAAATTAATAACGGTTGTTTAAATATTGATTACCTTCATCAATATATTTTAAATATGATGTATTTGAAAATGTTTGGGCAATAATTTGCTATTGCTTATACATATCCAAATAAATTTTTATCTAGTTATTTAAACATCCATATTTTCAAGGATAATAAACAAAAGATATAAATGAAAGAAACAAACCTCAGTATTAAAGGTGTTGTAAAAGAGATTATTAAAGGTGATAAATTTAAAGTATTACTAGAAAATAATCTTTTAATTGAAGCACACGTATCAGGTAAAATGCGAATGCACAAAATTCGGATATTACCAGGCGATAGTGTGGAAGTAGAATTCAGCCCTTATGATTTAACCAAGGGTCGAATTATTTATCGTCATTAATCAACAAAAACTATGAAAGTAAGATCATCAGTAAAACCAATTTGCAAGGATTGCAAAGTTATTAGACGCCAAAGGGTTGTAAGAGTTATCTGCAAAACCCCTAAGCACAAACAAAGACAAGGATAGAATATGGCTCGTATTTTAGGTATTGACATCCCAAATAACAAGCGCGTTGAAATTTCATTGACATACATCTATGGAATTGGAAAGCCACGTGCTCAAGAAATTTTAAGAAAAGCAAAGATTGACTTAAACAAGAGAGTTAAAGATTTAAGCGATGAAGAATTAGCTTTAATCCGTTCTGTTGCTAGTACTTACGTACTTGAAGGGGATCTTAGACGTGATGTTGCATTAAACATTAAACGTTTAATGGAAGTAGGTTCATACGCTGGACTTCGTCACAGAAGAGGTTTACCTGTAAGAGGTCAAAGAACTAAATCAAACGCAAGAACTCGTAAGGGTCCAAGAAAAACCGTTGCTAACAAGAAAATCGAAAGTAAGTAATAAGAGAATATGGCTAAGAAGAAAAAAACAGTTGCCAGCAATGGTATTGCACACATTCATGCAACTTCAAATAACTCAATTATCACAATTACCGACATCAATGGTAATGCTATAACTTGATCATCTTCAGGGGCAATTGGGTACAAAGGTGCTAAGAAAAAAACGCCTTATTCAGCTGGTGTAGCTGCTGAAAAAGCTGCTAAAGAAGCTATGGCTATGGGATTAGCAACCATTAAGGTTTACGTAAATGGTGTAGGTCGTGGTAAAGAAACAGCAATCAGATCATTAGCTGCTTGTGGTTTAACAATTACTGAAATTCACGATGTAACACCAATTCCTCATAACGGTTGTCGTCCTCCCAAAAAACCTCGTTAATTTCCCAGGAGCAATACATGCAACAATTTTTGCGATACAACATTAATGTTATTAAAGAAGATAACGACAAGAACTATGGTAAATACATCGTTAAACCATTAGAAAAAGGTTTTGGGATTACTTTAGGTAATGCGCTTAGAAGAGTTATGTTAAGTCACCTTCCAGGTTCATCAGTATTTGCTTTAAAAATCAAAGGAATTTCACATGAATTTGGTTTTATTCCTGGTGTTAAAGAAGACGTTACTCAAATCATTTTAAACCTTAAAAACCTAGTAGTTTGGATTAGTGATAATATCATCACTGATGAAACATTATCTGAAACTCCAATCGAAAAGTGACCAGTAATGACTATTCGTGCTAACAAAGCAGGAATTATTAAAGCTGGAGACATCGAATGTCCGCTAGGTTTTGAAATCTTTAACAAAGATTTAGAAATTTGTACTTTATCAGAAGATGCTGAAGTTGCGATTGATATTTATGCAACTAGAGGTCGTGGCTTTAAAACTGCTGCTGAAAATCGTTCAGAAATCGGATCATTGTCAATTATTCCAATCGACTCAAACTTTAACCCAATTATCAAAGTGGGTTACCACGTTGAAGAAGAAACTTCGGATGTAATCACTGATAAGTTAATCATCGAAGTAGGTACTAACGGGTTAATTAAATCTGGTGATGCAATTGCGATTGCTTCTAAGATTTTATCTGACCACTTAAAACCATTAATCGACATCAACAAATCATTACACGATATTCAAGTGCTTAATGAAAAGAATGTTGAAGAAAAAAACAAGAAGTTATCAATTCCAATTGAGCAACTCGATCTAACTGTTCGTTCTTATAACTGTCTAAAAAGACATGGGATTCAAACAGTTGAAGAACTTGTTACACGTTCAAAATCTGAAATTGAAAACATTCGTAATTTAGGAAAGAAGTCTGTTCGTGAAATTAATAAAAAACTTAGCGAACTGTACGATTTAAAACTTAAGAATAACTAATAAAAGCTATGTCATACATTAATAAAAAAGGTAAAACTACATCAACTCGTTTGATGATTATTCGTCAACAAGTTAGTGATTGCTTAAGTTATAACGAAATCACAACAACTTTAACGAAAGCAAAAGAAACTCAAAAGCACTTAGAAAAATTAATTACGATTGCTAAAGATAATACAGTAGCAAACAAAAGAAGAGCTAAAGCAATGCTTTTAAATACTCAAGTTGGTACTGCTGATGAATTAGTTTCTCACTTATTTAGCAAAGTTGCTCCAGTATTTAAAGACCGCAAAGGTGGTTATACTAGAGTAATTAAGTTAGGTGCAAGAATGGGTGATGCTACTGAAATGGCAATCTTACAATTTGTTGATAAAGTTGCTAAATTTGGAGCTAAAAAACCAACTAAGCCAGCTAAACCATCTGAGCCTAAAGTTGAAGTTAAACCAACTAAGCCAACTAAACCAGCATCAAGTGCTGAACAATCAGTTAAGTAATTTTACTTAACGATATGTTATAATATTTCAGTTACAAAATTTTAAGGACAAAATAACTTGGTAAAAATTAGATTAATGCGTCTAGGACGCCACAAGTTACCATCATATCGTATGGTTGTGGTTGATTCTAGAGTTAAAAGAGACGGAAGTTATATCGAACTAATTGGTCACATTGATCCAATTACTGGTACTAACAAATTAAACGGCGCACTAGCAATCGAATGATTAAAAAAAGGTGCGCAACCAACTGATACAGTAAAATCAATTCTTTCTAAAGAAGGAATCTGAAAACAATACGCAGCTTCTAAAGTTTCTAAAAAAGCTTAGTTGTGAAAATTGTTGTGCTAACGTTATTTGATGATTTTGTTCGGTCGTATTACGATTTTTCAATCATCAAAAACGCTTTGGATAAAAAAACTGTTGAACTAGAAGTAATTAATTTTAGACAGTATGCTACTGACAAACATAAAACCGTAGATGATACGATTTATGGTGGATCAGCGGGAATGTTATTAAAACTCGAACCGTTAGTAAACTGCTTAAGAGATATTAAGAAAAATAAATTTAAAAACCCAAACAAAATTAAAAGTTATTTATTATCACCTCAAGGTGAAGTTTATGATCAAAATAAAGCAGTGACTTTATCTCAATCTGATAACGATTTAATTTTGATCGCAGGAAGATACGAAGGGTTTGACGAACGCATTTATCATTATGTTGATGGTGCACTTTCTGTTGGTGATTTTGTGATCACTGGTGGCGAGTTAGCTGCACTAATTGTGGTAGATAGCATCGTTAGGTTGTTACCTAATGTAATTAATAAAGATAGCTTATCTAGTGAATCTTTTAATAATTACCTCTTAGATTACCCGATGTATACAAAACCTTATGATTTTGAAGGTTATAAAGTTCCTGATGTGTTATTAAGCGGCAACCATCAAGCGATTGCAGCGTTCAATCAACAAGAAGCAATTAATAACACCAAGCTTAAACGACCAGATCTGTATAAAAAATACAAATCAAATATTAAGTAGTAATTATGAATAAGTTAAGCAAACACAATATTATTAACCACGTTAATAACTTACAATTAAAAAAAGATCTACCTAACTTCCAAGTAGGTGACACTGTTTCAGTATCAATCAAAATTGCTGATGAAAAAAGAACCAGAATTCAAAAATTTGATGGTTTAGTGCTAAGAAGAAAAGGTTCAGGTCTATCTGAAACTTTCATTGTACGTAAAGAATCAAGCGGTGTTGGTGTTGAAAAGAATTTTCATGTTCATAACCCAAACATTGAAATCGAACTAAAACGTAAGGGTAAAGTTAGAAGAGCTTACATCTCTTACATGAGAGAACGTTCAGGGAAGTCTGCTCGTATTAAAGAAAAAGTTGTTAATAGCAAATAATCTACTTTTTAATTTAATTAGAGTGATTTTATGTCCTTAAAAAAGTCAAAAGACCGACTAGCAAATTTTAGCAAAGCACTTAATGAAGTTACCGTAACAAGAACACGCTTACGATCTTCATTATTAATTTTTGCTGGCTTATACGGTCCCAAAAAAATCTGAATTAGAATCGCAGTAATTACTTTTATCTCTTTAATTCAAGGGGTAATTAGTTTATTTTTCATTCGTAATTCAGGTCTATATAACTTAGGTGTTTCTTCAATAACTCAAGGGTTAGCAAGAACACTTTTTGTTTTCTTGCCAGAAAATTTACCAAAATCACTAATCTTTGATCTAACGTTCTGGATCATGTATATTGTGATTAATATACCTTTAATCATATTTGCTTATTTTAAAGTTGGTAAACGGTTTGCAATTTTAACAACAGTTTATGTTGTTATGGCTAACGTTGTCGGTTTTATGATTGGTTTGATTCCGGGTGTGCAAAATATTGGAATTTTTACAATTAACACCACAGAAAACAGTACTATCATTTATGAAGTAACCAAATTCAAGGATACTAATCCACAGATTTACAATCTATTCTTTATTTCTGAAGGTAAGTTTACTGACCTTGCTCAAAAGATTGCCTACATTCCTTTAATTTGACAAAACAATAGTGAAGTAAATAAGATCATCTCAATGTTCTTATACGCATGTATAGCTGGTGTATTATCATCATTCTTATATACGATCTTATTTGTTATCGGAGCATCAACTGGGGGAATGGATTTTATTTCACAATACGTTGCTAAGATTAAACGTAAATCAATTGCTTCAATAATCTTTTATGCAAATATCGTTACATTATTGGTATCTGTAACGATTGGTTCATACGTTCCTGCATCAGTTGTTTTAAAACAAATTCCGCAAGAAATAATGATTCCAAATTCTAACCTTCATTTTAGAGATCTTGCTTGAAACGTATCATTATTATTTTCACCTAATTTCATTGCTTCGATTGCTTCAGCTATCGTAGTTTCTGCGTTCTTAGATGCCCTATTCCCTCGATATAAGATGGCAAAGGTTGAGATTTATTCAGCTAATTGTGAAAAGATCAGACAGTTATTATTGTCTGATCACCACTCACACACAATGTCAATCTCTAAGATTACGGGCGGATTCAAGCGTGAAGAACACGAAATGATTACAACAACAACGCTATTCGTTGAGATTCCAAGAATTATTCGTTTAATCCGTTCGGTTGATGAGAATTGTTTCATTACGATCAGCCAAATTAAGGGTATTGATGGTTTTATTTACATTACTGAAGAATAATTAAAATTAGAATGAATCATTCCAAAATTAATTGATTCCCAGGTCATATGAAAAAGACCTTGGACGATATCAATAAAGTTAAAAAACATATTGATTTAGTTATCCAAGTTTTAGATGCTAGGGCGATTAATTTAACCTCTAATCCAGATCTATTAAGTATCTTTAATAACAAAACGATCATTAATGTTGCGCTTAAATCGGATTTAGCTGATTTAAACTATGAGTACGATCCTAATACGATTATTACCAACATTAAAGATCACCAGTTTAGTAATTTCTTAATCAACAAACTTTATCAGATCATGAATGAAAAGATTAAGAAGTTGCAAGTGAAGGGTTTAGTTACCCCACATTTTAACATTATGGTGATTGGCTTACCGAATATTGGTAAGTCATCTTTAATTAATAAGTTAATTAAGAAGAATCATAATAAAGTTGAGAACAAAGCCGGGGTAACAAAACGTCAAACGTTTGTTAAGCTAAACAAAAACTTTACATTATATGATACCCCTGGAGTGTTATATAAACGAATTGACGATTTTAATTTAGGGGCTAAATTAAGTTTGTTAAATGTGATTAATCTTGAAGTTATTCCAATGCAAGAAGTGCTAGCTTTTGCTTATGATTATTTAAATAAAAACTATCATAAAAAATTAATCGATTGATTTAAACAAGAAGAATTACCCGAACATTTCCATCAATTTATCGACCTATATGCTTATCAAAAAGGGTTTTTAAATAAAAGTGGTTTCATTGATTTGAACGCAACATATATGAATTTTTATCAAGATATCTCTTTAGCTAAAATAGCTAAAGTAAATTACGAAAAAAATTAAATTTTTTATAATTTAGCAAAACGTGAAAATATGAGTAAATTAATTGAACAATTAAAAATCAAGATCAAGAACTCTAAGAAAGTTCCTGAAATCCTTCTAGTTGAAGGTTGAAATGCTTACGTGCAACAAGCTGCTAAGCAATTGGTTTTAGAAAAACTAGTTAAGCCAGTTTTAATGTTTAGAACAATGGATGAAATTCCTGCTGATTTTGATCCAAGAATTAAACGTTACGTAATTGAAAAAATGGATTTATCTAAGTATGCTACATACTTATTTAAATTACGCGAAAAGAAAGGAATGACTTTAGAAGTAGCTCAACAGGAAGTTCAAAAACCTAACGTGTTAGCTTCTTTATTAGTTAAACTTGAAGAAGTTGATGGTGAAGTTTGCGGTAAAGAATATACAACTAAAGACACTCTTAAACCAGCTTTACAAATTATTAAAACATCAGAAAACGCAAATATAGTTGCTTCAGCAATGGTACTAGAAAAAGGTGATGAGCGTTTAGTATTTTCTGACTGTGCAATTAATGTTTATCCAACTGCCGAAGAATTAGCTGAAATTGCTAAATCAACGATCAAGTTCACTAAGGATGTTTTACATGCTGAAAAAATTAACTTAGCAATGTTAAGTTATTCAACACTTAACTCAGGTGCTGGTGAATCTGTAGATAAAGTTAAAGTTGCAACTAAACTAGTTGAAGAATCTGAAGAGGGTAAACTAGCTTCAATTTGTGGTCCAATGCAATTTGATGCTGCATATGTTGACGAAGTAAGAAAACAAAAAGCTCCTAAATTAAACTGAGAAAAAGGTGCTAATGTTTATGTTTTCCCTAATATAGACGCAGGTAACATTGGTTACAAGATCGCACAACGTTTAGGTGGATATGAAGCGATTGGTCCAGTTTTAACAGGTTTAGCTAAACCTGTTAACGACTTAAGTCGCGGAGCTGATGCACACGAAATTTACTCAGTTGCTATTATTACAGCTAGTCAAGCTGTGTCATAAAAATGAAAAACAACATTGAATGAGTAATCAGCGACCTTGATGGTACGCTTATTCGCTTTGAAAACAACGAACATATTGTTGAACCTGCAGCAATTAGAGCAATCGAAAAACTAGCTGCTAGAGACATTACTTTTACTATTGCTACTGGTCGTAAACAATCTGATGTAATCAATTTCATTAAGCATTATAATATTGGCGATGCTATCAGATACATAATTGCTTGCAATGGTGCAGTAATCTATGATACCAAAGAAGATAAGATTGTTCAATACAACTATTTAAACAAAAAAGCCAAAACAGCTGTTATGAAACATATTGATGAGTTCAAAGAAATGACTCAAGATTTCTTGTTGTTTTCTTATGATATTAACAACAACATCTATGTTTATGATAGCAACAAACAACCTAATCAAAAGATCTTAGATAAATTAACTTTATATGAAGGTTCGTTCTCATCAAATAACTACATTTATATTGATGATCTAAATGCACATGATGATTTAATCAAATTAATCTTCTTTTATGATCGAAATTCGATGACTGAAGATATCACTGAATATTTAGCAAAGTTTTTAAAACTAACGAAAATTGAATCAAATGATTGTGTTGTAGTTTCGCCTATGTCGTTTGAATTAAATTCATCAGATTGCAACAAAGGTAATGCAGTTTTAGAATTAAATCGCATCTTAAAAAAAGATCTAACCAAAACATTAAGTATTGGTGATTCATTTAATGATATTCCGATGTTCAAAGTTACAGGGGTAAGTGTTACTTTGGAATCATCACACCGCGAAGTACAAAATAATGCAACTAATATTCTTGATGTGAAAGCATCAGAAGTAGTAGCAGACGCAATTGAACTATTCGTTCTCTAATAGTTTATTTAACCGATTAATACTTATATTTTTAGTTAGCGCTATTGCTTGAGTCAAATTATAAAATTGATCGTGCAATATCGCTAATTTTTTATTGTCATCAAATTTGGTTTTTAGTACATCTTCAATGTGTTCATCAACTTCTTGAATTAATTTCTTTTTTATGTAATTAAGTTCGCCTTCGATGCTTTTTTCAAAGAAATCAATTTCGCTATATTCATCATCATCATACATGATACGAGTATGAGTTGAGTTTTCAAAGATAATGTTGTAGTTATCAATTAATCTTTCTAAATTAATTTCAGACAAGATTTCTTTCAAGTTTTTGATATATCTATTTAGCTTTTGCATTTTTGATAACTCCTTTTAAGATATCTATGTATTCTTTTTTGTATTCTAGGATAAAGGCGTGACCAGCTTTCTTAAGCTCGATATGTTTAGCGCCTTTTAAAAATCTCTTAATATAAGATCTCATAATTGTGAAAGGTACCAAAGTATCTTTATCAGCAGTTATGATAGTAACTTTTTCATAATTCTTAAAAGAATGATAAGAAGTCAAAATGCTCTTAATTGTCGCAGGACTCATAATTGATAATGCTAATTTTTTCTGATCATTTTGATGTTTTTTATAGAACTCTAAATCAAATCATTTATTAAAATCTTTAACAAATTTTTGATAATCATGAAATAAATCTTTAAAAAATCTTGTTATTATTTTTTCATCAACCTTATAAGCATTCACAGTAAAATATTTAGAAAATTTTATAGCTGTAAATATCGTATTAATTGTTAATGGTGCACTTAAAACGATTTGCTTAATTCTATTACGATCTTCTTTGTTCATCATTTTAAGCGCGATCATAATAACAGCACAACCCATTGAGTGGCCAGCAAGAACAATATTCTTTAAATCTGGATTTTTGCGTAAAAAAAGTACTAATAATTTCGCAAAATATTGAATATTTAGTTGCTTATAGGTAAACTTTACTTCTGTATCAAAATGAGCAGGAAATCCTAAATCATAATGATTAACGTTTTTTATTTCTTTAGTTATTTTGTAATGCAAACCAGGTTCGGTTGCAATTCCATGACAAAAAATTAAGTCAACATTAGCTTTTTTGTTGATTTTTTTAATAATTTTTAAATGACTAATATCGACACCTTTGATCGTTTTATTCATAAAAATCAAACTTATTATAATAATATAATAGTAGATAAAAATTGATATGTTAAAACACGGAAAAAGCGTGTTAGTTTCTGACGAAATTAGTGAGCATTTAATCAATTTAATACCGGTTGATGCTTACAAATTATGTCATAGATTAATGTATCCAAAAAATACTACTAATCTATTCTCAACACTAACAGCAAGAAAAACATCACTTAAAAACATTACAACTCACGCATGAAATGCTGAATTAACTACTAAAGTTGTATGTGATATTATGGATCGTTTCGTTTATTCATTAATTGAATTACATAACGAAAAAGATGATGAAATTAAAAATTTAGTTAAAAATAAGTTGTTTTCTGTATTTGGAAACAAAGAATTAAGTGAAGATTTTACTAATGCTTTAATTGATATTGCTAAATACGCAAACGAGCATAAACGATTGCCATTGGTTATTTCAGTTAGGAAGTCAGATCAGTATATTCATTTCAATGAACCATTGTTAACAATCTATGGTGATAAAGGGATCAGCAAAAAGCACGTTTGGTTAATTAACTATTTTGAAACTATACTTTTGCAAAATATTTGGCAGTATCAAACATCATTAACAATTGCACGAGAATTTTATGATTTATGTACAAAATATGCGGTAAAAACGACTAATTCTAATGAATTTTTAAAATATCAATGTCACGATTTTTCAATGCGTGGTATGAGTTCGTTTAAATCTTCTATATATTCAGCAAACGCTCATCTTCAATACTTTAACGGAAGCGATTCTATTTTAGGCGGTGATAATGCAGAATCAGTTATTGCATCCGAGCACAGTGTTATGTGTGCTGATGGTCAAGATCACGAAACTGAAACTTTCGAAAGATTATTGAATCAATTTCCGGATGGCATCTTATCTTTAGTTATTGACTCTTGAGATATTTGAAATGTTTTAGACAAAATATTACCTAGTTTTAAAGACAAAATTCTTGCTAGAAACGGAAAATTGGTTGTAAGACCTGATAGTGGGGATCCAATCGAAGTTATTTGTGGTAAAAATTACGATCCTAAAGATAAATCTACTTGAGGAACTATTCATTATTTAGATCACCATTTCGGTAGCACAGTAAACTCAAAAGGTTACAAAGAATTAAATGAAAAAGTTGGAATCATTTATGGTGATGCTATTACTTTGACAAGAAGTGAAATGATTTTAGCCGAACTTGAAAGACAAAAATACGCATCCAATAATATCGTATTTGGTGTTGGCGCTACAACATATCAAGCATCGACTAGAGATACGTTAGGCTTTGTAATTAAATTAACTGCAATAGAAAAAGAAATCGACGGTAAATTTGAATGATTTAACATTAAAAAGACTCCCAAGACTGATCAGTCTAAGGAGTCTTTAACGGGGCGATTTTTCAGTGACGATTTAGTGAGAATTTATTAAAGTAATTTAATTCCCTTAGCTTTTGCATCAGCTAACACTTCATCGTTTCAGTGAGATGCTTGAACTTCACCAATGTGGTCTTTTTGTAACAAGAAGTAACATAATCTTGATTGTCCGATTCCGCCACCAATTGTTTGATGTAATTCACCATTCACCAGTTTTTTGTGAAAAATTAGTTCTAAACGGTGATTTTGTTTAGATTCTTCTAATTGTTTAAGTAAAGCCTCTTTATTTACACGAATTCCCATTGATGATAATTCTAATGCTTTCTTAGATTTCGGGTTGTACACCATGATATCACCATTTAAAGATCAGTCATCATAGTCTGGTGATCTACCGTCATGAACCTGGTTGTTAGATAATTTTTTACCAACTTGCATTAAGAAAACTGCTTTATATTTTTCACAAATAAGTTGTTCTCTTTCTGAGGGAGTTTTTTCTGGGTACAGATCTAATAATTCTTGTGTAGTTAGGAAGTGAATATCTTTAGGTAATAAGTCTTTTTGATCAAAAACAGCGTATTTTTCATTAACTTTCAGTTGAGCTTCTTTTAAAACATCATAGATTTTCTTAACTGTGTTTTTTAAGAATTGCATATTTCGATCATCATCACTAATTCTTAATTCTCAGTCTCATTGATCAACGTACATTGAGTGAGTTGAATCAAGATTTTCATCCATTCTAATAGCGTTCATATCTGTATACAAACCTTGATATAGAGGAATTTCATATCTAGCAATTGAATATCTTTTTCATTTCGCTAAAGATTGAACAACTTGAGAACTAACTCCATTAGTCTTTGATTTAAAAGCTACAGGAGATTCTCATCCATTTAAGTTATCATTTAGTCCTGATTCAGGCGAGATAATTAATGGTGCACTAACTCTTAGTAGGTTTAGTTTTTGCGATAAAGCGTTTTGGAATAAATCCTTTATGTACTTAATTGCTAACTCTGTTTCGAGTAATGTTAATTTTTTCATGATGAAACCTTAATTTATTTAAATGTTTAAATAATTTTATAAAAAATTTTTTGTATTCCAAAAAATAGATAAAGATGGTAAAATATACAAGACATATTTGCTTTGTCTAATGTAATTAAAATTTAATTAATTAATCAGAAAATAAATAAGTCAAAATTTTCATACCCAAGGATTAAAATAACAAATGGCAAAATATGAAATTATGCTAATGGTAAGCGGAAAGCTTAACCAAAATCAAGCACAAGCTGTAAACGATGAATTGAAGGCTGTGTTTGGTAAAACTAAAATTACAGAAGAATATTTAGGGCAAAAAACTTTAGAATACCCTATTAAAAAAGAAGTAACAGCTCATTACTACAATTTATTTTTAACTAGTGATGGTAAAACAATTCATGAATACAATCGTTTAGCTGGTATTAGAACTGATGTTCTTAGAACATTAATTATTAATACTGAAAAAGATTTCGGTTACAGAGCTAGCCAAAACGCTAAAAAAGTTGCAATTGCTAAACAAAAACAAGCAAGATACAACGAAATCATGAAACAAGTTCAAGAAAACGGTTATTTCCAAATTAAAGGAAGTAAGCGTAACTCTAAAGTTGAAAAAGCTGGAGCTAAAGAGACTTGAATTTTAAGAGAAAAGTTTGGTGAAGATTTACCAGAGCAAAAAATTCCTGTTCTTAGAAAAGTTAATCTATCAAAAAAATCAACTGCTAGCAAATCATCAGAAAGCAAACCAAAAGTAGAAAAACAAGCTTAAAGTAAAGAGCAATGAATAAAGTAATTCTCATCGGAATATTAACTGATAATCCAGAAAAAATTGATTATCGAGACAGCTACGGCTGCGAACTTAAGTTAATTGTCCACCAAGCAGATTTTTCACAACAAGCTTATCCAAGAGAACCCTATCACTTTAGCGTTAATGTTTGAAACAGAAATGCTGATTATGCATTGAACGGTCTACAAAAAGGTGATCTAGTTTCAATCGAAGGCCATATTAAATCTGAATTACAAGTAAGTCAAACTGGTCGTGAATATTTACGATTATCGATCGTTACTGAAAGAATCAGAAAGATACCTTTATCTTTCAATAAATCGGGTTATCGATTATTGCCTAACGAAAATAGGTTTAATAGAATGAGCTCATCATCATATAGTAATTACAATAATTCATATTCTAATGATGAATCATTTGAACCACCTGCAACTACTGAAATTAAAGGCTATCGTGAAAATCACGATATTGAAGATATTCAAAAAATCGAACCAAAAGATTTTGCTAAATTCAGCACGCCATCTAATTTTAAACCAAATCATAGTTTGGTAGACGATGAAGATGAAGATGACATGATGATTGATATGGATACTTGGATGAACGAAAATAAATAATTATTATCAACACATTTTTTAAGGATAAAAAACAATGAGCGATATTACAAAACAACCAGCAAATAATATTAGTAGCGACGAAAAAAAAGAAGTTTCTAAAGCTAATCAAAAAGCACCAGCTGATGGTAACAAGAGAAAAAATTTCTTCAAAAACCGTTCAAGAAAACTTTGTCACTTCTGTGCTAAAGGAATTTTAAAAGTTGACTACAAGGACGTTAATACATTAAGAAAGAATTTAAATTCTTACGCTAAAATCGTTTCAAGACGTCAATCAGGCAACTGTAATTTACACCAAAGACACGTTTCTAACGCAATCAAAAAAGCAAGAATTATGGCTTTACTTCCTTTTGTTAAGGATTAATTTTATAAAATAAAACTAGAGGTGAAACAATATGAAAGTTATCTTACTTAAAGATGTACCTAGTTTAGGTAAAGCCGATAGTGTAGTTAATGTAGCTAATGGTTATGCAAAAAACTATTTATTTAAAAATAAATTAGCTGAAGCATACACTGCAAGTGGCCAAAGACGTTTAGATCTTAAAGCACTTAAACGTAGCGAACAACACGATTTATTAGCTATTGAAGCTAAGAATTTAGCGAAACAATTAGAAGGTGTTGTTTTACAATACGAAGTTCGTACTAACGAAGAAGATAAAGCGTTTGGAACAATTGGTTTCAAGCAAATCGTTGATGATCTAAGCAAAAAGCATATCTTTATAACTAAAGATATGCTTGATAGCAAAATGAAACTAGATATTGGTGAGCATAAAGTAAAAATTAATATTTTTGAAAATACTCACGCAACTATCTTAGTTAAAGTATCTAAATCACAATAATAAATGTTGATCAATCAATTTAACCAATCACTAGATGATGAAATTGAAGACGTCAGTAATAATAATTCTGAAGTAATAGATAGCGAAGAATCAATTGTTGCTGAAATCGAAAGTTTTACTGATATTTATAATAAAAATATCATTTCTTTTGGACCAGCACAGAATGAACTTTACAAGAAAAATCAACTGTTTTTCTATAAATGTTATCGGTTAGAATTACTAGTTTTAAGTTGTCTTGTACACCGAATTCAGGGTTACGAAATGGCTCGTAGAATTCTAAGTGCAAACGACTTTACTGGAATTAATCGTCATATTTTTAACTGTTTAACAACAGATCTATATCTTGATCAAACAGATGGTTCAATTGATAGCATCCAATCATGGATTAATGAGAATTTTTCATTAGATAGTTCGCAGATTGATACCTTAAATGAAGTGTGTTCTTATATCCGAGCGCACTCAAATATTAGTCCAGATAACTTTGGTAAATTCCTAAAGTCGCTTGTTGATCACAGTAAGTTTAGATCAGTATTTTATCTATCTTATGATTTTTCACAAGAAGTGAACTTTGATACTAAAAGCGTTAATGGTTTATTATTGCCATTAAACAAGTTTGAAAAACAAATTAACGAAATCGTTAATCGTTCCATTCAAACAGATTTAGATTCAATCGACAAGATTGCTGATAGTTTTTTAGAAAAAATTAATAATCTAGTTATTAACAAACATAACAATATTTATTCAACCGGATACAGCGGATTGGATAAATATTTAAGTGGTTTAGTGCCAGGTAATTTGTTAGTAATTGCTGCACGACCAGGCCGTGGTAAGACTGCTTTTGCCATTAATATCTTATACAACTTAGCGCAAGAATTAAGATCATTAAGATTACAAAGAGAAGCAAAACAAGATGAGCTTGAAAGTATTGACTTTGATACGAACAAACAGGATGAGATCTGTTTGTTCTATTCAATCGAAATGAATTCAGACGAAATCTTGTCAAGATTGGGTAGTTTGCACTCAACTGTCAGTTTTAAATTATCTAACGCGCTTGAAGTTTATATAAAACGGCAAAGAAATTATCGGCAGTTTGCTCAAGGAATTAATGAATTAAGAGAACTACCTCTATTCATTAATTCATCACCTGAAACATCAATAAAAACTATTTATAATGATCTGCATTATTTAGCAAGTATTAAAAAAGTCCCAAGATTAATTGTTGTGGACTACTTACAATTAATTAATACGGATGATTTAGATAGCAGTAAAAATCGTTCAAGACACGAAGCGATTGGTTATATCTCTGGAAGCTTGAAACGAATTGCTAAACAGTATAATGTTCCTGTGATTGCGCTTGCACAATTATCTAGAAGAATTGAAGAACGTAAAGGTGCTGATTCAATTCCAATCTTATCTGACTTAAGAGAAAGTGGTAGCATTGAACAAGATGCTGATATTGTAATCTTTATTCATTCTTCAACACCAAACAAAAAACAAAACGAAGAAGATTTCCAAGAGATACAAAATCAGATTGATGTTGTAATGCATATTGCTAAAAACCGTTCAGGACCAACTGGACAAGTTAAATTTGTATTTGATAAGGAACATTCAAAATTCATCGAGGATCAAAATTAACAATGAATAAAAAAATCCTATTAATTCCCACGTTAGTATTAGTTAGCACATTTGCACTAAGTTCTTGTTCGGGTGCTGTTTTTAGACGAAATAATAAAACTTATTCAAAGTTTTTAGAAGTTTTAAAAGATCCGCAGAACCCAAAAACTTCAGCTAAAGAAGTTGTTTATTTAGCTTGAAATCAAAATCAATTAAGTCAACCAACCCAACAAGGTCGTACCCAAAATATTAACAACACATTTAATAGTTTTTCTTACGCTGTAGGTGCTTACGACAGTGATAGCACACCAATGTTTGTTAATAATAATGATCAATCAGTTGATTTGGCTTTTAAATTATTTTACAACCAAGCTTTTACAACAATTTTAAACTCAATTAGCGTTCCATCAATCCTTTATTCAAGTAACCTATATAACTATCAACAAGTTAATAAGTTAGATAACTGAGCGGCTAATTTATTACCTACTGATCCTGAACAAACTGGTGTTACTAAAGCTTTTTATGAATCAATGGCTAATGGATTATTAACTGGAAATGAAACTAACAATTACATCTTTACTCCATTAGATGTTAAGTTTGAATTCCAACAATTAACTCCAGAATTAGCAGCTAAAAACGCAATCTATGATCCAAGAGCTTACAATGTGGATTATCAATTAAATGCAGACCAAATCAAATCAGAAAATCTGCTTAACACATCAAATTACTTAACTAAGTTATTTGTACTTTCAAACATAAATATTTCATTTGCTTATTATGTTGTTGGCTTGAACGGTGATGTTGCGCCAACTCGTGATTCTTATATTACCTCTAGTTCAGATGCAAGATTCCAAGCGTTAGCTAACAAGTTTCAATCTGTTTATAATAACAAACTGACTGCGCCAGTATTTAACTTAAAACTAAATGATCTTGGTGTAGTAGTTAGATATAACGTTGATTTAAGAGCAACAAACATTACGAACACAACCCCATCAACTGATCCTGCTGATTATGTAATTAAACCAACAGCAATTGATAGCATTATCCCAATGGGATTATTATCTAACCCTAATAATTTAGTTTACAAATCAGGTGATCTAAAAGACCAAAAAGTTGGGTTTAAACAAGAATGAACTAATTCATTAGTTGATTTAAGTAAAATATTAACTGCAGATCAATATTTCAATCGTGATGATCCTAAAGTTGATACTTTAACTAATCAGATTACCAACATTCGTCAAAATACCGGATTATTCTTTAATTTATTATCTGGAACACACTTTAAACTTATTAACGAAAAAGATGTTGTTGAAAATAACGCATTTGGCGCTAATTTAATGAACTATTATGGTTGATACTTTAATAAACTAACTGAAGTTCAAGATTATTCAAAAATTGATTTAGTACCACCTAATAGCGATCCAGAAATCAAAGCATTAACAGAACAACCAAAAGAAGCTAAAGATAATTCAGGTGCGTAAAATAAAATACCCAAACTTTGGAAATAATAACCAAACTAATCGCTAAAATAAAGCAATATCAATTATCTTTAACAACATCAAATAGAACTAATGTTAAAAGAAATTATTAGTGAAATTAAAACGAATTGAAAAGATCTAATCAATGAGTTTTTTAATTCACATAAAAATATTTATAACGCATTAGATCATTTGATTAGTAATAGAATCAAAAGTAATGAATTAATTCCTAGAAAGGAATTGATTTTTAATGCCTTTAACTTTTTTGATTATCAAAAAACCAAAGTGGTAATTATCGGACAAGATCCATATGCAGATATTAATAAAGCAAACGGATTAGCTTTTGGAGTTGATACTAAAAAACCGCCAGTTTCATTAAGAAATATTATCAAAGAATTAAGTAATAATCTTAATAAAAACGAAGGTGAAGTGAACCAATTTTTTGATTATTCGCTAAAGGATTGAGCAAACCAAGGGGTGTTATTAATCAACACAATTCTAACCGTAAAAAACAAATCACCACTAAGTGATCAAAATCTTGGTTGAGAAGAATTAATTAAATTCTTAATAGTTAAATTACTTAAGCAAGAGTTCGAACCAATTTTTCTTTTATGAGGTAAAAAATCTCAAGATTTTTTGGAGCAATTCAAGCTAAAACACGTTTTAACTTCGGCTCATCCTAGTTTTTTTAGTGCTAAACAATTTTTTAATAATAATCACTTTAATCAAGTAAATAAGATCTTGATGGATAATAATGAATTACCAATACAATGAGTTAAGCATAATAAATTAATGTAATTTATAATAACAAATAGACATAAAGCTTTATGACAGAATCATTTATTCAACCATCGAGTTCTTTTGCTATGGTTGTTTTTGCGATTATTGTTGGATTAGTAATTATTCTATCTTTAGCTAAGAAATTATATTACTACCTATTTCGCAAAAAGCGTTATTATACAATCCCTCGATTTTCGGTAATCGGCATGACTAATGTAGCCATGGTTATCGCGATTGCGGTTGCTATCATCTTATTAATAAGTGCGATTACTGGTGGTCTAGCATCGATTTTATTTAGAGTCTATCCAGGTACTAGAGTTTCAATTGAAACGGTGTTAGTTAAGATCTCAGGATTATTATTTGGGCCAATAATCGGGATGATCTCAGGGATCATTATTGATTTATTAGCGGTTACATTATCAGCTGGATTTTTTCATTACGGATATTTCGTGGTGGCGATTTTAACAGGGATGTTAGCAGGAATGATTCGTTCGCTGTTAACTACTTCAAAGTATTCAAAGTATCGCAACCTTTCTTTATCAATATATTTAAGTTTATTGGTAATCTTAACGTTCTTACTAACAACATTTTTAATAACTAGCATGCCAGAAATTAGAACTAATGGTGGATTTGATCTATCAATTCCTGGTGTTAGTAGAACCAAGATCTCATCTGTAGTATTCACTTGAATCATTTTAGGTTTTGGAATCGGAATCGTTGCATTTATTTGAATTACATTTTTAATCTACAAATTAACTTCACCTAATAACGTTAATGCTTTAAGTGGCTTCATTCATAAACGACAAGTGCATTCTAACCACAAAAACATTATTACAATTGATGCAAAGCAAAACTGATATTCTTCATTAGTATCATTAGTTGTATTAGCTGGAGTTAATGCGGTGTTGGTAAATTTATTCTTTTTACCAATTTTTGACAAGGAGATCACTGGTCAACCTTATCCGTTATGGATTTCAATTAGATTGATTGCAAATCCGGCGTTGTTCATGATTGATATCGTGGTAATCTTCCCAATCATTATGATTATTCAACCGATCATGAAATACAACTATGAGGACGAATTAACTGAAGATCTTAGCACACCATTATTTGTTAAAAATTGAACCAGCAGAAAAGAAGGGGGCGACATGAAAATTAATAAAGACGATTTAAAAAAACTTTCTCGTTTAGTTATGTTTGAATTAGACGATCATCAACTAGAGAAACTTCAAGTTGAGTTTGAAGATATTTTAATTGATTTTAAACAGATTGATAAACTGGATACGACTAATGTTAAACCGATGAACTATCCGATTGAAAATAGTTCAAACAAACTAAGAGATGACAATGCCGTTTATCAAGCAGATAGACGGATCGCACAAAAAACTGCGAAAGAAACTTTGGGAGAATTCGTTAAAGTATAGATTATGAAATCAGATATCTTAAAGTTTAATAGTCAATTACGCAAAAAAGAGATTACTCCTGATCAATTAGTTAAGGATTCACTTAAACTTATTAATAAGTATCACTGAACTAATGCTTATTTATACGTTAATCAGGATCGTATAACTGAAAAGGCTGCCAAGTTTGATGGTGATCTTGTCAACAATTCTTTATTAGCTTACATTCCGTATAGTTTAAAAGACAATATTTCAACAAAAGATATTCCCACAACTGGTGGTTCAAAATTTCTTGAAAATTACATTCCTCCATATGATGCAACCGTATACAAGATCTTAGAAAATCTAAATGCATTGATGGTTACTAAAGTTAATATGGATGAATTCGGTCTTGGTGGTACAGGATTGTATTCTGGATTTGGTTACACTCATCACCCGATTTCTAAGAAATATGCACCAGGCGGTTCGTCTTCTGGTAGCGCGATTAGTGTAGCTAACAACTCGGTTGTTTTTAGCGTGGGAACTGATACTGGTGATTCGGTTCGTCGACCAGCAAGTTTAGTTGGTGTGGTTGGATTTAAACCAACTTATGGATCTATTTCAAGATATGGTGTTTTTCCTTATGCACCATCATTGGATCACGTTGCTATCTTTACTAGAAATGTTACTGACGTAGCAATCGTGACAGATGCACTGAGTCAATTTGATCCAAAGGATTTCACCTCACAAAAACGCCCCAAGACATTATTAAACCACCTTTTAGAGCCAGATTTTCATAAGAGAAAAATTAGATTAGGTTATTACAAAAATTTAGAGCAATTTATGTATGAAGATATCTTAACCGCATGAAAAAAGGTTATTGATTTCTTGTACAAAACTAATAAGTTTGAAATCGTTGAACTTGAGTTTGATATCGAATTATTAAAGGCTGTTTTACCAACATATCAGATGTTAAGTTTCCCTGAGGCTAATAGTTGCTATGCTAATCTAACCGGAATTCCTTTTGGTGAAAAAGTAGAAGGTGAAAATTACGAACAAAAAGTAATCAATGCTCGCACAAAATTATTAGGCAATCAGATTAAAAGAAGATTTACGATCGGGGCTTATATTACTTTAGCTGAAAACTACGAACCGTTATTTAAAAAAGCGCAAAAGGTGCGTAGATTGATCGTTGAACATTTCGAACAATCTAAGAAAAATGTAGATGTTGTATTTGGTTTAGGTGCAAGTAATTTTGCTGCTGAGATTGAAGATTTCAAACAAGGATTAGCTGATACAAATTTAATTGATAATTTTTTATCAATTGCTAATTTTGGAGGACACCCTTCAATCACGATTCCAATGATTAAAAACCGTGATAATTTAACTGTTGGTTTGAATTTAGTTTCAGATCAATTTAATGATGATCTAATCATTAAAACAGCATATATTATTGAAACTGAATTAGATAAGAACGGAGGAAACATCAATGCATAATTTTGAACCAATAATTGGAATTGAAGTTCACGTTGCCATAAACTCTAAAACCAAGATGTTTTCACCGTCTGCTAACTCACATACTGCAGACCCTAATATCAACGTCCACCCGATTGATTTAGGTTTACCTGGAACAATGCCTGATCCCAACGCTTTTGTTGTTAAAAAAGCTTTAGTTTTAGCTAAAGCTTTAAATATGCAAAACGTTGATCACTACGTGCGTTTTGATCGTAAGAATTACTTTTATCAAGACTTACCTAAAGGTTATCAAATTACGCAACAACACCACCCGATTGCTACTAACGGTTATGTCGATATCTCAAATAAGAGAATTCCAATTCAACGTTTTCACATTGAAGAAGATACGGCTAAGCAACTTAATGATAATAACGAAATTTTATTAGATTACAACCGCTCTGGATCGCCATTAATTGAGATCGTAACCGATCCTGTATTTAGCAGTGGTCAAGAGGTAAAAGAATACTTAACTAATCTAAGAAGAATCTTAATATTTAATGATATTAGTGACGCTAAATTAGAAGAAGGTTCAATGCGTGTTGATGTTAATGTTTCTATTCGTCCAACTGGAATAAGTACTTATGGTACCCGTGTAGAAATTAAAAATATTAACTCAATTAATAACGTAGAAAAAGCGATTAATTATGAAATTAATCGCCAACAAGAAATGTTGTTATCAAACAAAAAATTAATTCAAGCAACAATGCGTTATGATGATCAATTGAATGAGACTGTTTTCATGCGTGAAAAATCAAATGCAGTTGATTATCGTTATATGTTTGAACCAAACATTATTGGGATTAATCTAGATCAAAAATTTTTAAATGAAGTTGAAGAGATGCCAGTCTTTTACATTAAAGATCTGCAAGCAAAACTATTATCAGAAGGATTAGATCAGCAGTTTGTTGACCTATTGTTAGATAATGCATTCTTGTATCAAAAACTTAATGAAATTAATGATAAGATTAACGATTTAAGCTTGGTAAGTAAATGATTATTAATCGAGTTCATTGGCCGTGTTAATAAATTGAAGTTACAACTAGAACTAATTAATACTCAATGATTTGATAGTTTAAGCGATCTATTAGTAATGGTTAAGAATGAAGACTTAAACCAAAAACAAGCAAAAGTTGTTTTAGATGAAATTCTAAAAACAGATGAATCAGTTGCTCAGATCGTTGATCGTTTAAAGATGAAACAGATTAAAAACGAAAACGAGATCATCGCATTATTAGAACCAATTGTGCTTGAAAACGTAGGTGTATTAAAAGATTACGATCAACGCAAAGAACGTGTTGAAAAATTACTAATTGGTTTATTGATGAAAAAAACCAATGGTCAGGCCAACCCAAATGTTAGTATCAAAGTATTAACCGACTTAATTCAAAAACACAGATAGATTTTTATTAATTAAATGAATACAACAGCATCTCAACCTACTCTTAATACGCAATCAATTTTGATTATTGTTTTAGTAATTATTGCTATGACTATAATCATCTTATATGCTGTTTATTTTGTGATCTTTATCAAGGTTAGAAAATCAATTAATAAGAACTACAAGTTTCGCGAAAAATATAACGCTTTATCCGCTAAAAATTACAATTTAACGATTCAAAGATTGGCTAAGTTAGCTAATGATCGAACTGGTTTAAAACACGTTGTTGAATACGTTAATAAGTTTAATAATTATTATCGCGAGCAGATTAATTCAGTTTATGAACCGATTAACGAGTTGTGTAACTTTGAATATCATTTTGATTTTAGGTATGTTAAACAAACTATGAAGCAGATTAACTTATACCTGGACAAAATCGAAATGTTAGATCGTTCTTTTAATCAAATTAAGGGAGATATTTCAGGTTACAAGAATCATTCATCAGAGTTAATCGTTAATTTCAAAGAGTTGTTTGATAACTTAATTAAATTTTTAGAAAAATATATTATTCCAACTTTTGATAATGAAGAATTATTAAGAATGGTTAATAGTTTTTCTGATTGTTTATTTCATTTAGAAGAATCTGCAACCAAGTTACTAAACAAACGGTTAATTTCAGTTATAGAACACTGATTAAAAAATTTACCAGCTCTAATTAAAATGGCCAAAACTTATTTCGTACTAAATAAGTGAAGAGTTAGATTAAAATACTTTATTGAAGATATCTATTATTCGTTCAGTTTGTTAGTTCAAGATCCAAACTTTACTGAAGAAAAGAAACAAAGAATTCATACGATCGTTAAATATACGAATAAAGATTTGCAAAAAGTTCACCAACTATTAATGCAGCGCAACTTTAAGCAAGCACAGATGTTGTTAGCTGACAAGTTTAATCTAATCGCACCACTTAAAAGAGAATTGGAGTTAGAAACTAAATCTAAGAACACAATTGCAGTTATTTATCAAGCATTTAAATACTGGATTGAACATTATTTAAAGAATTTCGAACAACTAAAAGAAACTTTAGGAATTTTTAACGTTAATTTTGAAAAAGATCATATGTTGTTAGAACAAATTCGTGAACTAAGTTTTCGTTCTGATCAATTAAAACTGATGATAAATGAAATTAATGAAGAAAATCAGAAACGGCTAAGCCACAAAGATTTCTTAGTTTTAATTAGTAATATTACTAATAACGCGACAAAACTTAATGAAGGTTTAGAAATTCTGATTAAAACAATTCTTGAAAATATTGCGCAATATGAAAACTTCTTGTTTAATACAAATAATTTGAAGTTGCAATTTGCAATGACCAAGAACTATTATCAAGCAAACGATTTAAAAAACGATAAGTTGTATAAATTAATTTCTGATAATGTTAGTCAATTAGTTGAATTGGAACAAAATCTCAATAAGAACTATAAAGAAAACATTATTAAATTCGATGCATTACATCAAAAGATGGAAAAGGGTTTTCTTGAAGTTTTAGAAACGGGCATTAAACAAGTTGCTTTAAAAGAACTGTGTGAGCACACTTTTATGTTCTTACACAAGTACATCTATGAATCTGATGAAATAAGAAATTTTGTTTTTGATTTTAGAAAACGTTTATTTGAGAATGGTCTATATGAAGAGTGTTTGAATAACCAGATTATCTTGTTAAATAAAATGAAACAAGCGGCTAAACAAAATCAAATTGTGCTTTCTTAAAATTTTTTACATATCTTGTACAGGAGTAAGATATGATCACTTCTGTATATGCAAAAATAGAATACGTTACAAATACAAAAATGTTATTTGTTGCCAATAACTGAGGTTATTGGGTAAATGTAAAACCTAATAGTGGTTTTAGTCGAACTGACAACAATGTTCTTGTTTTCTTACATGAACTAACTTTTTTAGCTCAAAACAATTCAATTAATAAAGAAATTTATGCGTTTAAAAGTTTAAAAGAAAAAGAATGATTCAAAGCTTTATTAACCATTAATGGAATAGGTCCCAAAACTGCTATGAATATAATGGCAAATAAGCAAGAAGAAGTTCTAACGCTAGTTAAAAATAACGATTTAAACGGATTGTTAAAGTTAGAAAACATTAATAAGAAGATTGCGACAATGTTATTAGCATCTGATATTGCAAGCAAACATTATCTGAAAAACCAGATTACAACTGATAAAGACGCAAGCGTAAACGATGATAATCAAAAAGATGATGATAGCAAAGATGGTAGTCCAGACGAAATATTATCAGAGATCGTTATTGAAGCCATTGATTGTTTAATCAATCTTGGTTACAAGCAAGAACAGATCAAAGACGCATTATCTGAAATTGATTTTAAAAATCAATCAATTAATGATTCGGCAGATCTTGTAGCTGTTGTAATTAAACAAATAGGCTTAAGAACAAGTGAAATTAGCTAGACCCAACAATTTTGATGAATTTATTGGTAAGAATGAATTAAAACAAAAGTTACTAACTTTTATTAACGCATCGATCAGTCAAAATAAAGCATTAGACCACGTTTTATTTTATGGACCACCAGGTGTTGGCAAAACATCGCTAGCTCAAATTATTGCAAATGAATTAAGATCTAAGATAAAGATCTTACAAGCATCACAAATTCAAAAACCAGCAGATTTATTGAATGCTTTTTCTTTGTTATCAAAAAACGATGTCTTGTTTATTGATGAAATCCATTCATTACCATCTACAATAATGGAATTATTATTTCCAATTATGGAAGATTACGTTGTTGATATTTTGATTGGTAAAGAATTCAATTCTAAATTTACTAGAATGAAATTACCGCCATTTACATTAATTGGTGCAACAACAATGTATGGACGCATCATCGATCCATTAGAAGAACGGTTTGGAATTTTGCTAAAACTTGATTACTATCAAAATGATGAAATCTTTGAGATTATTAAAGCAACCAATGCAAAAGATAATATCAAATTGACTCAAGATGAGATGCTAGAAATTGCAGAACATTCTAAAGGTACACCCAGAAACGCTTTAAGAATTTATAAACGCGTTATGGATTTTAAGTTGTTTGATAAAAATATAACGATTCAATCGATTCTAAATAAACTTAATATCCATAAGTTTGGTTTATCAAACTTGGATTTGGAATACCTTAAGTCATTTGAAAATAATCCAAAGCTATATCTTGGTTTAAAATCACTTTCATTGATTAGTGGTATTGATAGTTTTACGATCGAATCTAAAATTGAACCGTATTTAATCAAAAGCAATTTGATCAAAAAAACTTCAAAAGGAAGACAAATAACATCTAAAACAATTGAACACTTTAAAGATAATTAGATTACTAATTGTCTTATTTTTTAATTATTTTAAAATATAGCAATATAGTTGTTCTAAGTATATGAATCAAAAGACGAACTCTGCACCAATCAAGAATAATAACCTGCAGCAAGTTATTAGGCCTTCGGTTAATTTAGCAAATAAGCAACCGGTAAGCCCAAATAACAACGTTTACCAAGCGCAGGCACAAATTGTTAGAAGTGATTCTAAAAAAGAAGGGACGCAAGTAGTTGCAAATCGTATGCAACCAAAACCTGGTCCAGTTTTAAATCAACCACGGCAACCTAATAATAAGGTTGCACCTAATTTAAACGGACCTAGACCGGTTTTAAGTCCTCAAAATAAAGCTGCTAACCCAGCAGGAAATTTAGTTCCTAATAATTTAAACCGTAATTTAAATCCAAGACCGACACCTAATTTAAATAGTCAAGCACCAAATAATAAAGCAATTAATCCTAATCCTAATGGTGCTATTAATATCTTAAATAAGTTGAACACAAGTCCTAATCCTGGACAAACTCCTACTCAACAAGTTGCAAGTCAACAAGCTGCAGTTCAACCTAAACCTAATCCAAATAGTCAAGGATTAGGTCCTAAGCCTGCACCGACACCGAGACCTTCATTAAGAAATTTTGTTCCTGTTGACGAAACTAGTTCAGTGGATGAAGAAGAACAAAACGAAGCTCCAATAACATCACTTCTCGATTTTTCAAACAATCAACCCCAAGCTGTTACAACTGAACAATCTGTAGAAACGGGACTAGCTCAGCATACTGCTAGAACAACTCAAGCTCAACCCACTGTTAGTGTCCAGCCTGAACAAACAGTAGAAGCAACACCTACTCAAAAAGTGGAGCCAACCAAAAAAGTTGCGGTTACCCATCCTAGTGGAATGACTCTTGAAGAGTTCATGCGCAAAAAACAAGCAACTAATTTAGTTATTGTAGATGAAGAAACAATTCAAAAACAGCAAGAAGAAAAAGATGCTAAAGCTGTAACTGTTGCTCAACATCATCCTGTTCACGAAGAAGTAAGTCAAGAAGAAGAGCTTTCGGGTTTTGAAATTCAATACGAAATTTGAAGATTGAAAAAATTAAAAAAATTCGGTATTGGTTCAATTTTTATGGGAATATTTTCGTTAATACTTTCATTAGGAGTATTAGGGCTAGCGGTGTTGTTCAATCTTCAACACTTTGAAATATTGAATGTTGAAACAACATTAAAACTAAAACTTGATACATTTAATGCAATCTTTGTTGCAGCAATAATCGTTTATGTTGTTGTTAGTTCGATCTATCGATTTTTAGCGCTGGTTTGTGTTTTATCAAGTAACCAGATAGGCACCCATAAGAAGGTATACAGTTACGACTTCGATTCATTGAAAGCAACTTTATCATTTAGTGTGTTTTTTGAAATTGCTAGCTTAGTATCTTACCCAGTATTACTTTCTAAGATTTCAAAAGCAATTAAATTACTTCAATAAGCAAAGCAAAATAGAATATTAGGTTAATACAATCTGATATTCTTTTTTGATTATTGATATGTAATAATTTTCAAACACAATTTGATCATTTAATCTAAAGGGATATGAATTAAAAATAATGAAAAATAAATTACTTTACAAAACTACATATTTAAGTTTGTATGAAACACCAAAAGGTTTTGTTTATGCACAAAGACAATCGATTAATAGCATTGCATCATTATGTTTTAAATATGTTGGTGATGAAGTATTTTATTTAGTTCATTACCAACCAATGCCTGAAATTGCGATCAAAACTAAATGAGACGATCTTTATCCTTGTCCGATAACAGGATCAATCGATCCAAACGAATCTGCTTTAGAAGCAGCGGTTCGAGAAACGCAAGAAGAAGGTGGGATTAAAGTAGATTTAAATAAATTTTATGATCAAGTTGATTATGTTGCTTCTACACAAATGAATGAAATTGTTCATTGTTTTGTCTTTGATGTTACAGGGATAGAACAACACGAACCATCAACTGATGGTTCAATTTTTGAACAAGTGGCTAAAAACAAATGGCATTCTCAAAAAGAATTGGAAGCAATATTGTTTAATAAAAAACAAATTTATTTATCTAGTTTATTAAACGCTTACTTATTAATTCAAAAACATCTGAAACAAAAATAATATGGTTAACTTTTATCAAAAATATAGACCCAATAACTTATCAAGTATCATTGGTCAATCTCATATTACTAACATCTTATTAAAAGCTAGTGCTAATGATCAATTAGCTAACGCTTATATTTTCCAGGGTTCAAGAGGAATTGGTAAAACATCAATTTCTAAGATTTTAGCTAAAGCTTATAATTGCTTAAATAAGAAAAATGGCGATATTTGCAACAAATGTTCAGCTTGTGAATTAATTAATGAAAATAAGTCGCAAGATGTTTATGAATTAGATGCTGCTACTAACAACGGTGTGGATGAAATTAGAAAAATCATCGATGTAATTAATTACGCACCAATGAACTTAACTAAAAAAGTTTACATTCTTGATGAAGCACACATGTTAAGTAACGGTGCATGAAACGCACTATTAAAAACGTTAGAAGAACCACCTAAACACGTTGTGTTTATTTTTGCTACGACCGAATTTCACAAGATTCCATTGACGGTTGTTTCAAGATGTCAGAGCTTTAATTTTAAAAAACTTGATAAGAACGACATTGTTGACGTTTTAAAGAATGTTATTGATCAAGAAAGGATCAAGATTGAAGAAGATGCAATTATCAAAATCGCTGGTCTGGCTTCTGGCTCTGCGCGTGATTCATTAAGTATTTTGCAACAACTAGCTTATGAAAAAAATAAGAAGATAACTGTTGAAAAGATCAATGAAACATTCGGTTTAATTAATTTAGAAATCAAACTGAAGTTTTTGGAATTAATTAATGAAAATAGTCTTGAAAAAATTATTAACCTTTTAAACGAAATTGAAATTAAAGGAATTAATTTTGTTTTATTTATTCAAGACTTATTAGCAATTTTGATCGATATTTTGGTTTATAAAAAAACCAAAAACATTAATCTATTAAAAACTTTAGATGATAAGCAAATTCAAGCGATTAGTATAAAAAATATTAATCTTTTAATTTTATCTGAAAAGATTAATCAGTTATTATCAACTAAAGTTTCTCACACAAACATAAAAGAAAGTTTGTTGTTAGCAGTTTTTGATTATTTAGAAAAAAACAGTTTAAATCATCAACAAGAAGAACATTTTGCTCTTACTAAAAAGGTTAGCCAAGAAGAAATTAAGCCTAATATGTTAATGGATAGTGCTGTTGGTGTTAAACCAAAAATTACACAACAACAAATTAATGATCAAATTAAACCGATTAAAGAAAACAATAAGAATGCAATAAAAGAAGAAGATTTAACAGAAAAAGAAGAAGTTGTTCAGATAAAAAAAGTTAAAAAAACTAAAAGCAAACCTGTTGATCAAACAAAAGAATCTAATGCAACTAATGATGATGCACTTGTTGTTGATTTAGATAGCCAGAAGATTAATGATTATTTAATGGCGATTACATATAACGTTGTTAAAAATAAAAATTTAATAAATAAGAAATTACAAGATCATTTTTTAAAAGCTCAAGAAAAGTTTAAAAAAGGTGACAACAAAGAAGATTCATTCTATGAGAATGTTGATTTATATTTAACAGGGTCTAAAGTATTTTTTGCTACTGATAAAGCAGCAATAATTATTCTTGATGATGAAAACATTGCTGAACTTATTAACAATCAAAGTTACAACAACAGTAAAGTTCATACCATCAATCATATTTTTGATAAGGAAATATATGTGTTTGCAGTAACTGAAGCAATTATGAAACCAATCTTCAAACAAACACAGAAAACAAAAGATTTAAATATAATAAACTATTATAATGATTTGTATCAGTCGCTTGATGTTGAAAAACTAAGAACAATTAAAAAACAAAAAACACAAGCCGAAATCTTAAGTGAGTTATTAGATAAGTAATCATTTATTTATTAAAAAATAAGGATAATTATGAATTTTCAAAATTTAGCTAATCAAATGAAAAAGATGCAACGCGAAATGGAAAAAAAGCTTGCAGAATTTGAAGAAAAAGAATATCAATACGACTATAAAAAGTTAGTTAACACAACCATTAAAGGCAATCTTAAAATTATTAAAATTGAGATTAATAAAGATTTAATTGACCCAGAAGATCCAGACACTTTGCAAGATATGGTAAGTGAAGCAATTAATGAAGCGATTGCTGATGTTGAAAAGAAAAGAGATGAGATCTCTAACTCAATCACCCCACCAATTAAATTCCCTGGATTTTAGTAATTATGGTATCAGATGTAGATCTGAATGAGTTTAACAATTTAGTAGAACAGATTAGTGATTTACCAAGCGTTAGCAAAAAACAAGCTAAAAAGATAACGCAATACTTAATGACAAAATCAGATCGTTACGTTTATGATCTAATTGATGTTTTAAAACGTGCTAAGTTATCAATTAAGATTTGTGAAATGTGTCAAGGTTGATCTAATCGTTCGATATGTCGAATTTGTTCAGATGATTCAAGAAATAATGACGAATTGTGTATCGTCAGTTTTTTTGATGACTTAAATGTGATTGAAGAGTCTCAAGTATATCATGGCAAGTACTTTATTCTTAATCATGAAATTTCTAAAAAGAATAAAAAAATAATTGATGAAATTAATTTTGATTTGTTATTAGATTTGATTAAGAAACATAAAATTCAAAAAGTGATAATAGCAACTAACTTCACTCAAGACGGTCAAACAACCGCAAATTATTTACAGCTTTTATTAGCTGATTATGATCTTAAAATATATCGTTTAGGAATGGGATTACCATACAATTCTTCAATCGATTATGCCGACTCATTCAGCCTAAAAGGGGCTTTTGAAAATAAACAATTAATAAAAGATAAAAAGTAATTGATCAATATTTTATCTTCACATTGTATTTTTTTATTAATAACGATAATATATTTGATAATATAAGAGGTAATCAAATAAGTTTTATGCTTATTGGATTAAGCTTAATTTATAAGGTAGTAAAATTTATGATAAATAAAACTAAAGTTAAAAAAATATCAATTGCTTTAGGTATTGCTGGTGTAGCTTCAATTGTTGGAGGAACATTGGCTTCATGTGGTTCTTCACTTTCGTATAAATCATCTGTTCAATTAGTTGTTTCAGATAATACATCTACGTTAGCTGACCAATCATTCTCTGAAACTTCATACAAAGGAATTTCAGATTTCTATAAGAGTGAATTTAACATCGATCTTCCAGCTCCTCAAACTGTTACTGTTAATAACGGTTTATGGAAGAGACCAGGTACAACTGATGACTCAAGAATTAACACTTACAGACAAATTAAGAACGAAGGTTCACTTGTTGCTGTAGCTACTGGTTTCAACCAAGAACCCGCTTTAAACAAGATTTTAGATACTCCATCTTTCTATAATGAATTTAAAGATTTCGGTTTCATCTTCATCGATGGTGTTATTTCTAAGAAAAATGGTACTAACATTTCAGCTGTTACATTCCAAACTGAAAGTGCAGCATTCTTAACTGGTGTTGCTGCTGGTGTTTTAGTAAATAAAAACAGCGGATTCTTTAAAACTGTAATGGTTGATGGCAAAGAAACTTATGGAATTGGTGCTTACGTTGGTCTAGCAATTCCTTCAACTATTAGTTTCTTAAACGGTTTTAGAATGGGTGCTATCTTCTTTAACCAATACATTCAACCAAGAGTTGAAGGTTTCAAAAAATTATCTTGAGTATCATCTAATGAAGCAAGCAACAGTGGTACTCGCGACAGCTTACTTGCAGATGTATCTGGATCATTCAACGCAAATGAGCAAAAAGCAACTACGATTACAGATGAATTGTTAAAGAATGGTGCATCTTTAGTTTATCCAATTGCTGGTCCTCAAACAGCATTAAGTCAAACTGCTATTCTTAACAGCAAAAACACTTACAAGGCACAATTAATTGGTGTTGATACAGCTCAAGAAAATTTAACAACAACTCAAGCATTACAAGATGCTCCTGGTGGTAAAACAATTGCATTCTCAACTGTTAAAGCTTTAGACGTTGCTGTTGATTCAACTTTAAAAGCTATTAAAAGTGGTAAAGAAGTTAATGGTTTCTATGGATATGGATGAAACAACTTAGCTAGTTTAGCTAACGGTGGTGTTTCATTATCAAAAGCTGGATTAAGTTATTTACCTGATTTAAATGATTTATTTACTAAAACTTCAAGTCCAGCTACTGAAAGCGCTACACCTATGCAACCAATGGAAACTACACCTACTGGAGGACAAGAAGGAACTGGTCAAGGAAATGGTATGATGATGCAATCATCATCAAGTAGACTAGTTGAAGAAGGCACAACACCAACAATGCCAACTAATCAAAACAAACAAATACCTTCTAATCAATTAGTAACCGTTAATGATTCTAACAATCAAAAAGTAATTCAAGAATACGTTCAAATCCTATCTGGAACATCTACTTCATTACCAGCTGATTCTAGAGAAAATTGAAAAATTAAGGGTAATGAATTAACTACATTCAAAACTTCAGTTACAGCTGATGCTAAATTATTGCCAGTTTTAACAACAGGTAATGCACAAGATGATGCTACATCATTAAGCCACAAAGCAGCAATTATTTCTGGATCATTCCAACAAGCTACTGAAGGTACTTTATTAAACCAATCAGACAAGAAATTTGAGTTCAATAAGCTATAGTTTAAAAGCATAAAATATAATTCAAAAAGAAAAACAATAATTCGTTCGTTAGAAGAATTATTGTTTTTATTTTATACCAAATTAAGAACCGATATTTATGGCTTAATCATTTTTATAAATTTTTCAAAAATTTCCTCACTTTTTAGATATTTTTTTACATATCTTTAGTATATGATTTGAGGGTTATGAAACAACAGGAAAATTGCGTTGATTGAAAACCTACAAAAATATAATACTTATTTTTTTCTCGAATTTTTTAGAACATAATTTTTATAAAAAAATATTGCAATTATAAATATATATTTATTTCTATTTCTATCTAACAACAATATAGCATTGATGCTTTGTGGAATAGGTTTTTTTCTTTTTATTAGTTAAAATTAAAGCGAAAAACAGAAAGGATATTAGTTTGGATACACAAGAATACGCGCTTCGAATGGTTGATATCCATAAATCCTTTAATAACGGCCAGATAAAAGCTAATTCAGGGATTAATCTGTCAGTTAAGAGGAATGAAATACACGCCATTATAGGTGAAAATGGAGCTGGTAAATCAACTCTCATGTCCATCTTATTTGGTTTATACAAACAAGATAAAGGACAGATTTTTGTCTGAGATAAAGAAGTAAACTTCAAGTCTTCAAAAGATGCTTCAAAAGCAAAAATTGGAATGGTTCACCAACACTTTAAGTTGATTGATAACTTTAAGGTGATTGATAATATCATCTTAGGTTCAGAAACAACTAAAGCTGGAATTATTCACTATAAAAAAAGTTTCAATAAGTTAAAGAAAATTATTGATGAGTACAATTTTAAAATCGATCTAAACGCTAAGGTTTCTACTTTAACTGTTGGTGAACAACAAAAAGTTGAAATTTTAAAAGTACTTTATCGCGATGCTGACTTATTGATTTTTGATGAACCGACGGCAGTTTTATCTGATAATGAGATCGAAAGTTTCTTAGACATTCTTAAAGAATTTAAATCTAAAAATAAAACTATTCTTATTATTAGTCATAAGCTTCATGAAATTAAGGCAATAGCTGATAATGCGACAATTATAAGAAAAGGTGAGTACGTTGATTCTGTTGATGTTAAGAAGACATCAATCGAAGAAATGGCTGAATTGATGGTTGGTAGAACCATTGTTCCATCAATCAATGATTTGCCGGTTACTAGTGATGAAGTTATTTTAAGCGTTAAGGATTTAAGCTTAGATACTAAAACAGTTGAAGAAAAATATGATGAAATAATTAATAAAGCTTCTTCAGTCGCTAAAGTTGCAGTAACTAAAGGTTTGCAAAAAGGTAAGCAAACGTGAGAAAAACTTAGTGCTTCAAACCAACGAAAGAGCAAGATTGATTTTGAAATTAAAAAAGGTGAAATCTTTGCGGTTGCTGGTGTAGAGGGTAATGGTCAATCTAAATTGATTGAAGTTATATCTGGTTTAAAAAAATCAGAACAAAATAAAATTTTCTTTAAACACGACAATAAATTAGTAGACATCTCAAGAATGTCAATCAAAAAACGTTCTAATTTAGGAATTTCTTTCGTTCCAGAAGACCGACACAAACACGGATTGACTCTCGATGAAAATGTTCGTTTAAATTCAGTTAATAATTTAATTGATAAAAAACCTTTTTCAGATAAAGGTTTTATTGTTCCGTTTGAAATAGCTAAATATGCACAAGATATCATTGATCAATTTGATGTTAGAGGTACAGCAAACGGAACAGCGATGTCTAGATCATTATCTGGTGGTAACCAACAAAAGTTGATTGTTGGTAGAGAGATGACTAAAAAACATGAATTATTAATCTTAGCTCAACCAACAAGAGGTCTTGATGTTGGTGCGATTGAATATATTCATGGTCAGATTATTGAAGCTAAAAAACAAGGTAAAGCAGTTTTACTAGTTTCTTATGAACTAGATGAGATTATGGCTCTAGCTGATACGATTGCAGTTATTAGTCGTAACAACTTTATTGGTGTAGGACCTAAAAAAGAAATGACTAGATCTAAAATCGGTCAACTATTAGCAGGGGAAGCGATGAATGAATCAATTTAAAAAATATCCGAATTTTTTGATCGGTTTTGATCGGTTTTTCTACCGTAAAGAAAACAAATCAGGTAGAAGAAGATTTCTTAGCATTATAACTTTAATTATTGTTTCTTTATTATTAATCTTCTTAATTTTAGTAGCAACAAGCGTAAACTCTAATGCGTTTTTTTCTTTATTTAGTAAAGGGTTAAGTTTTCAAAAACAACAACAAGATTTTATTACTAATATTGGAATCTTCACTTTAGCAGGACTATCGTTTGGTTTTGCGATGCAAGCCAAGATCTTTAATATTGGTATATCAGGGCAAATGCTTGCGGGTGCATCTTTTGCGTTTATTATTACTCATTACTTAGCAAAAGCGGGATTCACTCCATCAGTAGGTGGTCAGATTATTACGATCCTTCTATCGATGTTTGCTGCTGCTTTTGTTTCAGTTTTAACAGGCGTGTTTAAGATCTACTTAAAAATTAATGAAGTTGTATCAGCGATCTTATTAAACTGAATTATTCTTTTAATAGTTGGAACGATTGTCAATAATTATTTTCTTGATAATGCTCAAAGAATTAATGGAAATTTTTTATCAGTAAGATTCCCTGATCAATATTCATTCTATGTTAATGAAGGAGCAACTGCATTCACAAGTAATACTGGATGAGTATGAACAATTGCTGTAACAATTGTGTGTGTATTTATTGTTTGAGTTTTATTAAGATTTACTGTATTTGGTCACAAAATTAAAACAACTGGTTTATCAAGCACTTCAGCTGAATATTTTGGTTACAACAAAAACTTATTACAACTAAGTTCATTTGGTATATCAGGTGCTCTAGCTGGTATCTTAGGTGTTGTCGTTTATACTGGTCAAGCTTCTCAAGCAATTGATTTTAGTACAGTTGGTAGTTTTGGTTTGACTGCAGTTCCTGCTGAAGGATTTAATGGTATTGCGATTTCATTAATCGCGTTAAACAATCCTTGAGGAATTGTGATTATATCAATGTTATTCTCATTAATCTCAGTAGGACAAAGTCCAGCAAACTTACCCACTCCACAAACGCTGTCTTTAACTTTAGGTGTTTTAATGTACATCGTTTCAATTTATGGATTAATGAACTACTTAAAACCATGACGTTGAATCATCATAAAGATTTATGGCAACAAAAACATTACATATTACCAAAACTTAGAAAATAATATAGCTGCGTTGTCCGAAAATTACCTATTCAAAGTTAAAAAGTTAAAGAAAGATCTTCACAACAAACTTAACGAACAGTACAATAGTAAATTTAAGATTGCGCTGATGAGTCTAGTTATCCCAGTCAAGGTTTTATTCTTAAAAGAATACAAAGATAAGATCGCTCAATATAAAAAAGAATATATTCAAGAACGTGTCAATGTAATTAATGAGTTTTATCACAGTTGTGTATTTAACTCAATTGTTGAAACTGAAAGAGCGATTAAAGACTACGAAGGTTCTAAAAATAAAAAACTGTTACAGAAACTAATTAAATGAAAAAATGAAGAAAAACGAATTCAAAAGCTTGCTGTAACATTACAAGATGAAATGAAAATGCAAGTGGACAAACACATTAAATCAATAAATGAAAAGATTCATAATCTAAATATTAAAAAGGAGGCTAGATAATGTTTTCACTAACACAACTTGATCAATGATTAATTCTAGCTCCAGCACTTATCCTTGGTGTTTTTGGTGGTTATCTATCAGAGCGCGTGGGTATCGTTAATATTGCGATTAATGGAACAATGGCGTTTGGCGCAACTTTCTTTGTTTTATTTTCAAACATTTTTTACAAAGCTATGGGTTCAGCTCAAAGTACAACTTATAGCTGAACATTCTTGGTTTCAATATTATTATCCGCAGTGCTTTCGGTTGTGGTCGGAGCGTTGTTTGGTTTTGCAACGATAAAATTGAAAGCCGATCATGTTATTGCTGGTACGGGTATTAACTTGTTAGCAGCTGGAATTGGACAAATTTTATCTGACCGCGCAACTACTTTCTTTGAAACACCAGCATTACAGAACTTTTATACCAGAACACTAAGAGCAAATAGTGTGAGTATCCAAGCAATTGTAGTATTTGTGTTATTTGTTGTGTTTTTCATCATCCTATATGTTGTGATGAATTTCTCAAAGATCGGTTTAAGATATCGAGCGGTTGGTGAAAACCCAAATGCTGTTGACTCACAAGGGATCAATGTAACTAAGTATCAATGAATTGGAATCATTTTTGCTAGCGTTGTAGCAGGATGTGGTGGTGCATTATTTGGTTACTACCAATCAGGTAGAGCGTTTGCGGGTGATGTTGATGGTGTTGGATTTATTGCTTTAGCAATTCTGATCGTGAGTGGTTGAAAACTATTACCAATTACTATTATTGGTTTAGTATTCAGTTCATTATTAGTTTACTCAACTGCAAACACAGCTGTAAGCAATGCAAACAAGTTCTTACTAAGAACGATTCCATACGCATTAACATTAGTGACAATGCTATTGCTTGGTAAGTTCTCAATCGGTCCTAAGAATGCTGGAAACCACTTTGATAAAGGATTAAGATAGCAAAAAAATAATCTGAACAAAGAGTTTTATAAAGTTAGATAATAAATATATAGACATTTTCAAAAGGTAATTAAAAATGACTCCACACATTAAAGCGAAAAAAGAAGAGATTGCTAAAACAGTAATCATGCCAGGTGATCCATTACGTGCAAAATGAATTGCAGAAACTTTTTTAGAAAACCCTAAATTAGTTAATGAAGTAAGAAATATGTTTGCTTACACTGGTACATACAAAAATAAAGAAGTAACAGTTATGGGACATGGTATGGGAAACCCTTCAATCGGGATCTATACTCATGAACTTTATAACTTTTATGATGTTGAAAATATCATCCGTGTTGGTTCATGTGGTGCTTTAGTTAAGGATGTTAATTTAGGCGATGTGATCTTAGAAAGTCAAGCATATAGTGAATCGCCCTATGCGATGTTAATTGGTGTTGATGTGGTTAATAAAACAAATTACCCTTCAAAGAAATTATTAGATTTATCAAGACAAACAGCGCAAGAATTAAAGATGAAATATCACGAAGGTTTAGTAATCTGTGAAGATGCGTTTTATCAGACCTTATACACACCAAAAGAAGCAAATGAAAAATGAAAAGCAATTGCGGTTGAAATGGAAGGATTTGCATTAAATGCAAATGCAACAAAAGCTAAAAAACATGCAATGACTATTTTAACTGTATCTGACTCATTAATTACTCATGAATCAATGAGTCCAGATAAAAGACAAACTACATTTAAGAATATGATTGAATTAGCACTTAATGTTGCTACAAAACTATAAAGAATATGAGCATTTTAGATTTTAATCGATTAATCGATCACACTAACTTAAAACCCAACGCGACATACGAAGAGATCGAAAGACTATGTCATGAAGCAATTGAACATAATTTTTTCAGCGTTTGTGTTAATCCAGCTTACATCAAAACAGCTAAAAAGATCTTAGCAAAATCACCAGTAAAAGTATGTACTGTTGTTGGTTTTCCGTTAGGTCAAACATTTACCGAACAAAAAGTTCACGAAGCTAAAACATCGATCAAAATGGGTGCAGATGAAATTGATATGGTGATTAATATCTCAGAATTAATTAATGGTTGTGCTTGTGTAATTGATGAGATTAGACAAGTGAAAAAAGTGTGTGGTGAAAAAGTTTTAAAAGTAATTGTAGAAACCGCTTTACTAACAGAAGAACAAATCGCAAAAGCGACACTAGCATGTATTGATGCTGGAGCTGATTTCATTAAAACATCAACAGGTTTTTCAACTCGAGGTGCTAGCTTAAACGATATTAAGATTATGAAAAAAGCAGGTCAAGATAAGATCCTAATCAAAGCTAGTGGAGGAATTTCAACTGCTCGAGAATTAGTTGAATTCGTCAAGACTGGTGCTGATCGAATTGGAACATCGCGTTCAGTTAAACTGATGGAAGAGTTGAAAACATTGGATTTAGCTAAATAATCAAAAAAGCTATGAATATTATTGAGATCATTGAGAAGAAAAAAACAAAACAAGTTTTAACTAAAGAAGAAATCGGTTATTTCATTGATGGTTGTGTAAAAAAAACAATCCCTGATTACCAGATTAGCGCATTATTAATGGCGATTTGGTTCAACGACATGAATCAGGACGAGTTATATTACTTAACTGATTTCATGATTAAATCAGGAAAAACGTTAAATTTTGAATCAAATAATAAAAAATTAATCGATAAACATTCAACTGGTGGTGTTGGTGATAAGGTATCAATCGCGCTTGCACCAATTTTAGCATGCTTTAATTTCAAAGTAGCTAAGATGTCTGGAAGAGGGTTGGCACATACAGGTGGAACGATCGATAAACTAGAAGCAATTGGTGTAGATTGTTTTATTAGTATTGATCAAGCTAAAGAAATTCTTAAAACCAATGATATGTTTATCATTGCTCAAACTAACGATTTAGTTTTGGCTGACAAAATTTTATACGCACTAAGAGACGTTACCTCAACTACAGATTGTTTAGATCTAATTGCTTCATCAATTATCTCGAAAAAATTCGCACTTAATTCGGATTATATTTTCATCGACATTAAGTATGGTTTAGGAGCGTTTTGTAAGACGGTTGAACAAGCTAATGAATTGAAAAAACGTATGCTTAATTTAGCTAATAAGTTCAATCGTCATTTAAAATGTGAACTAAACGATATGAATGAAGTGCTAGGTAATAGTATTGGTAATGCAATTGAAATTAAAGAAGCGGTTGCTTATCTAAAAAACGAATTAGCAGCTAATAATTCATTCAAGCTTTTAATGGATAATTTGATTGCTGAAATTTTAGTTGAAACCAAACAGTATAGTGATAAAACACAAGCATTAATAGCACTAAACGAATTATTAAAAACAACCAAACCATTTGATAAATTTATCAGTTGAATTAAATCACAAAAAGGTGATTATCAAGCAGTTATTAACGATACATATTTTCACCCGAAATATGAATATATTCTTAAAGCAAAACAAAAAGGGAATATTAAATATAGTTCACCAGTTGATTTAGCAATGGTTTCAGTTGAATTAGGTTCTGGAAGAATGGTTAAAGATCAACCAATTGATTTCCAAGCTGGAATCTACTTACACAAGAAAAATGATGATCAGATTAATGTTAATGAACCAATTATGACCTTGTATTCATCAAAACCAATTAATCAATCAATCATTGATAAAGCCAATCAAACAATAAGATATGAAACATAACGAATTATTGCAACTATTAAATAAAGCTTATTGTGTTTATTCTAACTTTCATGTTGCTTGCATTCTAGTAGATGATCAAGATAATGAACATAAAGGAGTAAATGTTGAATGTGCATCCTACCCAGTAAGCCTATGTGCTGAAAGAAATGCGATTGGTAGTATGATAACTAACAATAATTCTGATCATTTACCAACGATTAAGCACATTCACTTAATGACAGATTCAATTGATAAGAACTCTTCACCTTGTGGAATGTGTCGCCAGGCATTATGAGAGTTTAGTGATGATAATACTTTAGTTACGATCTACTATAAAGATCAGACCAAAAAGACTTATCAGTTCAAACAATTATTACCATTAGGTTTTAATAATAAAGCGCTGAATACTAAATAATTTTTTTTAAGGAATAAGAACTATGAATAATATTGTTAAATATTGATTAGCTCATCCAAAAGTAAGCGATGAACTAAAAGAACAGATAAAAGCAATGTCAGAAGAAGAACTAGCATATGCTTTTAGTGAAAAACCATTAGGTTTTGGGACGGCTGGAATCAGACAAAAGATGGGCCCTGGATACCAATATTTAAACCACTTTACATATGCGCAAATGGCATTTGGTTATGGTCGTTTTTTAATTGATAAATTCGGTTATTCACCTAGATGTATTATTGCGCATGATAACCGTAAAAACGGTGTTCATTTTGCAAGTGTGATAACTGACGTATTGACTTCAATGGGTATTGAAGTTTATTTATTTGATAATAATGCGATCACTTCAACACCAATGCTATCTTATGCAATCCCAAGATTTAATGCTGATGGTGGAATTAATGTAACAGCATCTCACAATCCAAAAACCGATAATGGTTTTAAGACATACAATGAAAAAGGTGCACAACTTTTAAAAGAAGATGGCCAAAAGATCATTGATTTCATGCCAAAAAGCTATGAAATCTTAAATCTTGAATATGAACCAAACGATCGTTTGGTTAAGTTTATTACTGACGATGTGTATGATCGTTATTTTGCTGATATTTATCGCGATCTATACACAACTGATCACAAAGAAGTTAAAGACTTTAAAGTGGTATTCACTGCTCAACACGGAGCTGCATCATACTGATTACCAGAGATGCTAAAAAGATTTAATTACAACGTTATTCCTGTAAAAGAACAATGCAAGTATGACGAAAACTTCACATACACAAGAACACCTAATCCAGAAGCCAGAGAATCTTGAGATTTAGCAGTTAAGTATGCTGATCACTACGGAGCTGATATTATGCTAGCTGCAGACCCTGATGCTGACCGATTAGCAGTTGCTGTAAGACACAAGAACGAATTTAGGTATTTCAGTGGTAATGAAATAGGAATTATTTTCTCATACTACATCTTAAAACACAAAAAACTAACTAAACGTCCTTATATCGTTTCATCATATGTATCAACTAATTTAACTGATCGTATTATTGCTAAATACAACGGTGTGGTTTATCGCGTAGGCACTGGATTTAAGTGAATTGGTAATAAAGCAATTGATCATAAAGACAAAGAAGATTTCATCTTAGGTTTTGAAGAAGCGATTGGTGCACTACCTACAACAATTGCTTCAGATAAAGATTCGTTCCAAACTTCAGCACTAGCTTTAGAAATTCACAATGAATGTCTAAAACGTGGGATTACTATGGTTGATTTCTTAGAAAGAGAAATCTACCCACAATTTGGGTTTATTCATAACGATACGATCACAACACTAATTAATGATTTAGATTGGAAGAAAAAAGCTAACAGCTGAATGGAAATGTTTAAAAAATACAACCAATCTTATATCAATGATCGCAAGATTGTAACGATCAAATGAAATGAAGATGGTGATTGTTTAGACTGGATTTTAGAAAACGATTCTTGAATCAGATTTAGACTTTCAGGTACTGAACCGAAATTTAAATTTTATTATAATTTCTATGGTAATTCGCTAAAGCAATTAAAACACGAAGCAGACGAGATAACAAAAACGCTGAAGCGATACATCGGTTTAATTAAATAACCAAATAGAATAAATTAATATGAAAAGATACATATTCGGAAATTGAAAAACATATAAAAACATCAAAGAAGTAAAAGACTTCTTTAGTGTTTTGAATAAAGCAAAGTTAACTAAAACACAAGATGTTGTTTTTGGTGTAGCACCAGTTTTTGTTTATTTAAGCTTAGCAAATGAACTAAAAAGATCTGAATGTTTAGTAGCAGCTCAGGATGCTAACTACGTAATGAATAAAGCAAACACTGGAACTGTTAGTTATGAACAACTAAAAGACATTGGTGTTAAGCATGTAATTGTCGGTCATTCTGAAAGAAGAAAATTATTTCACGAATCTGATGAAATGATTAACCAAAAGGTTAAGACTTTATTAGAAAATAAGATGACACCAATTTTATGTATTGGTGAAACATTAAAACAATACGAAAAAAAACAAACCAAAAACGTGCTTAGACGTCAATTACAAAAAGATCTTAAAGAGATTGACAGCGCACTTTTTAAAAACTTAATTATTGCTTACGAACCAGTTTGAGCAATCGGAACAGGTAAAACTGCATCAAGTGAAATTGCTCAAGATGCAATCGCTTATGTAAGAGAAGTATTAGCTAGATTATCTTCAGATGCAGTGGCTAAGAAAGTACCAATCCTTTATGGTGGTTCAGTTACTCCTGATAATGTATCAGAATTATTAGCACAAAAAGATATCAATGGAGCACTAGTTGGTGGAGCTTCATTAGACCCACAAAAATTCATTCAACTAATTGAAGCAAACTAAACTATGAAAAAAGCACTATTAATGATTCTTGATGGTTATGGAATTAGTAACCACACCCACGGTAATGCCGTTAAAAATGCACACACACCACATTTAGACAGTTTAATGAAGGATAATCCGACCATTATGCTAGGAGCTAGTGGTGAAGATGTTGGTTTACCAAAAAATCAGATTGGTAACTCTGAAGTAGGTCACTTAAATATCGGAACTGGTCGAATCATCTACACTGGTTTATCTTTGATTAACAAAGAGATTGAAGATAAAAAATTTTTTAATAACCAAGCGTTATTAAATGCAATCCAACATGCTAAGAAAAATAAATCTAAATTACATATTTTAGGTTTAGTATCTAAAGGTGGGGTACACTCTCATATCAATCATATCTACGCGATTATGGAAATGGCACACCAACACGGTGTATTAAGTGTGTTACACATCTTTGGTGATGGTAGAGATGTTCCGCCAACACAATTATTATCTGATTTGGATGAGTTATTAAGAAAAGCTAAAGCAACTAACACTAAAATTGGTAGTATCTCTGGTAGATTTTATGCAATGGATCGTGATCAAAGATGAGACCGTATCGATTTAGCTTATAACAATATTTTATTTAACACCGGTAAAAGTTTTGATGAGATCAAAACTTATGTAGAACAATCTTATAAAGATAATGTAACCGACGAATTTATCGTTCCAGCTTACAATAGTAACTACAAGATCGATCAAATTACAATTCAAGACAATGATAGTGTTGTGTTTGCTAACTTCAGACCTGACCGTGCAAGACAATTAAGTCATTATATCTTTGGTTCTAATTACTATGATAAAAACCCAGAGATCAGAAGAAACAATCTATACTTTGTAATCATGATGCAATACGAAGGAATTAATCCTTCAGCAATCTGTTACCCACCTAAGATTGAAAAGAACACCTTGGGTGAAGTATTAAAAGACGCTAAGAAAAAACAATTAAGAATAGCTGAAACTGAAAAATACGCTCACGTAACTTTCTTCTTTGATGGGGGTGTTGAAGTTGAATATGAAAACGAAGACAAAATTTTAGTCCCTTCTAGAAAAGATGTTAAGACTTATGATTTAGCACCCGAAATGTCAGCAGAAGCGATCGTTGATCAATTATTAAAAGTTTATACGAAATATGATCTAACAGTTTTAAACTTTGCTAACCCAGATATGGTTGGACACACTGGTAATTACGAAGCAACTCTTAAAGGTCTAGAAGCTTTAGATGTACAAATCGGTAGATTGTTAGCTGATGCTAAAAAAAATAATATCACTGTATTCTTTACAGCAGATCATGGTAATGCAGAAGAAATGATTGATGAAAACAATCAAAAAGTTACTAAGCACACAACTAATGTTGTTCCGTTTAGTATTACCGATTCGTCAGTAAAATTTACTAAAAAACAGGGTATTTTAGCTAACGTTGCACCAACAATCTTAAAATACTTAGGAATAGCTATTCCTAAAGAGATGGATCAAGAATCACTAATTTAATCTATTTTTGATCAAAATTAGTCGTTTGGTTTTTATAATTAGATAAATGGATAATAAGAATTGTGTTATTAAGTTTGAAAACGTATCGTTTTCATATAATTCAAAAAAACAAGTACTAAAAAACGTATCTTATGAAATTTATGAAAAAGAATACGTTTGTATCGTTGGTCATAATGGGTCTGGAAAATCAACAATGTCAAAATTGTTGACTGGGATCTTAAAACCACTTGCAGGTACGATCTATTTATTTGGTTATGCCATTTCGCGCGACAACATTAAGTTTTTACGCGATAACGTTGGGATCATTTTTCAAAACCCTGATAATCAATTTATTGGAATTACTGCTGAAGATGATATTGCCTTTGGGCTAGAGAATCGTAAGATTCCCCGTCAAGAGATTAAAAGAATAATCGAATCTGTAGCAGATCGAATAGGAATTAAAGATATCTTGAAATTTGAGCCACACAAACTGTCTGGTGGACAAAAACAACGTGTTGCAATTGCTTCAGTTTTAGCGATCAACCCAAGTATTATCTTATTCGATGAATCAACATCAATGTTGGATCCTAAGGGTAAAAAAGATATTAAGAGTTTTATGCTCCAACTACGTAATCAGGGTAAGACTGTAATCTCGATTACCCACGATATGGAAGAAGTAGTTAATTGCGATCGTGTGTTGGTTATGGATCACGGAAATTTAATCAAGCAAGGTAGTCCTGATGAGATTTTTAAAGACAAACAATTTTTAAAAGATATCAATTTAGATATCCCTTTTACTTTAGACTTAGCAATGCAATTAAATGAGTTGGATGAGAAAATTGATTCGACTTTAAGATATAAGGAATTAATCGATAATATATGTTCAAGAGTTGATCAAAAAGATTAAAGTATACACCAGCTCCTTTAGTTGATAATCAGGTATTGCGTGCTGAAGGATTAAAATGTGTTTTTGATGAAAAAACTTCAGAGGAGTTTTGGGCACTTAACGGAATTGATTTTACCTTTGAAAAGAATAAGATTTACTGTATTATTGGTAATTCTGGGAGTGGAAAATCAACTTTAGTTACCCACTTTAATGGTTTATTAACATCAAAATACGGAACGTTATCTATTCGTGATTTCAAGAACAATCACGATATTGTGATCTCACCTAACACAAAGAAGATTAAAAATTTCAAGCGGTTAAGAAAGATCATCTCGATGGTGTTTCAATTCCCCGAATACCAGTTGTTCAAAGACACGGTACAAAAAGATATTATGTTTGGTCCTGTTGCTCTTGGTGTTCATAAAGAAGAAGCAGCAAAATTAGCTAAATTCTATCTTAATCGAATGGGCCTTGATTCTTCTTATTTAGATGTGAGTCCATTTGAGTTATCGGGTGGTCAAAAACGAAGAGTGGCGATCGCTGGAATCTTAGCAATTCAATCTGAAATTATCATTTTCGACGAACCAACTGCAGGTTTGGACCCTAAAGGTGAAAGTGAGATGGTTGATTTGATTCTTGAATCAAAAAAAGAGAATAAAACCGTAATTGTAATTACTCACCAGATGGAAAAAGTGCTAGAGATTGCTGATGAAGTAATATTATTAAACAAAGGTAAGATCTTAACATCTGGATCTCCTTATCAGATTTTCACCAATCCCGAAATCATGCAAACAACATCAATCGCACTACCTCATGTTGTTCAAGTAATTAATGACTTGTCATTAAAAAATCCTGTGTTTAAAAAACTGTATGAGTACGAACCAAGAACTGTTAAAGAGTTAGCAAAAGCAATAAATGAAGTAATTAATAACTATGAAAAACGCAATTAATGGGTATATATTAAGCAATTCAGTTGTCCACAAGACAAATCCATCAATTAAGTTGATGATTTTTATTGCTTTTGTTGTAATTATTTTTTTACCAACCGGACTAATCTTCCAGTTGATCGTTTTATCAATTATCTCATTGATTTTTGCGATCTCAAAACTACCGTTTAGAATCTATTGATCAACACTAAAAACGATTATCATAATGTTTTTATTCTTGTTTTTGATCAACTGGTTTACCTATCGGAACCCTGGATTTTTAAACATATCAGTATTAGCAAATAGCAAGCATAATTACATTTTAATTGGTAACTATAACGATCATTCTGTGGCTAATCTTTATGATTTTGATTTTTTCAAATCACAAACACCAATGATCATGAACACTAAAACAAAGATGTTCATCAGCTTTGATGATGTGCTAAATTTAGTTCATGAAAAAAGAACTGATCTAACACCATTACAGTTACAAGAATTTTTTAGAATCGCCGTCCCCAAAGTTGCTGGAGCACAACTAAAACAATTTGATTTCAATCCAACTAGCTTAGTATTAAAACCGGTTTTAATCTTTGAATGATACGCATTAAGTTTTAAAACTTTATTTATTACTTTATCAATTGTTTTAAAAATCTTCATGATGATCTTATTAGCAACAATATTAACATCATCAAGTACATCAATTGAATTAACATTTGGAATTGAACAACTATTATCACCATTAAAATTACTAAAAGTCCCTGTTAATTCATTGGCGATGACAATTAGTATCTCAATTCGTTTTGTGCCTTCATTATTATTAGAATCACAAAGAATTCTAAATGCTCAAGCATCAAGAGGAATCGACTTTAAAAACGGTAATACGATCGAACGAATGCGTTCATTGGTCTCATTAATTATTCCAATGGTTTCAATTGCGTTTAGAAACGCGGGTGAATTAGCTAATGCAATGGACGCAAGAAGTTATAACCCAAGATTTGCAAGAACGAGATACCGTATCTTTAAAGTTCATGCACTAGATCTTGTTGTTTATACGTTTTTAATGATCTTATTAGGATTCTTTATCTATGTAGCAGCTTCAAGAATCTTATTTGGTGTGTTTGGTTCACCAGAATGAATGACAATTGGTTTAGGTGAAAACGTTGGCCAAGTTTAATAAAAACGTTTTAATTAATATCTCTTACCATGGAACGAAGTTTCATGGTTACGCCGTTCAAAATCACTATGAAACGGTACAATCCAAACTACAAGACGCATTAGAATGGATCTATGAAGAAAAGATCTATGTGAATGCTAGTGGACGTACGGATAAAGGTGTTCATGCGATTAATCAATATATCAGTTTTTATATTGATGATCGAATTAGTTTAGAAAAACTAAGAGAGATCTTAAACCGTTATGGACAAAACAAATGATACATTAAATGGATTAAAGAAGTTGATCGCAGTTTTCATGCACGCTTTAGTGCAAAAGCTAAGACTTATCTTTATCTAATTGATTATTGTGCTAATAATCCATTGTTTTATGATCATGCTTGGGTAGTAAATTTTAAATTGGATTTCGATCTAATCAAACAAGCGATTCCGATCCTTGAAGGCACACATAATTTTTGATCGTTCTCAACTGCTGATAAAGATAAGGGTTTAAGAACAATTCATAAGATTGATTTTAAACAACAAGGAAATAAGATTTATATTTATGTCACTGGTGATGGCTTCTTACGGTCAATGGTAAGAATGATTGTGGCTGCGCTTTATAATATCGGGATCAAAAAATATGATCTAAATCATCTCAAATGATTATTAGAAAACCCCAAAAAAGGAAAAGCGGTTACAAAAGCTCCAGCTAGTGGGTTATACCTATATGAAGTTTATTATGAATAAGTATTTGCTTATTCATTTTTTTTAAGCTACAAAAGAAAAACAGATATATTTTTATCTTGTTTTGCAGATATTCCTAGATAACAATTTAATATTTTAGAATTGTTATAGTAACAATTGCCATGTACGTTAAAAATAATCATATAATCTTTGGTTTATCATCCGCAAAAAAATTAACCGATTCAATTTGCAAAAGATTAGCTATTGAACCAGGTGAGATCACGATTCAAAAATTTGCTGATGATGAAGTTTTTGTTAGACCTGACTGCACTCTAAGAGACAGAGAAGTTATTTTTATTCAATCAACAAATTCACCAGTAAATGACAACTTGATGGAATTGTTAATTGCTATTGATTCTGCAAAAAGAGCATCAGCAAAATCAATTACTGCATTAATTCCTTATTATGGTTATGCAAGACAAGATCGTAAATCTGCAGGTAGAGAACCAATTACTTCAAAATTAGTAGCCGATCTAATTACTAAAGCAGGAGCTACTAGAGTAACATTAACTGATATCCACAGTGATCAAACTCAAGGTTTTTTTGATATCCCAGTTGATACTCTAAAGGCATCTTTTGTTTTATTATCTCACGTATTAGTAGATAACAAAATTGATGATCTTGTAGTTGTTTCGCCGGACTATGGTGGTGTTAAAAGAGCGAGAAAAATTGCAGAATCTATCAACGTTCCCTTAGCGATTATTGATAAGAGAAGACCAAAACCTAATGTAGCTGAATCAATTAATATTTTGGGTGAAGTTAAGAATAAATGTTGTATTATCGTCGATGATATGATCGATACTGGTGGAACGATTATTTCGGCTGCTAAATTACTAAACAAGCACAAAGCTAAAAAAGTTTTAGTAATGGCTACACACGGTCTGTTCAATAAAAATGCAATTGATTTGTTTGATGAATGTTACAAGAAAAAAGAAATCGATAAGATTTATGTAACGGATACAATTGATCAAACAAAAAACAATTTACAAGACAAAAAAGAATTTAAAGTAGTTAAATTAGACCACTTTTATAGTTTAGTTTTAGACAAATACATCAACGGTGGTTCGATTAGCGAAGTTTATTCACTTTATCAAGAATGAGTAAAATCACCAGATCTAAAGAATATTCTAAAAGATATAGAATAAACGAAATTATTATTGTTGAAGGCAAAACCGATACAGTTAAGCTTAAATCGCTCTTTGATTGCGAAACCATAGAAACTAACGGATCAGAGATATCTGATCAAACTATTAATTTAATTAAAGAATTAAGTCTAAGCAGAGGTGTTATCTTATTTTTAGATCCAGATTATCAAGGTAAAAAGATTAGAGCAAGACTGATTAAAGAATTAAAACAATATAAAGAAGCTTTTATTGATTTAGATCAATTAAAAGATTCTAAGAAAAAAGGAATAGCAGAAGCTAACGATCAAGTAATTTTATCTGCTTTTAATAATTTAATTAGTTTTGATGAATGTATTAAAAAATCTATTACTTGAGAAGAATATTTATCCTTAGATTTAAACACCAAAAACAAAAGATTACAGTTGTGCAATAAACTTAATATTCCCTATGGAAATAACAAAAGTTTATTTCGATATTTAAATCTTCTTAAAAAGAATTTTAGCGAGCTAAAAAAGCTTATTTCTGAAACTTAAAATAATCAAAATCGACGGCAATATTGACTAATTCTTTATTGTGTTCTTTATTAATTTGATTAACTATTTTTTTTAATAAAATTGCATCTTTTTGATCTTTAGACAGCTCTTGATAAATATTAATATTAGGAATAAACTTATATTTATTAGTGATGTTATTAAATGAGATGCTAATGTTAGCTACTAAATGGTTATTATGTAATCTTTCAAACAATTCAGTAGCTTTTTTATAAAACAACGTTCTTTTGTCTAAAAATTGTTTAAAACTAAATGATAATGACCTAACTTTTTCCGTTTTTAATGAAACTGAAACGCCTTTTGCTAAAAAATTGTGATTTTTTAATCTAGAAAAAGCTTCATCAAATAATTCATTAAAAATCTTTAGTAAAGATTCATAGTAACTAACTTTATATCTTATGTTTCTAGAAACTGAAATTGATTTTCTTGAACTTCTTTCGTAATCAACAAAACTGCTTCCTTTTCCGTTAGCGTGATTATAATGAGTTCAAAACATATTTTTGAAAATATCGATTAATTTTTCTTTATCTTTAAATTGTACAAAATTACCGATGTTTTTGATATTTAATTGATTCAGAACAGGTATTTTTGTAGAACCAATTAAATACATTTTTTTAATATCAATGGGTCATAATTTTTCCTCAATTTCATCTGGTCAAATTTCATAAATACCATTTGGTTTATTTTGATCAGAAGCCATTTTAGCTAAAAACAAATTTGAACTAATACCAATAGATACCGTTAATCTTGTTAACTCGTAAATTTGTTTTTGAATTTTTTTAGCCAAATCAGCAGCATCCATTTCTGGATTCTTTTCAAGTATGCTCGTTACATCCATATAACACTCATCAATTGATGCAACTTCCATTTTATTAGAAACAAAATCCCTTAAATATGAAAAAACATAAGACGACACTCTTTCGTATTTTGGGTAATCTACTTCAGCAACTATTAATGATGGACACAGTTTTTTAGCTTGAAAAATAGGCATAGCTGAGCGTATGCCAAATTTTCTAGCAATATAGTTTGCACTTGAAATAATCGACCCTTTTGATTTAGATCCCACAACTAACGGTTTGTTGTTATATTGGGGATTAAAATTCTCTTCAACTGAAGCAAAAAAGGCGTCAAAATCGATGTGAAAAATAATTTTTCGGTCCATTAAAAACAATAATTTAAATATATATTAAATTATTAGAAAAATTATTAAAAAGGCCGTTTGAAACTGCTAAAATTGCTTTTATAATTTAATTAATAAGCACGCCAAGAAAATGCGCTATGAATGAAACCAATTCAAGATCTTCTGAGTTTTATCATGTTAAAAACCCTTTAATTTCTATCTTAATTCCTATATATAATAATGCTAAGAATATAGAAATTACGGTTAGTTCAGCTCTGTTTCAAAGCTATAAAAACGTCGAAATCATCTGCATCGATGATTGCTCGAATGACAATTCATATCAAGTGCTAAAACGGTTTGAAACATTAGAACAAAATATCAGAATTTATCGCAACTCAGTTCAGAAGGGTAGAGGTTTTGTTTATGATCAACTGGTGAAATACGCATCAGGGCATTTCTTTATGTTTTTAGAAACACCAAACACTCTTAACCAAGATGCGATCAAAAGCATGGTTTCAATCATTGAACAATTCACAGAAATCGTTATGGGTAGAAACATGGTAGGTAACTCGGCTAACCCCATGAAAGGTGTGTATGACATTCCAACAAACGATAAAAAAATGTCTGATCGAAATTCGGTCGATTACATATTTGGCAATTCTTTCTATACTCAAGGAATGTTAATTAAAAAGAACTTTTTTGAAGCTCTTGATATGAAGTTTGGCAAAAATCCATACATACCAGATTTCTTTATTAAATATGATTTATTAGCCAACTGCGACTTTTTTAGAGTTGTATGAAAGCCTACAATTAATTTTGTTGAATGCGACAATTACTATGATTTAGAGCGTTTTAAATTCTTAGATGCTAAATATCGTTACATCTTAAACGAATACCCTAAAATGGTTGAGTGGTTCAGTAATTATGTGTCAATTAAAGACCGATTAAACGATTTTAAATCTAGTATAATTACCAGTATAATAGATCAAGTAAGAATTGAATATCGCAGTTCAGCTTTGCCTGTTAAAGATAAGTTTGAAAAACAAATTATCATTCCGTTAAGAAACCAATATGTGGCTTCTAACTACATTTTCAAGGTGCCAAACAATCTAAGAGAAAGATTAAAAAGTGGTGAAAATAAGCGATTGTTCAGATAGTTACTAAATTTTAAAAAAATGGTTATTAAGTCGATTTATCAAAACAAGCCCTTTCCTAAAAACGCAAATTCAATCGTTAATAACTTTAGATTTTTAATGTTTGATACAGTCAATAACAATTTTATTGGCACAGCTGCATACGGATTTGGTGCAGCTAGTTATCTTTATGTTTTATTCCGTAACTATTTTGTTATGGATATTAATAATGTTGATGCCAACTATAATGATAAGTTGGTAGTATCAAAACAGATTGGTGGGCCCAATATTAAGGCGTGTTTTTATTTATTAAAACACCCCGACATTAAGTTGGAAGATTTAGTTAACTTTTCTTATGAAAGGCCAGTACGAAATCTATATGATTTTTCAAATCATCAGCCAGGATATAATCTAGCATATGCAGTTGGTTTAGCAATCGATTCAAAACTAGCAAACAAAGCATCTCACGACACGATTACTAATAAGATTTATTGCGTTGTTAGTACAGCTGATTTAAATTCAAGCTATGGATTATCAGCACTAAGAACCGCTGTTAATCAAAATTTAGATAATTTGATTATTATTTATAATAATAATCATTTCGAAGAGCGTGGATCGAATGAAGATTATTTAGTTACCGATTTTACGGGGATTGTTAAAGATATGGGATTTAAATACATCAATATCTTTAATGGTAACAATCTTGATAAGATTGATGCTGGTTTTCATTACGCAGTTAATGCTAAGAAACCGGTTTTTGTTGATATTAACACGATCGTTGGGCACGGTTGTGATGATGCTAGCACAAAACAAACATTAAGAAGTTCTTTGACCCAAGAACAACTTAATGACTTGATGAAACGTTTAGAATACAGCGGTGAGGAATTTAGTGTTCTTTATGAGAGTGCTAATGATATTTATCCAACTATCACTGAACGGATCAATAGATTAAAACAATTAATTAACGATCAACTAGATACACTTAAACAAGAAGATAAAGTAATTCCTAGCTACTTAAGTGAATTTAAAGACTGACAAATCTCATTAGATCAGATTAGTAGTGATGAGCCGCTAGTTAAATTTAAAGCTAGCTTGATTAGATATCAACCTAACAGTGTTTTATTACACGTTAGCGATCACGATGATGAATTAGAAGACGAAATTAAATTAATTGATCCTAGTCGTATTGTTCTGTTGGGTAATTGAATTGAATTAGCGAATGTGATTGCTAAAGCTATTGCTGATAATAAGATTCACTTACCAGTGATTAGTGCAGATATTAATTTAATTTCTAAAACAATCCCATCTTTTAGTTTTTATCAAGATGAAAGCAAGGTTTTATATTTAGTTGATAATTGTAAAGAGTTATCAACTAAATATACTAACAGTTTGCTTGATTTTATTTCAGAACAAAAAAACGCAGTTGTCTTACAACCTGGAACAAACGAAGAATTAAAATACACGATTGGTAATTTTGGTAGCAAAAACAAAGATAAAACTTATCTTGTTTTACCTTGTTCAAACGAATTGATTAGTTCTGAAGTGAACGAAATTACGTTTGCAGGTTATGAACTTTATAGCGATAGTTATTCTACAGTAAATATTGTAACGACAGGTAGTGATCTAATCAAGGCGTTAGATTTTCGTCAAAAATTGTTAAAAAACAATATTTCAGCAAGAATTATTTCGGTAATCTCGCTAACAGATTTTGATCAAATTGATGCAGTATCAAAATCAGTGTTACTAAATAATCTGCCAAGTTATTTCATTTCAAGAGCGCAAAATAAAGCTTGAGGTTATGTGTTATCACAAAACCAACCTGAAGTTGATCATGAAGCATCAAACAAATCAACTAATTTCAAGAAAACCAGACGTGCACAAAAAAGTCATAATAAAATAAAAACATTAGATAATAAATCTAAAGTTGATGGTTCAAATGAACAACTTCTTAAAAAAGAAGCAAATCATCAACAATCTTTGTTATGTTTGCAAAATAAAGTTGCCAACAAAAACAACGAAAATGGTTTAAAATCAAATATTGATTTAAGTAATAAGGATCACAAAAACAAATAATTAGGAGTTAATAACATGGTCTTAGGTTTAGCGTTAGGTTTAAGTATTCCTTTATGTTTAATCGTAGGGGCACTTGTGGGATATTTCGTATCAATGAAGGTGTTCAAACGTCAGATGCGTAAAAATCCACCGATTACCGAATCTCAGATTCGAAGTCTTTACGCCCAAATGGGACGAAAACCTTCAGAAGCACAGATCAAACAAATGATGCGTGCTTATACTAAGGAAACAAAATAACGATCATGAATCGTTTTATTAAAAGTGCAACTAGTTTAAAAGACTGCATTAACGATTCTAAAAAAGAGGTGTGCTTAATCGGTCGCTCTAACGTTGGTAAATCGACTCTTATCAACGGTCTAGCTAATGCAAAGATAGCTCAAACATCAAAAACACCAGGACGAACAGTTACGATGAACTTTTATGAGATTAGTAATCAGCGAATTGTTGATCTCCCTGGGTATGGTTATGCGCGAATTAAAAAGTCGCAAAAAGAAGAGATCTCATTATTTTTAAGCGATTATTTAAATCATCGCAAGAATTTAGTAGGTATCTTTTTGATCTTAGATCTTGGGGTGATTACTCAACAAGATATTGAGATTGTAAGGTTATTAACCACCTTAGATGTTGAGTATTATATTGTTTTTAATAAAATCGATAAATATCCCAAGTCGGCTTATCAAAACAACAAAGATAGGATCTTAGAAGCTCTTAAAGTCAATGAAGACAGAATTATCTTAATCAGCGCAAAAAATAAACAAAATTTAAATAATTTGATGCTGAAGATCATTGATGTGATATCTTAATTATTTTTTAAATTATGAAGCGATTAAAAAAGATTGATTTAAACGAAAAATACGATCATAAAAACGTTAGTGATGGTGTAGTTGATTTTTGGTTAGAAACAGATTATGCTAACCAAGATTCGGATTTCGCCAATCCAAACGCTAAACCTTTTAGCGTAATTATGCCCCCACCAAACCTAACAGGGATCTTACATATCGGGCATGCTTGGAATCTGTCAATTCAAGATCTAATTGTTCGTTATCAAAAACTGGTGATGGGTAAAATTAACTGAATCCCTGGAACTGATCATGCAGGGATTGCAACCCAAACTAAATTTGAATCAATTCAAAGAACTAAAAATATTGATTATCGTAAAGATGATCGAGTTACTCACTTTAACAATATTTATAATTGGTCGCAAGAATCTTCAAAAAATATTAAGAATCAAGCTAGATCATTAGGTTTAGCACTTAATTGGAAAAAAGAGAAGTTTACTCTATCACCTCAATCAAACAAATACGTTTTAGACGTATTTCTTAAGTTGTATGAACAAGGTTACATAACTAAAAAGTATACGCTTGTTAACTGAGATACGAAACTAAATACTGCAATCTCAAATATCGAAGTAATTAATAAAGAAACTCGCCAAAAACTTCATTACATTAAGTATTTCTTAGAAGATAGTAATGATTATTTGGTGATTGCAACAACTCGTCCAGAAACGATATATGCTGATACTGCAATATTTGTTAATCCGAATGATGAAAGATATCTTAAGTATCACAACAAGAAAGTAATCAACCCCTTAAATGATAAGAGCATCCCGATCCTTGTTGATGAATACATTGATATGGAATTTGGTAGTGCAGTGATGAAATGTACTCCTGGTCATGACTATAATGACTACGCATTATCAAAAAAACATAACTTAGAAGAGTTAAGTTGTATTAATTACGATGGAACCTTAAACGAATTAGCTTTAGAATTTAACGGCGTTGACGCTTATAAAGCCAGAGAATTAATCGTTAATAAGTTAATTAACGAAAAAAAATATATTAAATTTGAAGAAATCATCAGTAATGTTGGTTATTCAGATCGTTCTAATACGATTATCCAACCGTTGTTATCTAAACAATGATTTTTAATCACAACCAAGTTTGTTGATGAGATTAAAAATTTAGTTAACAACGAAGAAAATATCAAGATCTATCCAAAAAGATTTTCAGATACGATTAATAACTGATTGGATTCAAATCAGGATTGATGTATTTCACGTCAATTAGTTTGAGGTCATCAGATACCCGCTTGGTATCACAAGGATAATCCTGATGATATTAAAGTAAGCATTAGTTCGCCTGGTGATGATTACATCAGGGATAGTGATGTGCTTGACACTTGGTTTTCTTCAGCACTTTGACCACTAATCTGTTTTGATGAAGGAATTGATGATAAAGAGTTTAATGATAATTTCCCAAATTCGCTTTTAGTAACTGCTTATGATATCGTATTCTTCTGAGTATTAAGAATGATCATGATGTCATGGTTATTAAAAAAATCAATTCCGTTTAAGGATTTATTATTGCATGGTTTGATCTTAGACGAACAAAACCGTAAGATGTCTAAATCACTTAATAATGGAATAGATCCAATCAAGGTTATTGAACAATATGGTGCTGATGCTTTAAGATTATTTTTAACATCAAACACTTCACCAGGTGAAGATGTTTCATATAATTTGGAAAAAATGAATGCAGCAGCTTCATTTTTGAATAAGTTATGAAACTTAGCTAGATATCTAAAATTAATTGACACATCTAAATTAACTAACAAACCTTTAGACAGTTTAGATCATTGAATTATCAATCGTTTCAACGATGTTAATGCGGGAATTCAAGATAAATTAAAAGAATATCGTTTCGCATTATCAAACAAACAGCTAAGTGATTTTATCTGGGATGATTTTGCTAATGTTTATATTGAGTTAAACAAAAAAGCACAATGATCTAAAGCTAAATTTGATTTAGCTAATCAGATTTTTAGAAATCTTCTAATTATGCTTCACCCTTCTGTTCCGTTCATTACCGAACAGATCTATAATGCTTATGAGTTTGAACACGCTAAGCCTTCAATTATTCTTGAAAAATGACCTAATTTAATTGAAAATAAAGCTAAATCAACAGTTTTTGATAATATCTTCAACATAATTATTAAGATTAGAAATTTTAAACAAAGTTTTGATTTAAAAAACAAAACAGAGTTGGATGTACTTTATAAAAATGATGTAAGCTATATCGATGATCTAGCTAAGTATTTAAAAGCCGAAAATGTTAACTTAATTAAGATAAGCGATCAAAAAGTTGATGATTTATTCTTAATCGCTTCAGATGATAATGAGTTTTATGTGGTTTATACCCAAGATAAGACTAAAGTTATCGATAAGTTAGTTGCTGAGATAGCTAAACTTGAAAAAGAAGTTGAAAGAAGCTTAAATATCGTTAACAATGAAAATTTCAAAAACAAGGCTCCAAAAGAAAAATATGAAGCTGAAGTTAAGAAATTAAACAACTATCAAGAAGAACTTAAGTTAAAACAAGAAAAATTGAATTCTTTAAAATAAGAATTTTTTCCATATCTTGTATATGGAAACAGATTCAAAAGAGAACATTAAGCAAAATTACGGACTCGGTCTGTTATTTTGCTTATTTTCTATATGATTATTGGGATATGTTTTTAGCAAACAGCAACTAATTTTAGTATTAGTATTAGGTGCTGTGTTTTCCGGTTTAAGTGTGTTTTTATTTAATTATCGGATTAGCATTCCGATAATTTTGTTATTCTTGCTCTTTGTTTTGTATTATTTCATTTTTGAATATTTTCAATTAGAAGGAATTACATTTAAGACTTTATTGGATAAAATACCCAAGAAATATGATTTAAGAAAAATCATTATAAATTACCTAGACACAAACCCTAATAAAGAATCTAAAGGGTTATTATTATTAACTTTATTTAATATCAAAAATAGCGACAATAAATTTATTTACGAACAAATATTAAATTTATCAATTGCGCACTTACTAGTAATAAGCGGGCTGCATCTATCTTTAATCAATTTAGTTATTCAATCAATTTTAAAAAAATACAAAATCGCCGGTAATATTGCATCATTTTCAATATTATTTTTTTATTCTTACCTTTTAAATTTTAGTTATGGTGTTCTTAGAGTTTTGTTATGTTTGCTTTTAAATGCGTTACTTGGAAAATATTTAAAAAACAAAAATTTCAAATTCATAAATTTAGCAATTTCAGGAATAATTTTGTTAATGCTAAATCCTTATGCTTTTATGAGTTATTCTTATACATTAAGTTACTTAAGCGTATCTGTAATTTACTTAATTTTTCAAATTAAAAAATTAAATAACTTTGTTAAATCTTTGATTGCTAGTGTAGTTATTAACTTTATTCTAGGTGGTCTAATTATCAACGGCTATGGGAAAATCAACCTTCTAACAATATTCTGGTCAATAATTTTAAGTCCGATAATTATTAGCCTTTATTTTATTAATCTGTTCTTATTTCCATTTAATATTGTTTGGCCGTTTTTAGCTTGGATCCATAGCTTGTTTCTAAATGTTGTTAAACTGCTTCAAATTAATTATTTTGTCATAAATTTAAAGCAATTAGCGAGTTGAATCCCCTATTACTATTTATTAATTTATTATTTATTTATTAGCTATATGTGAATGAAAAGGTTGAATTAATGAATTATTTAATTATTTGCGACGATTTTTATTTATCTCAAGATTACTTAATAGAAAAACTAAAACCAGAAAATATAGTGTGAGTTAATTATAGTGGCAACACCAATTTAGCTCCATATTTGAGCGCTGGTTTATTTGATGGTAATTCTAAAAAAGATGTAGCAATTATTAATCCAACTTTTTTAAATAAAGATTTTGATATAAACGAAAGCAAAACTATTATTAACAATATCAATAATTCAACCAAAAATATATACTTGTTAGTTAGTAGTAATTATGATCGTAAAAAAGAAAAAATATTAAAAATCTCCGGTAAAAATGAGATAAAAGCTTTAGATAAAAGCAACGAATCAAAAATAGGTTTTATTAAAAAACATCTTGATAAAATTTTCGATGAATATCCAAATTGATTAATTTATTTAATAAATGAAAAAACTAATTTCAATGCTAGATTAATAGTTAATGAAATTAAAAAACTAGAATATGTTGATAAAGAAACTTTATATGATAGTGAATCAATAGAAAACATCATTATTGATCATTCTGATAAAAAAATATACAACCTAGCTAAAGAGATTATTAATAACAAGGTTGACGAAATATTAGTGATATATGAAGATTTAATTGAAAACAAACGTCAACCCACAGAAATTATTTCGATATTAATAACAATGCTAAGCAAGATTTATTTCATGTTGTTAGGAAAGAATATGAAATTATCTGATGAAGAAATAGCAAAAAAGATGGGCGTAAATATTTATTGGATAAAATATACTTATAGAGATATTCAAGTAAAATCCGCAGTTGCTATTAAGGATTTTATTGTTAATTTGTTAAAATTAGATATTAATAATAAAAGAAACTTATCTGATTCTTATCAAACTCTGAAGTTCTTTATAATAAAAGGTATTAATTAATATGTCTATAGACCTTAATACAACATTAGATAACCTTAAATATAAGCTGAACACTATTTTTAATAGTGAAAAATTTGCTAACGAACTTAAAAACGAAGCTTTTAGAGATGTTTTGTTCAAACAAATAGCAGCTTATAAATATTTAGCATCTAAGGCTGAAAATTCAGAACAAAACTTAGAGTATGTTAATGTAGCTTTAGAAAGATTAAATCGGCATTCATCAAAGAAACGAACGGCCGATGAATTAATTGCTTACAAAGAAGTTGATGACGCAATTGATGATGTTCGTTATCTTGATATTTTTATTTTAAATACCTTTAACTTATCTTTTGACGAAATCGTTGGAAATACTAAGACTTCTGAGAGTAATGCTGATTCAAAAGATGCAACAAACAGTAGACCACAAGCTGCTGCTCCAAGTGTTTCAGACGTTGAAGAACAAGAAATTATACCTGATAGATCAGTTCCTTTTAGTGGTGGAATCAACACCCAAAAAGATCTAAAAAATAATTTAGAAAAAATCTTTGCTAATATTGGACAACCTGATTACCGTCAATTTGCAAGCATAGTAGTAAGATCTGAATTAGATATTGGTAAAATTTTCCTTTATAAGGAAAAATCTAAATTACTGCTTTTCTTAAACTACTTTGCTTTTGCGGTGTGTTTATTATTTGCATTGTTAGGTGCTAGTTTGATGGTTTGATACTTTGTTTTATTACAAAGAAGCTCAGTTCCATCATTTATTGCTGATTTTGATAAGAATCCATATCCAATATTTAGCCCACCAAACTTTATATCTTCTGTTGTTTTAATTGCTGTTAGTTTGGTTACTGCTGTTTCTTATATTAATTCTGCAACCGGTAAAACATCACCTAAAAGAGCACAAAACGCAGTAGCTATAATCAGTACTTACATGAATAAGGAAGTGAAAATTCCGCAAATAAATGACAACCTTAAGTACAATTTCAGAATTAGACCATTAGTTTTTTTCTTCTTATTTTTATTACTATATAGTTTCTCTCCATTTCTAACACCGTTTGCTGGTGGATCATTACTTCAAGGAGTAATTAATTTATACAGCGTTCCTGCTAAAATCGTTTTCGTAGAAACGGGAGCTATTCCTTCTCATACAGTTAGCGCGATTACAGAAGTAATTTGAATCTCGTTAATTGCTTTACCTTTAGTTATAGTTTTCTTAATAGTTGTTTCATTTTTCTTTAAACCAAAAGTTGATAATGAAAGAGTGGAAGAAACAATTAATAAATATGCTGAGGAAATCAAAAAAGCTGCAGGTGAAATAACTTCGCTTTTTGATCGAGGAAGTGCTACAGATACATCTAAATCAGGAGTATTCTAGATTTGCAAAAAATAAGATTACAAAAAGAACTGCGTGTTGCTAAAAAGCCGATAGACAAATTAGCAATCATCAAGTTCTTTTTACCGTTTTGACCGTTAAAGTTAAGGTATAACATTTACTTAATTTCTTTTTTAGCTATTTTTATAGCTTTGAAAATTGTTTTAGGTTTATTCGTTATCCGTTTAGGGCCGACAATTAGATTGGGGATATCTTGAGTAGGTTTAGCTTTAATTGGTTGAATTTTTGGACCGGTTGTAGCAATTCCAATCGGATTTTTAACAGACACTCTATCATTCTTTTTAGGCGGTGGTGGTGTTTGATATTGGCTGTATGCTGTTCAAGAACCGATGATTGTGTTTACAGCTGCGCTATTCGGATCAATTTATCGAATTAGAAAAAACTACGTCTCGAATTTTTGGGATTTCGTTTTTCAACAAATTTTAATTGCTGGTTTTTGTATCTCAGGATTTATTTTTTTATCTTTGTATAACAATTCAAATACGGAAAAGATCTTATTAAAAAATAACTCATTTGGAACTACTCTAAGTATGGTGTTTATGGCGATCTTTTTTGTCTTTGCTGAAATCATTAGCTGAGCTTTATACTTCAAGAATCGTAAAACTAAAGAATCAATCAAATTGTTCTTATATGTTTCAACAATGATGATTACATTATCAATCTTGTATTCATTAGTTCTGGGAACAATCGCTATTAACGAATTTTTGATCAATGTAGTAAATCAAAAACCAAAAACTAAAGATTATATTTTAAGCGCTTACTTAATTCCAAGAGTAATAAAAGAAACGTTAAGATTGCCGATTCTAATCATTTGTGTGATAGGTTTAATTAAGATCTCTGAGCCTCATTTACAGAACTTTTTTAACTTATCACGCTTGCGATGATAAACACAATTAAAATAAGTGATATAGTATAATTAAAAACGATATAGTTGAAGGATCCTTGGTGTTTCTTCATTTATTTGTATATGTAGATAACTAGTTTTATGTTTAAAAACAAAAAACACAAAATTCTTACAGCTTCCTTATTATTAAGTGGTGTAAGTGTAATGAGCATGGTGGCTAGCAGTTGTTCTAGCGCCGCTAACAATCCAATTGTTGAAGATTTATTTAAAACTAAACTTCATCCTGAAAATTTTAGTAATTCTAGTGCTGGATCATTTAATGCTGTTTTACAAAATTCATTAGAAACTGATCAAGGTTTTAATGATTTTGCTAGATATTTAATTGCCAATTCATTATCTGATTGGTATATTAACAATGCTTCAAATGACATTGTTCAAAAATATCAAGGTTGAGAAAGAGATGCACAATCTAAATTAGACAGCGAAACAACATCATTAAGAAATCAATTTAGAAGAAACTTTGAGATTAGAAGACAAACTGACCTTTTAGATCCTAATGGTGGAACAGCAGATAGTTACAAACGTAAACAAGTTTTAACCAACGTGTTTACTGATTTCACATCAAAAGTATTTCAAACTAACTATTTAGGCTACTTTAATGATGAAAACAAAAAACAGGACGATCCTTTAATTGATGTAATTAGCAAACCTGAAAACTGAAAAAACTTTAAATTTTATGCTAAAGGTTACACTGATAGTAAATCAACTCAGAATGATAACCAAATGTTTGCTGATTTCCAATCGTACATCTACGATCAGTGAGTTAAGCAAGAAAACCCAAACTTAGTTTCTCGTATCGTATTTACTAATGAAGATATTAGAGGTGGATTAGACCAAATCTTTGATAAGAAAGTTTTAGGTGATGATTTAAAAGCTAGTTATAGTTTCCAAGCATTTACTGATCCAACTCAAGTGACCGATCAAACATCACCTAAATTATCAACTGGATTTAGACAACTAGTAGCAAATGATGGATTAGTTAATTATTACGATCCAAATAATTTTACTGTTGATTTTTTAAACCAATTTTCATCAGATTCTGGTGGTAAGTTGTTAATGAGTGCTGGTGATATGTTCAATTCATTTGACGTTGCCTTTAGCACTGCTTACGTTCAACAATACCAGGACTTAACTAATAATGTTGATAAGGATAATGCGATTGCTACAGTTACATTAGATCCTAATAACATCATGAAGAATTTTATTTTTGCTGATAATGGAAATGATAATGCAGCCTTTTCAACAAAATTAGATTTAACTTCTAATGATGCTCAACTAAAAGAAATTTCAGAAAAAATTAAATCAAGCATTTTGGTTGATAAGATTCAAAACGGAAGCTACTACGACATATACAAAAAATACGCAGAAGGTCAAGCTAGTCTTCATGAATACGTAAGACCAACTTCAGATAACGAAAATAATAAGAATATTGAAAAACAATTCATCTTATCTCGTGGCAAGGATGGCATCCATATCATGGCGATTGATGGTGCAAATTATTATTTAACAGGTAATTCTAGAGATATTGAAAAACAAAAACAATTCTTATTATTTAGAAACCAATTATTAAATAATCCTGAGTTTGCAAAATATTATAGCGAAAAAACCTATCAATTTAACTTATTAGATACGGTTAAAAAATATTACGATCAAAACAATATTACTCTAACAATTCAGTTCTTATTGAATGCAGTAGATGATAAAAATTCATTCTTACACAAAAAAGGTAATGAAGCATTACTAGCGTCATTAACTAAAGTATCAAGTATCCTTAAGAATTTAGTTCAAAATAAAGCTAATTACGATTTTGCTAATAAAGTAAGAAATGATGCGATTAATGCTAGAGAAAAGATAATCGAAAGAGCTAATACCTTTGATAGTCTAATTAAATCAGATAAAACACCAGCAGTGGGTATTGCAGGAAGATTACCTCATCCAGCAGCTGCTGATGGTTCTTATGTAGGAATTGAAAGTTACTACAAAGATCTATTAATTGAAAACAACTTATTACCAGCTGATACATTAATCAAAAAAGATCAAGGCTTAAGCCAGCTATTTGATAAAGTAGTTAATGATACCAAAGCTAAGTATTATGAAAGCGCTAAAGCAGCAGCTGATGCATTATTGTTAAATGGTGTAACTTCTTATCAATACTCACAAAATGTTTTTGTAAGTTCAAGATATGATGATTCATATAGTTTAGCTGCTAACTTAGCAATTAATACAACAATTGCTTTGCCGACATCAACAAATGATTTTAAACGTAAATTCTACCTAAATGATGAAGCGTTTAATAAGTTTTATGATACTAGCACAAATCAATTCAAGAACTATGAAGGTTTAACTGCAGATCAGATTAAGAACGTTGTTGATTTCTACTTTATTCAAAGTACATGACAAACTGAAACTAATAAAGTAAAGTATGGGTCATGAACAACTAAAGATCAATATGATACCGTGTTAGCTAACTACTTTGATAATCAAAAAACTATCAACAGCGTTAATGATGATGCTAGATTAAATTATTTAAGATATATAAATACGTTTAGATACTTGATTCAAGATAATTTAGCAGAATTCAAAAAAATCTTATCAAACCAAATTACCAGAGGGATTAGTGCTAATGTTTCTTGAACATTAACTAATGGTACGAAATTAGATGATAATGGAAATATTGCAACAAACCAAGATAAGATTAATTTCACCAATTTCATCGCTAATCCAAATTATCTACAAGGTTCTAAGTTTAATTTTGCTAACTTAAAACAAGTTCCTGATAATAACCCTAATTCACAAGCTAATAATATCAATTACTCAACTATAAATGATAGTAATCAAAGAGTATACGGATTTAATGGCTTGAATATTGTTAACGCTAATAACAGCTTAAACACCGAAGTTAAAACAGTGTTGTTTGATAACTTCGAACAATCAGGTCAAGCAGGGGTGTTATATTCATTTGGTGGTTCACTAGAAGATGTTGTTAATTACGTAAAGACATTAACAACTAACCGTGAGTTGGATGCTTTTGTTGAATTATTAAGAAGAGCACAAGTTAATATCAACTTATTTGATACAGATGCTAATGGACAACCATTAACAATTGAACAAAGAAGAGATAATCTGATTAGTCAATTAAGTGATCAGAAGATTTTACCAGCTGATGTTTATACGAAATTTGTTGGTTATGTAGGACAAAACAAGGTAAGTTCAACCGATTTAACAATTCAACCAAGTGATTTCATTCCTTACACAGCAGCTAAGTCGTTACTTAACTGAACAACTTATATGAAGCAAGTCAACTTCAAGGATGTAGCTAATTTAGGTGGCGCTTCTTGATTGACTAATGCAAACAACCGTTTAGGTTTATCAGTTAATGAATTATTATCAGTTATTGCTAAATACGCATTTGATAGTTCTTACCAAAATAATGCCGAATTAGTGATCATTGATAATCAAAAACTGATCGAAGTAAACGATAAACGCTTATATGATGCGTTAGGTTTAAGATGGGTATTAAAGAATTCATAAATTAAATAAAGTAGTAAAATTTTAAAATGGAGTAAAGCTAATGTCTCAGAGCAACAATAAAAAACGTAAATTCGTTAAACAGATATCATTATTATCATTAATTTCTTTAGCTGGAATTATTGTTAGTTCTTGTGGTAATGCTACAAGCGCTAACAACTTACTAAACAAAAAGTTCAATACTGGGTTTAGTACAACTGGTGATAATCAAAACCAAGGTTTTGTTACGGGTAATAATAATAATATTTTAGGCGGTCAAGCACTTCAAGCGCAAACTGTGCTAGCAACCGCACTTAAAAACAACCAAGGTTTCCAAAGTTTATTATCATCTTTATTAGCTGATAGTTTAGCTGATTATTACAAGAACTCTAAATCACAAGTTTTAAGCAATAAGTATCAAAACTTTAGTGATGATATCAATGATCAACTAAATACATCAATTAATGATAATAAGAAGCTTTATGGAAATAACTATATGGATTTAATCCAAACCCAGTTATTTGATTCAAGCGGTGCTACTGAAGAAAGTTATTTACAAAACCAATTAAACCAAAAGATTATTAATGATTTCTTTGACTCTGTGTTTAAGGATTCTTATCTAACTTACGCACCTACTACAACAACTGATGCGGATGGTTTTACTAATTATTCAAACCTAACTAAGATCCCTTCACGAGCAATATTAAATGATCCAGCTAACTGAGCAAACATTAGATTTACTGATGGTGGGTTTAGCAAAACTGACTTTGAGAAAAATAATAATGAATTCTTAGCCCAAATTCAGGCTTCAGTTTTCAATCAATGGGTAACTGATGAAAACCCTAACTTAGTATCAAGAATTGTTTTCACCAACGACACTCCTAAAGATGGTTTAAACACAATTTTTAACGATCGTGCTATAAGCTCTTCAGCACTTGTAGCTAGTTATAATTTCCAAGCATTCAAAAATCCAAAAGATCAACCATTTGATGAAAACAAAGGAATGAGAGCATACAATCAATTCATTCGCAATGGATTGGATAGTTATGTAAATAGCTCAACCAAAGGAATCGATATTCCTAATAACTTCTCATCAGATTCTGGTGGTAAGTTGTTAATGACTGCATCTGATATGTTCAACAGTTTTGACGTATCGTTTAGTGCTGCTTTTGTTCAACAATATTTAAAACAAACAAATAATTCTCACCTGGATAATGTAGGCCCGGTTCAATCAACTATTGATGAAGTGAATTTAATGAATAATTTCATTAGATCACCTCAGAATAATGGAACAGGATCGGGAATGGCTAATAGTGTTGCTGCAGAAAATACTTTTTCTCAAGCAATCAATAATAATTTGTTATTAAAAACTGGTGATCCTAATATAACCACTGATCCATATTACAGTGCCTATGCTGATTTAGCAGCTGGTAAGAAAAAAATATACGAAATTTTTGAATGGAACGGACAACAAGCAGTTGATTCTTCTAAAGCTAATGGAACTTCAAGCGGAACACAAACTACCGTAATGGATAAAAATAAAAACGCTAGCAAGTTCATGTTCTCTCGTGGTAAAGATGGAATTCACGTGATGGCGATCGATGGTGGTGATTACTACTTAAATCAAAGTGGCAAAACTAGAGATATTGAAAAACAAAAACAATTCTTAGCTTACCGTTCGTTACTAAGATCATCAGTTAACTTATCTGATAATGAAAAATATGATTTCGATTTAGAAAATCAGATCAAAACTTACTTCAATAAAAATCAAACACTAAATCTTTACTTAGCATTAAGTAAGATGTATGAAGATGCTATTGCTAAACCGACAGACAAAAACAATATCTTCAACATTGAAGATAACGCTAACTTCAGCTTTAAAACAAGCTTTAAGAAGGTTTATGATCTAGTTAACGAATTAGTTAAAGCACAAGTTACTTATCAAAAAGCACTTAATTTAGATGCTGATGTAAAAAACATCAGAGCTAAGATTTATGATCGTGCTAAAGGTTTTGAAGATAACCAAAGAAATAACCAAACTGCTAATAATGGTATTGCGGCTAGATTACCATATGTAAGAGCTGCTGATGGTTCATTCAATGGATTAGAACAATATTACCTGTCACTTTATGGGTTATCTGCAACCACAAATGGTACAGTAGCTAAAATTAAAGAGAATACTGATGCAGCTCTTGAGGCTAGAAACGCACAAATAAACAGTTTATTAACTAAATTAAAAGTTGTAACTACTTTAGTAAATAGTCAAAGTCAAAATACTTTTATTAAAGTGAACGCTGATGATCAAACACTTAAAGATTGATCAGGTTTATACTTAGCAATTAACTTAGCTGTAGGTTCAGTTATCTCATCATCAGCATTAACTAATGAGATTAGAATTGATTACATCAAAGCAAATCCTGATTTTCAAGATTTCTTTAATCTAAATAATAACCAGCTTTTAACTTTCGAAGGTATTCGTCAACAATTATTAATTGATGTTGTTAGAAACGTGTATAAAATGACAGCATTCAACACGTTAAATGATAAGACTGCTTACGGTGTTTACGATAGCTTTAGTTCTTTAAATACTTTAGTTGATCTTTTATGAGATTTACAAAGACTTGATGATCAACAAGGAACTGATGTAACGTTTAATTTTTATAGATTCCTATACACATTCCAATGATTGCTAAGAAATGATTTAGCTAACTTTAAGCGCATTGCACTGTTGAATATGAAACCTGGCGATGTTGCTTTTGCGACTTGATCATTGCCAATTAATTTGGATTCAACTAAAGATAGCAAAATATCTAACCCATTACTAACATTTGATGCGAATCCAAATGGAATTTTAGGTTCATCTCAATCTAATTGACAGAATATGATTAAATCAGAAGCGGATAAAATTTCTCCTCCTAATTACTGAGATAACAGTTCATTAACTTTCAAAGTTTCAAGTTCTGAAGCTGAACCAAAAACTCCTCAATATGGTTTTGCTGGTCTAGTGTTTAGTAATACTAATGCAGCTATTAGTAATGAATTAAAATCAGCTTTATTCTCTACTTATGGTTCATCAGGTGAACAAGGCGCTTTCTATGGTTATGGAAGCAAAGATAATCTAGTTAAATACGTTGACAGTATTAAAACTGAACGTGAATTGGATAATCTAGCTCGCAATATTACTAACGAAACCAGAGTTCCTAATAATACTTACTTTGGTAATAATTCTGATAATAAACCAATAACTTTTGATGAAAAAGTTACTGAGATTAAAAAAATGATCGATATGATTCCAGCAACCGCATTCAAACGCTATGTAGGTTATATTGGAACTCAAAAAACTCCTGATTTCCAAGTAAATAACAGCTTATACTTACAAGGAAGCTTAAGAAGGGTAGCTGCTTATGTAAAACAAGTAAGTTACAATGATTTAACCAATCTTGGTGCAGGATGATTATCAGATCCAACTAAAGCGCTTGGTTTAACTCCATCTGAATTATTAACAGTAATCGCGATGACTGCAACTAACTCATCTATCCAAATCCAAGCAATGAATCGATTAACAGCTGATAACAAACTTGTTGTTAGAGATCAAAGATTATACAACGCTTTAGGGACAATTTTTGGGAAGAGATTATCATAAAAAATTTTCATTAAAAAATGACTAATAAAAAAGAACGCTTTTGCGGAATTAAGTGATACAAAAGCAAATTAACTAAATCACAAAAGTTATTATTTGTGGTACTGTTAGTTAATACGATCGGTTTGGGTTTTGTTGTTTTCAACTTTGTTGACAGTTTAAGTACCAACACTTTTGGTTCTACTTTTATCAATGGATTTACCGCAATTGGTAGTTTTAATAATCAGACTAGTGTCTTATTATTTATCTTTTCATTTGTTTATGTTTTTGCTCCAAAGAGCACTTTACTTAGAAACGAAAAGTTTTTAATCTTTAGTATGGCATATACCCTGTTTAATTTATTTACAGGTGATATTGTTGATGGTTTAGTGGAACAAGCAAAAGGCACAATTACATTAAAACCAGCTGTTGTGGCTTCTGGAATTTTCTTACAAATAATTAACCCAATAATCTTTTTTGTTTGCGGATTCTTTAGATTCATCTACAACCCAATTAAAGATTTCCACAAGTTTTCTAGTTTCTTGTTTTATGGAATGATCTATCCAATAATTTATTTAATCTACGTATTAACAATTCCGTTGGTTTATCATTCTCCAGACAAAGAAATCTATTCAGTTTATGGAATTTACAGCAATACGATAAATAATACTGCTACTGCTATTGTTATTGGTCTTATTTTAACTTTTGTATATTACCCAGCATCGTTTTATTTCATCATATTGTTTGCCAGAGGATTCAATAACCGTCACTACAGAATTGCCCAAAGAAAAGCGGCAATTGCAGCAGGACATTAGTTGTTAAATATCATGAATGCATTAAAGATAAAGAAGTTCAGTGCAACAAACTGATATAGAAATCAATTAAATGGATCGCAAAAAATCTTTCTTTTTGTGTTTGTTGTTAATGCGATCGGGTTATTGTTAGTATTCCATGGTGTTTTTGCGCGACTATATAATGGTAGAGATGGTTTTATAACTTTTGATAAGTTTACTAACCAGACGAATATTCTTATCTTTTTCTTTTCATTGTTTTATGTGTTTTTTTCTAAGCACAGTTTTATGAAAAACGATAAGTTTTTAATAGCTAGTATTACTTATATTTTTATTACCTTTTTTGTATATAACTTGGTAAGTTTATCAAGTAAGATTGCAACATTTGTTGCCCCAGATTCTTTATTGGCTGCAAGTCATACAAAAGTAGGTTATGGTTCCAAACCAACCATTTTCTTATTGTTTGTTGATCTATACAAACATTTAATCAACCCAATTATATTTATTGTTTGTGGTTTTTATAAATTTATTTATGATCCAAATCTTAAGCTAAAGAAATTTACTAGCTATCTGATTCCGATCATGATCTATCCAGCAATTTATTGTATTTATGTGATGGCGATTCCATTTATCTACAATCGATTAGATGGTACAACGTACTCAGTTTACAATATCGCTACAAACACGAAGGACTATCCACAAGTTGCTTTCCCGATGATCTTCTTCTTAATGTTCGTATTGATACCACTAACGACTTACTTAACGTGGTTTGGTGCTAAGAAGATCTCTCACAAATATGAACAAAATGTGGTGATTAAAAATAATCAAGAAGAAAAAATATAGTTAAAGGATGAATTTAAGAATGAATCAACAAATGGAAAAGAAAAATAAAGATTTTATTTTTTGATATAAATATCAATTAACCAAAGCGCAAAAAATCTTCTTTTTTGTATTTTTAGTTAATTTAGCAACAGCGTTATTTATCGTTCAAGAGATAATAGCAGCAATGTTGAGAAACGCTGCAAGTGTTAATGATATTACTAAATTTGAAGACGTTTATCGAACATTTGATAAGTTTACCAACCAAAGTAACTTCATCTTATTAGTGTTTTCATTTTTTTATGTGTTCTTACCTCATCACAGTTTTCTAAAAAAAGATAAATTCTTAGTTGCTAGTATCGTTTATATCTTATTTACGTTTATTGGTTATAATGTGATCTTGCAATTTGGAAAATTAGGATACAAACACATTTTAGATAAAGTTAAATTAGCAAGAGGATTGATGGCTCATTTATTTAACCCGTTATTCTTTATCATTGTAGGTTTTTTAGCATTTGTTTATTCACCAGCTAGAACAATTGGCAAATTCCATACTTACTTTTTAACAGGAACGATCTATCCGCTAATCTATGGAATTTATGTAATTACAGTTCCTTTTGTTTATAAAACAACTGATGGTTCAATTTATTCAGTTTATGGTGGAATAACTAACGTAAGGGAGAATCCTAAGATTGCTTGAGCTGCTATCATCTGTTTATTATTTGGTTACTTCCCGTTAAGTTATTTCATTATTTGAATCTCTTATGTGAAGATTTCAAAAAAATATATTGATTACCCTGCAGATTTAAGAAAGAGATCAATTAAATTCATTAAATTCGATATAGGTAAATAATAATTAAATTAGGATATGGATAAGAAAAACATACGTAATTTTAGTATTATTGCCCATATTGATCACGGGAAATCAACTTTATCTGACCGATTAATTGAGATTACTGAAACTGTATCTAAAAGAGAGATGAAAAATCAACTTTTAGATAGCATGGAACTTGAACGTGAGCGCGGAATTACGATTAAACTTAATGCGGTGCAATTAAAGTTTAAACGTAATGATCAGCAATATACATTTCACTTGATCGACACCCCTGGTCACGTCGACTTTACTTATGAAGTTTCGCGTAGTTTAGCTGCTTGTGAAGCTGCCTTATTAGTTGTAGATGCATCTCAAGGTGTACAAGCACAAACGTTGTCAAACGTTTATTTAGCACTTGAAAATAATCTGGAGATTATTCCAGTTATTAACAAAGTTGATCTACCATCAGCAGATGTTGATCGAGTTAAACGCGAGATTGAAACCAAAATTGGTATCGATTGTTCAGATGTTCCTTTGATTTCTGCTAAAACAGGTTTAAATATTGAACAAGTTTTAGATGCGATTATTAAGAAAGTTCCTCCGCCAAGAGATGCTAATGATGATGCTCCATTAAAAGCATTAATTTTTGATAGTTATTACGATCCGCACAAAGGTGTTGTTTGTTTCATCAGAATTTTTGATGGAAAATTGAAAGTTGGTGACGAGATCTTGTTTATGGCTAACAATGTTAAATACATTGTTACAGAAGTTGGGATTAAAAATCCTAATATGAAAAGCCGATCTTATTTAGAAGCAGGAGAAGTTGGTTATGTAACTGCTTCTATTAAAACAATTCGCGATGTTCATGTTGGTGATACGATAACTAATGCTAATAATCCGTGTGCACAACCTTTAACTGGTTATCGTAAGGTGATTCCAATGGTTTATGCTGGTTTATACCCAGTTGATACTGGTGATTATCAAAACCTAAAAGTAGCTATGGAAAAGATCGTTTTAACAGATGCTGCTTTGGAATATGAATATGAAACATCTAACGCACTAGGATTTGGTGTCCGGTGTGGTTTTTTAGGTTTATTACACATGGATGTCATCCGTGAACGGATTGTCCGCGAATACAACATTCCACTAATTTTATTAGCGCCATCAGTTATGTATAAGTGTTTTTTAACCGATGGTGAACAGATTAAAGTTGATAATCCAGCAAATATGCCCGAGCGTGATCGAATTAAGAGCATGCTTGAGCCTTTTGTTAAGTTAAGCATCTCAACGCCTGATGAATTTATTGGCCCAATTATGGAATTATGCCAAAATTTTCGTGGCGAATATATTGAATTAACAGAAATCGATAGTTCAAGAAAGATCTTGACCTATGAAATTCCGTTAGCTGAAATTATTTACTCATTTTTTGATAAGTTGAAATCAGTAACTAAAGGTTATGCTTCATTAGACTATGAACTAATCGGATATCGTGAATCAAATTTAGTAAAAGTTGATATCTTATTAAATGGTCAAAAAGTTGATGCGTTATCATTTATTAGTCATACTCAATTTGTTTATCAAAAAGCAAAAAAGATCGTAGAGAAATTAAAAACCTTAATTCCACGTCATTTGTTTGAAATTCCAATTCAAGCAGCTGTTGGTTCTAAAATTATCTCGCGTGAAACGATTAAAGCAATGCGAAAAAACGTTTTAGCTAAATGTTATGGTGGTGACGTTACACGTAAGAAAAAATTATTAGAACAACAAAAAGAAGGTAAAAAACGCCTTAAAGCAATTGGATCTGTTCAGATCCCTCAAGAAACATTTTCAAAATTATTACAAGACGATGAATAATCAATTTGATTGAATGTTAGTTCAATTAACTAATCAAGCTAGCATAATGATTTCAGAAAGATATAAGATCTCGTTAATAATTAATTTAGTGCTGTTTTTAACCGCACTAACGATTAGTATTATTTTTTTCTGAAGAATTAAATTTGAAAACAAAGGCTATAAAAAGCTATTTGTTTTTTATTCAATTTTTTGAATCCCAATCTTTTTAGTAAGAAGTTACCGCGGAACATTACACAACGATCTAATGATTGATCGTAATTTATTATTTTTACCGCTTAGTTTGTACGGTTTTGTCGGTATCTTTTTTCGTCCATTATTTGACTACTTAGGAATAAGATTTAAATCGCGAAAAAGAGTTATTTTTGCCGCACTTTTATTACAATTAGCTACTTTTATTCCAATAATTATCAAACCAAGTTTTGCGACAAATTTAATTCAAACAATTGGTGTAGGAATAGCAGCATCTTGTATTGGTTCTTTTTCACTATGATTTAATGAACAACACGCTAAAGAGAAACCGTTTTTAGCGATATCAATCTTGTCAATTCCGCCATTAATTGCTGATTTCGTCGCATCTCCTGTTCAATCACTAGTTAGAACGCTAGCAATTACACCTGAAAAAACTGCAGATGTAAACATTACAAAATATCTTTGATTAATTGGATTATTTGCAATTTTAGTAAATATTGTTTTTTGAAGATTTTTACGGGAAAATCCGCAATTTGTTGGTTTAAAAAAAGGGGATCCAAAAGATATTATTGATGGATCGCCAAAAAAGATCTATTGTTTTATTGTTGTAATTCTTTTTGCAGGGATTGTAATCTTTACCAAGTTTGCTACCGCAGATGGAATTGCGCAAATAACCTTACAACGGTTAGTGGGTAATAGCAACAGCGCTCCATATGAGGGATATCTGTCAAGTGTGTTTAGTGCAGCACAACTGCTTGGCGGAGTATTAATGGGTGTTGTAGGTGTTAAGTATTTTGACAAATGAATGGTCGCGCTAGTTGGTGGTATGTTCTTTATCTTGTACAACATGTCAATGATCTTGTTGATTAATTCAACATCGATTCCAACATTAGCTAAAGGTCAAGTTTATTTAGGGATTCAAGCTATCTCAGGTTTTGGTTATGGAGTTTTATACAACCTACTGATTGCTCACGCACTATCATACGGTTTTAAGAAAAATAAAATAACACCAATAGGTGTTAATCAAACAATGGCATCAATCGCAATAACTTTTGCTAACTTTTTTACAACATTCATCAAAGATAAGATATCAACCGATTTTGTAAAAGCTAATACAGTAATTTCATACATCCTAATTGCTACTGTTTTAGTAGGTTTGATCTTATATTTCTTCAACAGTTGGATTGATAATAACAAAAAGTTAAGACCGATTTTTGCTCTCAAAACTTTTAAATCTTATATTTAAAAAAGTTAATAAGACAAATAATTAAGTTAACCTAATTTTTTTGTAGATTATAATAATATAAAATGTTGTGCCTATAACGTAAAAGGCAGGGAATTTATTGTGGCTAAAAAGAAGAAAAACAAGTTAGATACTGATTCTAATAAGAAGAAAAGTAAGTTAAATAAAGATTTAAAAAAAATAGCAGAAACTAAGATCAACGAAGAAGAATCAGAATCAATATTCGGTGACCTTTATGATGGCGCTGAAGAAGTTTTGCCTGCAGCGTTGGCATATGAAAACGGACAATTACCAGAAGACGGTTCAATTCAAGTTGCGTTCGATGGAGATGGTATTGCTTATTATATTTCGTATGATGCTGAAAATCAAATTTTCATTGAGCCATATGAAAACTATGAACTAGACGCATCTGCTTTATATGATGCAGATGGTAATCCTTTTGATTTCTTTGAGAATTACCACGTTGAAGGTGCTGAAGAAGTTGAAGCAGCAGAAGAAGAAGGTGAATACTGAGAACAATTTATCGGCGTTGAAGGTTATGGTTACTACGATGAAAACGAAGAATGAGTATGAACTGGTTACTTTGATGATAATAACGAATTTATTCCTAACGAAGAAGAAGTTTCTGATGCGGAGGTTGTAGAAGAAGAAGTTGCTGAACATGAGCCACAAGAAGAAGTTCAAGCAGAAGAAGATGAAGAAGAACACGAAGAAGAAGTAGTTGAACAAGAACAACCAGAAGAAGTTGTCGAAGAACCTGCAGAAGAAATTGCTGTTCAAGAACAACCAGAAGAAGTTGTGGAAGAACCTGCTGTTGAAGAACAAGCAGAACAAATTCATGCTGTAGACCAAGCACAACAACCTGAAGAAGTTGTTGAAGAACAACCAGTTCAAGAACAAGCAGAAGAAGTTCATCCTGAACAAGAAGCAACTGGCGAATACTGAGAACAATTCATTGGCATTGAAGGTTATGGTTACTATGATGAAAACAATGAGTGAATTTGGACCGGATACTTTGATGAAGAAAACAACTTTATTCCTAACGAGTACTACGATGAACAAACTGAAGCTGTTGCTGATGAACAAGTAGCTCAAGAAGAATATGCGCAACAACCAGCAGAAGGTTCAAGCGAATACTGAGAACAATTCATTGGCGTTGAAGGTTATGGTTACTACGACGAAAACAGTGAATGAGTATGAACGGGTTACTTTGATGAAAACAATAACTTCATTCCTGATCAATACTACGATGAATATGCTGAACCAGCAGGTGATGAACAAGTAGCACAAGAAGAATATGCTCAAGCTGAAGTAGCACCTGAACAACACGAAGAACAAGTTCAAGAATACGCACAAGAACATGCAGAAGTTGTTGAAGAACAACCTGATGAACAAGTTGTTAGTGATGAGTATCAACAAGAACAACTTGCTGAAGAAGCTGTTGGTGAAGATTACGCAGAAGAAGTTCAAGTTGAACAACAATCAGACGAAGTTTCTGTAGAAGAATACTCACAAACTGATGATGTTGTAGATGAAGAATACTCAGAAGAAGTTCGAGATCAAGATGATCAATACAATGCGATTGTTCCTGTTGAAGAACAAGAACCAGTTCAAGCTGGTGAAGTTGCTTCTGGTGATGAAATTGATTGAACTAGATACGTTGGTGACGAAAACTACGGATATTACGACGAAAACGGCGAATGAGTATGAACAGGTTACTTTAATGAGTATGGAATATTCATTCCTCAAGAAGAAGAGTACACTCAATCATTAGATGTTAAACAGCCTGGTGATGAAACAGCTGATGTATCAGAACAAACAGAAGAATCTGTTGATGTTTTAGACGAATCTGAACAAGTAGTCGATGAAACTTCTAGCGATGAAATTGTTCATGTTGAAGATGAACAGCCTTCAGAAGAAACGATGGTTGAACAAGTGGCTGATGAAGTTGCTCCAGCTGCTTTAGCTACAGTTAATGATGATCTTGTTATGATGCATTCTGATGCTTCAGAACAAGAATTTGGATTTGATTTCCAACAATTTATTGGTAATATCGACTTTGGTTACTATGATGAATCATCTGAATGAATCTGAACCGGAAGTTTTGATAACGAAGGCAACTTTTATGACTTCGATGGTAATTTAATATACACTCCATATCAAACTGAAAAACCAGTAGAAGCTCAACAAGCTCAAGCTGAAATTCATACTGAAGTTGAACAACCAGTTGAAGTTCAAAATGTTGAACCTGCATTTGTAGCTTCAACACTTGAAGAACCTAAACCAACTCATTTAGCTGATGAGGCTTCTCAAACTGCTCTAGTTGTAACTGAGCCTGATGTATTCTCAGAAGATATCATTCAACAAGTTGATGTAAGTCAATTAGACGATGATGAAGAGGTTGTTGTACGCGGTCTATTAAATCCTGCTACAATTCCTGCTCAACCAGAAGAACTTAAGATTCAACCTGTATTTGAACAAGAAAAACTTGATTTACCAGTGGTTGATCAAGTAGTTGAAATTCAACCTGAAACTCAACAAGATAAAATAGATTATTCTAAACATAGCGACTCTACTGATCTAGTAGTTCAAAGTCCTGTTGTTTTAGAAGATCAAGTAGCTGATGATGTAATTAGTGTTGATACTAAGGGGTTTGTTCCAGAAGCAGTATCTGCATTTGCAATTAAATCAGTTCAACATGATGAAATTAAGTTAATTCAACCTAAATTTGATCAAATTACACATTTAGGTGATGAAATCAAAACTGATGTTAATGTATCATCATCAGATGTTGATGTACAAGCAATCGAAATAAAACCTTCTCAAGAACTTTCATCTGAACCTTCTAAGCTAGATATCTTTATTAAAAAACCAGTTGAAATTAAAAATCTTGAATTTGTTCAACCTGTTGAACAAAAACTTGATATTAAAGTTGTTGACGAACGACAAGTTGTTAGTCAACCTTCTTTAAGTATTAACAAGCCTACATACACTGATGAGTCTGAATCAGTAGCTATTAATAGTTTAGTAGAAACGACATGTGAAAATGATGCTATTATTCAAGTTGCACCAGTAGTAAACGAAGTTTCTGATTTTGATATTAACGATATCTTAAATACTAAAGCGGTTGAAACTGTAACTGTTGAATTACCAAAAGATGAAGTTAATTTAGTAACAGGACTACACGTAACTGTAGTGGGCGTTGAATCTAAACCGGTTGAAGAAGTTGTTCAATTTGAAACAATTACTCCTGATCCAGTTCATGAAGTTGTAGTTGAAAAAGAAGACAAGATCGCTTTAGTTGAAGAAGAACCTTTCTTCAACAAGTTTATTGGTAACGATGAATACGGTTACTACAATGACAAGCAAGTTTGAATCTGAACAGGTTATTTTGACGATGAAAATAATTTTGTATCAGATAAACAAACTAAAGCTGAAAAAGTTGATCAATTAATCGAAGAATTTAGCAAGCAAGATGAAATCAAGAAAGTTGAAGAAGTTAAAGTTGAAAAAGCTAGCGAACCATTCTTCAACAAGTTTATTGGTAATAGCAAATTTGGTTATTACAATGATAAGAACGTTTGAATCTGAAACGGTTATTTCGACGAAAACGATCAATTTGTTCCAGATCAATCATCAACTAAGAAATTTGATAAGTTCATCGAAGATGAGTTGCAAAAACAACGCATTTACGAACTTGAATTGCAATTAGCGCAAGCTCAAGAAAAGATTTTACAATCTAACAAATTAAAAGACCAAGAATCAGCTAAATTAAAAGACGAAGAGATAGCTAAAGTTAAAGAAGAAATTATCAAAGCTCAACAAGAATCTGCTAAATTAAGAGAACAAGAAGCTGCTAAGGCTAAAGAAGAGATCGTTAAGATCCAACAAGAAGTTGCAAGATTAAAAGAACAAGAAGCTATTAGAGCTAAAGAAGCTGCAAAAACTAAAGAAGCTCTTGCGCTTAAAAACTTTGTTTCAAAAGCAAGTCCGTTACTAAACCCAGCCAGAGAGGCTGAGAATTTAATGACTGTTTATCAGAATGATAAACTAGAAATAAACGATCTTCGTAACGAATTCAGCAAGATTAAAGTTCAAAAAGAAGAGTTTGATAACTTCAGTAAGATTCACGATTTAGATGTAATTAACCTATACAACGCATCAACAACACGTCGCGGAACTGATTACATTTTCTCTGCATTTGAGAAGAAAGAAGAACAATTCATCAAAAAATCATTACACTTCTTGGAAGAAGTTAAAGCTGATCGCGTTGAACTTTCAAAAGAAGAAACAATCAGCAACATTGATCAATTACTAAAACAAGATCCACACTTATTGTTAACTCAAAAACAAGATAAATCAGTTAGCCCAGAATCTAGTCTTGCTGTTTTATCTGCTAAGGATGAAATTAAATTTGTTGAAAAACCAGTTGATGTAATCAAGCCAATTGAACAAGTTGTAATCAACAAACAAAGATCATTGTTAGATGATCTTGTGCCTAAAATTGATACTAAGATTCCATCAATCAATGACGATTTAATCAAATCTGAAAGTATTGATCTAATTGAACCAATTCAAAAAGTTCAATTAAAACAAGAAAGATCATTATTAGATGACTACATTCCTAAGTTTGATGATAAACAGGAGTTAAATAAAGTTGAATTTAAATTCCCAACAGTTAATAAGGAATTCCGTCCAACTAAAGTTGAATCAATTAATTTTGAACCAATTGATGTAATCAAACCAATCGAACAAGTTCAAATCAATAAAGAAAGATCATTATTAGATGACTACACGCCTAAGTTTGATGATCTAGATAGTAATTTTGACAAATCATTAGGTCAAGGTGAATTATACGAAGAATTAAAAGCTGAATTCAGAACTGATTCTAAAGATGTTATTGATCAATTACTAGAAGAAACTAATGACTTAATCTCTTCAACTGAACAAACTTTCCCTAAGATTCACTCAATTAACAAATCACAAGCAAAATCTGTTCAAGAACCAATTTTAGAAACTAAATTTGATGATAAATTTATTGAATTAGATGAAAACCAAGGATTTGATGAATTAATCGTTGAAAATGACGATACTATTACTAACGTAATTGAAGAAGTTGTAGAAGAACCAAAAGCTGTTGAACCTGTTGTTCAACCAGAAGTGAGTCCAAACCAAATTGCTGTAACCAATGAAGAATACAAGAAGGATATGGCAGAATTGAAACAGTTTTTAGAAAAACACTCAGAACAACTATTCAAACAATACTTTAGTAAGTTTGAAGAATTATCTAAACTTCAAATGGAATCATTTAACCAAATTAAAAATGAATTACGTTCAGAAATGAACGATATCCGTGACGAAGTTAGATCAAGTCAGTTAGCGGTAACTTCAGAAATTACTGAAGAGATCTTCCCTTCAACACCTAAAGTGTCTAGAAAACAAAGAGTTCCAAATGCATCCAGTGAACCAACTGCGGAATTTGATTTTGATAACTCATTATCATTAGTTAGTGAAAACAACTACGATCTATATGAATTATTAGATCGCATTATTAACTACGAAGATGTACTATTAACATCAAACAACGTATTTAAATCAGAAGAATACCAAGCTAAAGTTAAACAAAGTGTTCATAATATTAAGGTAATTCTTAAGAATTCTGAAAAAGAAGCAACTAAGAATTACAACTACATCTTATCAACGCTTAAGAATGAAATCAGCTTATTACAAAAAGACTTACCAATCATTAATTCTCAAATTAACAAATTACAAGGAGAATTAAGAAACAAACAATTAAGTCGTGCTGATCAAAAATTTGTTCATGAACAAATTCAGGAATTACACACCGAACACTCTAACAAGACCAGAGCAATTAGTTTTTACAACAAAAAGATCAATGATCTGAAATCAATCTATGCACAACAAATTAGAAAGATCAGAACAGACTACAAAAAGATTAATGATCTAGCAAATAAACGTCGCGTAAGTAGTGATTACATTGACCAAGCAATTCAAAGTTTTGAAAGCACAAGAAACGCTCAACCTAACATTAAGCGTAACTATGAACAACTTTACCGCATCCAATTAAACCAGAATGCAGGTGCAAATTATGATAACTTTAGACGCTATGATCCGTTAATCGAAAACCAAGGTTATGAATACTTCTCTAACCACCAACCTAAAGAATTTTTCAGCGAACTAGAAAGTATTGATAATGATATCTTCAGTTCAAACGATCTAATTTATTCAAACCGCAATACTTATTTAGACGAAAACTTTAGAATTAACGATTACGAACTAACAAGTCACTTTGATGATATTGACTCAATCTATGGCATGGATAAATTAAGATTACCACCATTAGAATCAAGCAGTTCGCTTAATGACTTAGATTTCAACAATACATTTGATATTGATTTCGATTCTGATTTTTAGAAAAAACTTTATAATATATCATTAATAGAGAACTAAAAAAAACATGAATAATGAGCAAACAAAAACGCTAGATTTAGGTGTTAATGCTAATAATCACGGTAAATATGGTGATAGTATTAATCCGCCTTCAAGAGTAGCTCAATTACAAGAAAAAGAATTTAGTAGCGTTTTTAACAGTGGCTCATTAGAGGTTACTAATCTCAAAGAAGAATCAGCGCAAAGTTTAAACAACTTAGAGCGAAAGATCCCCTGATTTTATAAAAAAGAGATTTTTTATAATACCTTGGATCTAATCTTTGGATTGTTTATTATCCTTGGATTTTGCGCGGGATTGATCTTATTGTGCTTGTATATTTATTTCAACAATAAGTCATGACATATTGTCTGAGCAACAATTCCGTTTGGAATCTTAGCTTTATTTATTGGTTATCGCACGATTAGCAGCTATGCTAATATTAAGGGTGGATTAAAACACGAATATATTTTTAGCAAAGCTCAAATTGCTGTCAATATAAAAAGGGCTTATAAAAATTTGAGACTTTTACCTGTTAATGTTAACTGGTTATCAGCAGCAATTTATATTACTGTAATCATAGCGATTGTTGTTACATTAGTAGCAGCATTTGGAATTAACCTAATTACGATTGCTAACTTAAATCAAAGTTTTACCAAAGAGCAAATTAATGCGGCAAAAAGATTTGGTTATTTATACGTTTTAAAAGCAAATGGTGAGTTAGACAAATGGCCATTATATTCAATTATTGTTAATGGTACTCTGGGTCTTGGAACATTGTTTTTACAGATCTATTTAATTATTAATAGTTCAATTAGAGCTCGTGCTATGGAGAACTTCTATGGTAAGATGCCAATTGAAGAAGAAGATATGCACAGAGCAATAGTTTCTGCTAATAAAAGAAATTTAAAAATCTTCTTAGTATATTTAATCATTTTAGGTTTAGTCGTTTTGTTGGTCAAGAAGATAATTACTGGCTCATTAAGCGCAATTAATAAAAAGAAAGTTGTATCAATTAGATAATGAATGATTTCTCAAAAAATAATCAATTAAGACTAATCGGCATTGATCTGGATGGTACATTATTATCCGTTCGTAAAAAAGTAACAAAAAAAGTAATAAATTCTTTATTACAACTTAGAAAAAAACTTCCAAACGTTGTGATTTCAATCATCACTGGACGTTCTTATTTAAGTGCAAAACGCGTTGTTAATGAGTTACAAAAAGCTGGGGTAAGAATTAATTATCTTTGTTCATACAACGGTTCTGTTTTATTCAAAATTAACGAGAAATCAGAATTAATTAAACTTGATGAAAATAGTATTAATTCAGAAGTGGCTAGAACAATTTTTGATTATTGCACGCAAAATAAAATTGCGTTTCAAGGATATATAGCAACCGATAAACCTGATCGCAGCATTATCTTATCTGATACTTTTGTTGGAAGAGTAATTGCTTTTTTTAATAAAAACAAAAGTTTTTGTTCAAAAGAATTTGTTGATGATCATTATCACAAGATTAACTTAATTGCCTTAAAGCGCAAGCGTTTAGAGCGATTCAATCAGTTTGTTGCTACAAAATTTGCTGATAAGTTAGAGATCGCTAATATAACGCCAACCTTTCTAGAAATTACAACAAAAGATATTAATAAAGCATACGCTTTAGCAAGCATTTGCAAACTAGAAAAGATTAGCTTAAAACAAACAGCAGTAATCGGTGACTCGCTTAATGATTATTCAATGTTCAAGATCGCTTCATATAAATTCGCAATGAAGCGGGCTAATAAAAAACTAAAAGATATCTCAACATATATTGCTAGTTCAAGACGTAATAATCAGTTCAATGAGATTATTCAAAAAACAATAGCAATCGTTGATGAAGAAAACAAATAGAGCTTAAACAATAATCTGATTCATATGATTATTGTTTTTTATTATTTATAGTTTAGATAGAAGACATTTAACAGTTTTAAACCATTTTTGAATAATCTTATATATTGCATCAAATCATCAAAACTAAAGTTATCTTAAAAAAAGTAATTTTAATAATAAACATAGTAAAAACAATAAAAGAAAAGCACAAAAATTGAATTATCAACTTTTGTGCTTTTCTTTTTGTTGTGTGTATGCTTAGTTGTAAATTTTAAAAATCAACAGTTATTTCGACTTATTTTTAAGAGCTTTTCTAATTATTTTTTGATAAAGTTCATAAGCAACACCGTTATCGTTATTATTATATTTAGTGATGTATCTAGCTAATAATTTAGCACTTGAAATAGCATTTTTCATTGCATAACCAAAACGTGCTTTTTGTAACATTTCAATATCGTTTTCACCATCACCAAAAGCAACAACAAATTCTTTAGGAACACCATAGTAACTACTTAAGTAATCTAAAGCATTACCTTTATTAGCATACACCGTATTTACTTCAATAATGTTTCCTGAAACTGGTAAAGATCATTTTCTAACAACAAAAGTACTAAAACATTCTTTTAATTGAAAAATAACTTCATCAATATTGTTTGGATTCTTAACTTGTAACAAGATCGTATTTGGATCATGCTTAAGTTTTAAAATCTTATCTTGTCCAAACGAGCAGTTATCCTTACCATCAATATGGAAACACTGTAAGAATTCTTCAAATTCTTTAGCGCTTACAGGTTTGTTCATAATGTAAGTACCTTCGTTGTTTTCAACAATAAAGTTATCAACTAGTTTGATAATTGATGTTTTGTGTAAAAGATTTTTTACTAAGTCCTTTGAAAAACTTAGATTAATTTCTTTAAAAATAGAATCTTTTGGGTGTCAGATATAAGACCCATTAAGATTAGCCATTACAGTATTTAAACCCAATTGATTGTAAATATCAATTGAAGCGCGTGAAGGTCTTCCAGTAGCAATACAGAAGTAATGACCCATACTGTTGATTACTTTAATTAATTTAACTGTTTGTGCAGTTAACTTACTTTCACTATTTAATAGTGTTCCGTCTAAGTCGGAGATAATTAATAATTTTTTGTGTTTCATGATTAAACAACCATTCCTATTTTTTTATATACGTTCAATAATGTTTGTTGTGCAATTGGTAATAAGTTTTCTTTACACTTTTTTAAAACGCTGATAACATCTTGATCTGTTATTGTTTTCATCTTAGTTTGAATATTATCTAATATGTTTCAGATAAGTTCAAATAATTCTTCTTTAAGATCTTTATAAGATTTATTTTCAAAGTACTTAATAATATCAGTTGGTAAAACTTCTTCGTTCTGATTTTTATTATATTTAGCGCTTTTTAATCCGATATTAAAGTGATCGTTAATTGCGCCATAATAAATACTTACTAAGTTTGAAACTTCAGGCTGAGTTTTATAATCAAAATTAATTTTATTTAAATTATCAGTTTTAGCAGACTTAATCTTAGCTAAAACTTCTTCTCTTGAGTCATCCAAATTTATGATTCCCTTTTTAGAAATTGAAGATTTTGACATCTTCTTACTTGGATTACTTAAGTCCATAATTCTAGCACCAACTTTTGCAATGATTGGTTCAGGAACCTTAAAGATATCACCGTATTTTTTATTCATCCTAATCGCGATATCCCTAGTTAATTCCAGGTGTTGTTTTTGATCTTCGCCTACACAAACATAATCAGATTGATATAACAAAATATCAGCTGCCATCAAAGTTGGATAAGTTAATAACCCTGTGGGAATCTTAATCGTTTGATTACTTTGTACAAACTTTTGCTTTTTATCTTTATACTGGGTCATTCTTTCCAATTCACCCATAGTTGTATGACATAACAACACGTGTCCTAGTGCTGCATGCTCATTTATTTCAGACTGTAAAAAAATATTATTTTTACTTATGTCAAGCCCGCTTGCTAAATAAATCTTAACCAGATTAATAATGTTATCTCGTGCCTGAGAAGGATCAAAATCTACTGTTATTGTGTGTAAATTTGCTACAAATAAATTTAATTGAAATTTATTTTGTAAATTAATATTTTTTGAAATCGAACCTAAATAATTACCAATATGTAAAGATCCGGTTGATTGAATTCCAGATATTATCTTATTCATTATATAACTATAATATGTAAGATATATTATAAAAATATAATATATAAATATAACACTATCTGTGAAATTCTACCCATGACAGACAACATTAATAACCAAACAGATAATATAGTACTATTTATTACAGCTTCATGTATTGGTTGTACTAGAGTTAGACGTTTTTTTAGAGAACATAATATTCAACATAAAGAGATCAATTTCTATAAGACAACGATCGAAGAAAAATATTTTAACGATATCTTATCGTTAACAGAAAATGGTGTGTTTGATATTATTTCGACAAGGTCTAAATATTTACAAAATAATAAGGTGAATATTGATGAGTTGACAATTAGTCAACTAATTACATTAGTTAACGAGCATCCATCAATTCTTAAAAGGCCGATTATTTTGCAATATGATAAGTCAGGGATTCCTAAGCGGTTAATGGTAGGATATAACTCAACTGATATTCGCGTGTTCTTGCGCGAAGTTGCTGATGTTAAGGCTTACTATATTGACGAATATTGGTTTGATGAAGAAAGCTCGTTAGGCTTTAAAAAGGACGATGAGTAATAAATATCATTTAATATCTTCGTTATCACCTAAATCAGTATCATTACAACCACTAATTAAAAAAGAATTAAATAAGAAATTAATTGAAGTTGATCAAGTAGATCGTGCAGACTACTTATTTATCAATGGCGGTGATGGTACTTTTATAAGAAACGCCATCAAATACAATCAACCAGGATTAAAGATTATTGGGATCAATGGCGGTAGTTTAGGTTTTTATACCTCATTTAATGAAACTAATATTGATAAGATTATCGATCGTTTGGATCATTTGAAATACGCCAAACTAGATTTTATTAATCTAAGGATTAATGATGAGACTTACAAAGCATTAAATGAATTCAATATTAATTCAACAACTGCTTATGGTTATGATATTTATATTGATAATCAATTTTATGAAAAGTTTAGAGGAACGGGGTTGTTGATTTCTACAACAACCGGATCTACTGGTATTAATAAATCAGCAAACGGAGCGATCTTGTTCCCTGGAATAAAAGCGCTTCAGATGGTTGAGCTATATCCATTATTACATTCGAGTTTTACAACGATTCAATCGCCCATTATTTTGCCGATTGATACAAAGATCACAATTGAGATTAAAGAGAATTATTGTGATCTTGATGCTTGTCCTAGAATTATTGCTGACGGAGCAGTAATCAAAAAAGGTTTAAGCTCAACAATAATCGAAGTTAACGCAGTTCAATCTCAAGCTGATTTTGTTTCAACAAACGACCTAAAAAGCTACATTCAACGGTTACAAAAAACATTCATTTATTAATTCTTTGTTAACCTAAATTTAAAAATCATATAATTAGAAAGATATCTAATATCTTTTTGATTAATCTAATTTATTTTTTTAAGACAAAAATGAACAAATTTACTTGAATTTTCTTAAACATCATCACATTTGGTATTTTAAAACTGGTAGCTACCAGAAAAGCCAAAAAGATTTCAAGTCAGGTTAATCAAAAACTAATTAAATCAGACAAAATTCCCTTTAGTGTGAATGAATTTATTGATATTTTAGGTGGAATCCAAAATATCAATAAAACAGAAGCCACATTAAACATGATTAGGATTAACACGGTTGATAAAACCAAAGTTGATCAAGATAGGATTAAAAATAAACTAAAAATCAATGGGATTATGTGAGCTAGTTACGACTTGTCTTTAGTATGTGGTGATTATGCTAGTAGTTTATCTGAGACAATCAATAAACTTAAAACAAATAATTAAGATTATTATTTATTGAATCTTTATCTAAAAACAACTTAGCTAAATATAGTTAAGCTTAATTTTTATTAATAATTTTTTAAAGAAAAATAACGATGCCTTTCATAAAAATAAAACGAAACCGATCATTTAAGGATGCTCCTAAGTCTAAAAAAATTGGCTTCTTTTCAGGAATATCAATTGCAATCGGTTCATCAATAGGAGCTGGAATCTTTTTTAAGGCTCAATCAGTATTGCAAAACTCGCACTATTCATTAGCGTTTGCGATTTTCAGTTGACTATTTGCGGCTTTTTCTGTAATTTCAATGGCCCTAGCCTTAGTTGAAATCTCAAGCGGACGTAATGATAACTTATCAATTATTGGATGATGCCAAACATTTAATAATCATTACGTGTATAAGACCTGTAAGAATTTCATGGTCTATATTTACGTACCGCTCACATATTTCTTCATGCCATTCTTCTTTATATTATCGATTCAGGACGGAATTAGAGGATTTAATGAGAATTATCATGGTCTAAATACCCAAGCAGACTGAGCGATATTAATGGTGATTTCATTAGTGATTTCTGCTTACTTCATTATTGTTGCTGGAATCAGTTCAACAGCTGCTAACTTCCAAAACTTAATTATTTCAATGGTTAAGTTTTTACCATTAATCTTAGCAATCATCTTGGGGTTTGTTATCTTTTCAAAAAACGGATCTAAAGCAGCAAACCCAGATGTGGGTTTAGGTTTCCAAAAAGTTGTAACAGATGATTTAGCAGCTAAATTTAGCTTTAGTAGCCTTTCACCAGGTTTTGGATTATTTATTTCTGTGGGTGGTATTTATTTTGCTTATGATGGATTCTACTATGCTGCTGGAATTCAAAGTGAGATGAAAAAACCTGAAAAAACTCCTTTAGCTATCTTAATTGGTTTATTATTCGTTACTTTTGTTTATCTAATAATGGCTGTAGCCATGTCATTAGGTTCTGCTGATGGTTCTCCATTTGGTTTTGAAGCTTTCTTTAAGAACAATAAATTATTACCACTATATGCAGTGTTTCAAATCACTATTGGTATCGGAATTTTAGGAATTGTTAACGGTTTGAGTTTATGAGCCAATCGTTTTATGGAAGATTTAATTAAGAAATACGAGCTACCATTTAGCATGAAACTTATTAATAAGATTTCACCTAACAGAGCAATAGTTGGTATGAATTATAACTTGATTATTGCAGTTCCTGTAGTCGTTATCTTTAGTGTGATTGGTGGTCTTGGATATATTGATAATGGTTATTCAGATCTTGATTATGGAACTGGAGTTGGTAAGATATATAGTTTCTCAGATCTGATGGCAAACTGAACATCTGTTATTGCCTTTGTTTATATTGTGGTCGCAATCATGGGCGGTCTTGCTAATCGAAGAAGTAATCGAATCAAGGTAAACAAATCAAAATTATTTGTTCCTAGTGCGATATGTGCGATGCTTACAATGATTATTTCGGTAAGTTTAACGTTCTTTCAACCAATTGCTGATGCTTTCTTGCTTTATAACATACCGTTTAATGAACAATACAAATATGTATATATTTCAAGGATTATGTTGGTAATTGTACTGCTAATCTTCTTATTCATTATGTTTATTCCGATAATTATTGAAGATCAAATATTAATCAAGAAATATGGATCAGTACAAAAAGGTGAAATAGCTAAATTAAGAATTAAGGCTGAAGTTAAGAAAACAACTTTTAAAGAAGAGTTACTAGATTACATTAACACCTCAAAAACAAGAGATCTAAATGATGATCTTAAAGCAGCCTTAAAAGAAGTTAATGCTGATATTAATGAACTAATAAATTAAGTAATTATTTAATCAAGACAAAAAATAAAGTAGGCAACTACTTTATTTTTTTTGCTTTAATCAGCTCAGAAACCGATTTGTCTTATGTTTAGCTTATAAGCAATCAAGCAACGTGTTTTATTTTGCTAGACAAGTTTGCTATCACTTTTAAGATAAAAGTTTAATTAATGAACATAGCATTATCGTTGAAAGAGCTAAAACATTTAATGCAAAACTTAGAACCAAAAATACTAATTTGTTTAAGACAAAATAAACAAAAAAATAAATTAGCAAATAGCTAATTTATTTTTTTACTAAAATTCTTTAACTTATCCAACTAATCCTTCAGAACCTGAAGCTCAATTGCTTGTGCTCACTGAACTTTGTGCATCAGGTCTTAACATCTTTTCAAGGTTAGCAGCTTCTGCACTTTGTGGATCAAATGCATGAACTTCAAAAGGAACATCAATAACTGAATCCTTAAACTTCTTAGATAAAATTTCCACTTTCATGTTGTGTGCTTTTCCAAGAGTAATGATTTGTTGTTCTAACAACATGTTATTGTATTCAAGTAGTTCAATTATCTTATCATCTTTATTGATTTCAACAGCTTTTTCAACAACAGGGTTAATTCCTTCTTCTAATAATCTTTTTGCTTTAATTACTTTACGTACCTCAATAATGTAATAAATAATAAATAAGACAGATACTAGAATTACATTGATGATGATAAAGCTGATTAAAGCTGCAAAGAATTTACCAACAAAAATTCCTTGTACTTGCCATTTTTGCAAGTCTTGAACGTTATATAGTTTAGCAATTGATGCAATAATTACGTCATTAGCTAATGAAGCAATCACAGCATTGAAGCTAGTCCCTAGTAAAAGACCGATTGCTAACATGAAAATGTTACCGCGTTTTACAACCTTGGTAGCATTTTTCATTGCGTTCTTCCCTAAGGATACATGTTTTTTGGAATCAAATAAATCTTTCATAATTAAAATTTAATTTCGATAACTTGACATTCGTCTAGTGGTTTTTTAATAATTTCTGGTTTCTTTGGTTTTTGTTTAATTGGGATTAACTCACATTCTTCTAATGGTTTTTTGTTAGCTGAATGTTGTTTCTTCTTAGGAATTATAAAGAAATTATCTTTTTTGTTTTCATTATTTTTCTTATTTTTGCTCTTATTCTTTTCAGAAGTCTTTTGCATTTCATTTAAGAATGAACCAGCAATAATACCTGAAGGAATAGCAATAATTGAAATAGCTAATAAAGAGATAAAGCTTACGATTACTCGTGAAATTGATGCATGAGGAACGAAGTCACCATAACCAACAGTCGTCAATGTTATTGTTGTAAAGTATAAAGCTTCTGGGAAGCTTTGAACATAACCTGAACCAAGACTGTTAAAGCTAGATAAGTCGTTAGAGTCAAGAAGAGCAGCAGCTGCTTGAATTTGAGCATCACTAATTTTATTGATTGCATCTTCGTACTGGCCGGTTCCTTGAGAGAGTTTAGAAAGCTGGACAAAGACAGAAAAATCAGGTAAGTTTGAGTATTTATTGCTTATTTGAGCTAAGAAATTCGCTCTTATACGTAATAATTCAACGGTTTCTTGCGATCAAATAATGATTGCAAACAAAATAATTAAAACAATTATGATAAGAAAAACTGATGCTAATAATTTCTTTTGATTAATAAATACACCAGTGATTGCTGCAAATGGTTTAAATAGACTTAGAACCATGAACAATCTAATTGTTTTAACCAAAGCTAACGATTGAAATCAAGCAAATATCAATTCGTTAGTTGGATTGAAATCTGTGATAAAAAATTTTATTGCTTGACCTGATGATAAAACACAGATAAAAATAATAATACTATTAAAGGTTATACAGTATTTAAATAACGCCTTAACAAAACCTAAATGTTGTTGCCGTGTTGCGTATTTATAAGTTAATGCGTGAGACAATCAGTCTGCTATAAAAACAAAAAATGTTAAAAGCAATGTTACTTTAGCAAACTGGGCAAAAGCATCTCTATTATCCGTTTTGGGTGTAATAACTAAGGTAATAAAACTGACTAAAGAAGCAAAAACTATTACCAAAGCATAAAGCCCTCTAAATAGTTTTATTCTTTTTTCATATTCGGATAAATAATCATCGATATCTGATTTTGATCAGACGATAATTGATAAAATCCTCATTAATTTACTTCGACTGATTTTAAATTTATTAAAGCCTAAATTCATATGTTATGTATAAAATCGTGCAGATTTTATTAAAAGTGAGACTAATAATTATTCTTTAATTTATATTCTCTTATTTCGTATATATTTTACCAGTAAAGACAAGATTATCGCTTAGCAAAAAAATTTTATCTAAATGGATTTTTGCATTTTTTCAACTCTACGAACACTTTTTTGCATCAGATTTGTTGTTCTAATAATGTAAAAAACAAACTTTTAGAAATTTAAAAAAGTTAATTTTTACCGTATATTTTTATTGAAAAAAATTTTAATGTTATGTAAAAAATCAAAAACAATAAACTGTTAAATTAATGTTTTCTAAGCAAACTTATTTATCTTGTAAACAACACAAAAACTTACAAGTTACAACCTAAAAGCAAGTTACCTAGCAAAAAATTCAAAAAACTCATTTAACTGCAAACTTTTTTCAAACATTTTGAACAAATTATTATTAAGCATAATTGAAAAACCACTTACTGTTTGCTTATTGTGTTTGTTAACTAAAGACAAGAAATTTATCAAATCAAATTTTAAAAATCAATATAAATATTTTGTTTTTATAAAAAAATTAATGATTAAAATTTATTAATTTTTACCGCTTATTTCAAACATTTTTTAGATAATTAGTTTAACAATTTGTATTTTCTCTGTTAGATTTGCGTAATGATTTAAAGTAATTAAATATTTCATAAATGGAAGGAATGATTCCTATCATTGTTGGTAAATAAAATAAAACAAATCTTCATAAAAAAATCGTGTTGTTTATATCGTTATTAATTGCTTTAGAATTTAAATACTTAACATTTGCATTAGATATAGATGAAGGATCTATCAATGATTGAAAATACAACTCTAGAGTAACTTGAATTGTTCCTTCGCCTCCTGGAATAGGAATAAAGTTATTAGCAGTTATAGCAACGTTGCTAAAATTAAATACCTTAATAAAACTATATAAATCTGTTAGTTTTGACTTTAATATCTCTAAAGACATATAAACTGAACTGTATTGAAAAATAACTAACGTTGCTGTAAATAAGAACATAAAGATAACAACTCAATATCTCTTAAATTCTTTAATAAACGCCTTTTTTTGATTCACATATTCTAAGCGTTTATCTTCATCAAGTTCTTTAAGTTTCAAAAGTTTTCTAATCTTATTAACAACTTTGTAAACTAATAAATGAAATTTAACACTAAATACAGCCGTTGCAAAAGTTGAAAAGATTCCAAAATCTACTAACATTCCACAAAAAGAAAATCAATAAGCAATTAAACCGTCTTTTGATTTAACTAAAAGATCGTAGTTAGTTGATATATAAATAAAACTAGGTCAAGTTACTGTAATCTGAACTATTGATCAGTAAATTGCTGTAGCACCCACAATTGTAATTGCATCAGATAATTTAACCTTATTTTTAAGCAATCAATATACTTTATATGGTTCAGCTCCCGTAGCAAAAGGTGTTACATTATTTATTAATGTACTCACAAGCGCATATGTTAGCCAATCATATCATTTAGCTTTAATGTTATAACTTTTCGCAATAATATAAAGAGCTAAAAACTGCCATAAAAAGCCATAAAGCATACAAACAAAGACCAAAAAGATAAATATTTTCTGTCTATTATTAGAAGGGTCTCTTAAAATTTGGAAAATCTTATGAAAGCTAATATTTTTTAAAAATATGAACGTTAAAACAGCAACAAGCAGCACAATACAACTTATAATTGTGATACTTATTTGCTTAATATTAGGTTTATTTTTAGCTATATTATTTTGGTTGTACAAGATTTTCTATTTTTCTTTGTTTATATTATAAACAATTACCCTAAAATCCTAGTAATAAAAAAATAAATTAGCAATCTAGTTGAAAAAGTGCTAATTTTTTTATATAATCTTTAGCATAGAACAATAACCAAGTTAAACAATTGGATTGCATCATTAAATTAAATTGAATTTGAAAGGATAAATAACAATGTCTAATAATAATAATGGATTAATTATTGGAATTGACCTTGGAACAACCAACTCATGTGTGTCTGTAATGGAAGGTACACAAAAAGTAGTAATTGAAAACCCTGAAGGTAAAAGAACTACTCCATCTGTAGTTTCATACAAAAATGGTGAAATTATTGTTGGTGATGCTGCTAAGCGTCAAATGCTAACAAACCCAAACACAATCGTTTCTATTAAGCGTTTAATGGGAACAAGTAAAAAAGTTAAGATTAACGATAAAGGTGTAGAAAAAGAACTAACTCCTGAAGAAGTTTCTGCAAGCATCTTAAGTTACCTTAAGGATTATGCTGAAAAGAAAACTGGACAAAAAATTACAAGAGCTGTAATTACTGTTCCAGCTTACTTCAATGACGCTGAACGTCAAGCTACTAAAACTGCTGGTAAAATTGCTGGATTAACTGTAGAAAGAATTATTAATGAACCTACAGCTGCTGCATTAGCTTATGGTATTGATAAAGGAAACCGTGAAATGAAAGTTCTTGTGTACGACCTTGGGGGTGGTACGTTCGACGTTTCATTACTTGATATTGCTGACGGTACTTTCGAAGTTATGGCTACTGCTGGTGATAACAGACTTGGTGGTGATGACTGAGATAACAAGATTATTGAATGAATCGTTGCTGAAATTAAAAAAGATCACCCATCATTAGACCTTAAGTCTGATAAGATGGCTATGCAAAGATTAAAAGAAGCTGCTGAAAGAGCTAAGATCGAACTATCAGCTCAATTAGAAACTTTAATTTCATTACCATTTATTGCAGTTACTCCTGAAGGTCCAGTTAATGCTGAATTAACTTTATCAAGAGCTAAATTCGAAGAACTTACAAAAGACTTACTAGAAAGAACAAGAAACCCGATCGCTGACGTATTAAAAGAAGCTAAGGTTGAACCAAGTCAAATTGACGAAATTCTTTTAGTAGGTGGTTCTACAAGAATGCCTGCAGTACAAAAATTAGTTGAATCTATGATTCCTAATAAATCACCTAACCGCACTATTAACCCTGACGAAGTAGTTGCTATCGGTGCTGCTGTACAAGGTGGGGTATTACGTGGTGATGTTAAAGACATTCTATTATTAGACGTAACTCCATTAACTCTTGCAATCGAAACTTTAGGTGGTGTTGCAACTCCAATTATTAAGAGAAACACAACAATCCCAGTTTCTAAATCACAAATTTTCTCAACAGCTCAAGATAACCAAGAATCAGTTGATGTTTCAATCTACCAAGGTGAACGTCCAATGGCTAGAGAAAACAAGTCATTAGGTACTTTCTCACTAGGGGGAATTCAACCAGCTCCTAAGGGTAAACCACAAATTGAAATTACTTTCAATATTGACGCTAACGGTATCTTAAACGTTAAAGCTAAAGACTTAACAACTGGTAAAGAAAACAGTATTACAATCTCTAACTCAAGTGAATTAGATGAAAACGAAATTCAAAGAATGATTCGTGATGCTGAAGCTAACAAAGAACGTGACGCAATTGTTAAACAAAGAATTGAAATGCGTTATGAAGGTGAAGGTATTGTTAATACAATTAACGAAATCCTTGGATCTAAAGAAGCAGAAGCGTTACCAGCTCAAGAAAAAGCTAGTCTTACTAAGATCGTTGATGGTATTAACGGTGCTCTTAAAGCTGAAAAATGAGATGAGCTTAAAGAACAAATCGACGGCTTCAAGAAATGACGTGATGACATGTCTAAGAAATACGGTGGTGGTGAAACTCCTCCTTCAGACGCTAAATAGTCATATCTAAAACTAATAAAAGAAAAGCATGAAATTTGGAAAAAATCCAAATTTCATGTTTTGGTTTATTTACCTATTTTTTCAATCATTATATTTCTTTTTATATCTGGATATTTTATAATCGTTCAATTAAGAATTAAACAATAATCAACATGTTAAAAAGATCAGCTTGATTTAAATTATTTTGTGCGTTAAGTGGGCTAAGTGTGATTGCATCTTCATGTGGTAACATGAAAGGTTCTTCTATGAACGAAGCTGATGCAATTAATCTTAGTAATTTAACTAGTAGGGATTTAACAGTTATTAGCAAAGAACCGCACGATAAAGTCTTAGCAAGTGATATTAATTCTTCAAACTTTTCTAATTATTTTGACATCAAATTAATTAAACAAGCTCAGCAAAAACAAGACCCAAACACTTTTGTTGATATATCGATTAGTGATTTTGTAGCTGATGATCCTAATGGAGTTTTAACTTTCTCTGTTAATTTAACAAAGAAAGCAATCAACCCTAGTCAAACAAAACAAATAACTTTAGAAATTGCTGGTTTCTTAAAAAAAGAAGAAACTGAAAGTACAAAAGATTCTGCTAATTCAGATACAACCAACAAGGACGCAGCAACCCAAAACGTTTCAACAAATCAACAAAATCCAAATACAAATAATTCAAACAAACCTGATACTTCTTCAAGTGGTACGACATTAAAAGTTTTTAATGATCAAGAGATCTATAAAAAGATTTATGATCGTTCATTTTCATTAGAGTTTTATACACACTATGCGTATTACGATAAGACTAAATCAACTGTTGATGATTTGTATTATGTAACTAATGGTACAGGTTGATTATTAGATTATCAAGTAGATTCGAATAATCCTAATCTTTATCGTTTGTTTTTAGCTACAAACTTACATGTTGCTCAAACATTATGAAATAATAATGATTTTGATAGACCTGTTACGGATTTAGATCCAAAACCTGAAACGGTAGGTTTTTCATTAGGTAAATCTGAAAACCCGCTTTTTACAGCCCAAAATTCACGTGTAAATAACAGTCCTGTAAAATACGTATCAATATTAGATAATCAAAAGTTTTATGATCGTTTACCTAATAAAAATAATGTTCTAAGAGTAGATGATCGAAGATTAAATATTCCTAAAACGATTTTTGCTGCTGTTGATTTTGTTAACGATCAAACAACCAAGGAAGAGTTTTCTTCATACTGAAGAGACCAATTTAAACAAGAATTCATTAATGGAACGGTTCATGATAAAAACATATTGGAACGAACATATCCAAAAGATGAAGAAGAAAGAGCTAGAATAGCTGACAAATACATCGAAAAAGGAATTGGGTTATATAAAGATTTTGCCGTAATAAGTTTTGTAGTTAATATTAGTCAAAAATGATTTAGGGGTGAGGATATTCAACAATATACAAATGGTTCAAAATTACTCCGTAAATATGTTTTAGATGCTATTGATGAACTAAAAGCATCATCAGAAATTGCTAAAGCACCAGGTCAGCTAAATATTAGCAACCCTAACTTGCCATATATCGATATTGATTATGCTTCAGTAAAATACAGTAGAGATAACGCTTTGAGTGTTGATGATATAGGTAAAGCTTATATTGCTGGCTATCCAGGGGTTAAAGATTCACAACAAGCAAATGCTAAAATAAACTTTAGGTGAGTTCAAAATAATATTAATGATGATCCCAATTATCAATTAGCAAACAACATCGATTCAAGTCTTATTGATAAAACGCAAGACTTTAACGGGCTAATTCAACCTTATCACAATAAGTATTATCACCAATATGGGATAACGCAAAAGGTTGAACGATCTTCATTAAGATCAGGTTCTAGTGGTAGTGTGGTTTATTCTAAATATGGATTACCTTTTGGAATCTTCTGAGGTGGATATAATAACATCTCTGAATCAGATCCAAACAGTAATCGTGGCTTATTTGAATATTTGGCTAACGATAAAAAAATTTTATTTAGTCTAAATGTAAACTTTGCAGATACAGGCGAACAAAGAAGATACACAATAAATGTTGAACCATACAACTTGATTGATGGAACAGATAAAACTAAATATCCTAACCAAACTAATTCTTATCGTCAGTCGTTAGCTAAATACCTTGCTTCATTACGAAACGATAGATTTTCTAAAAGCACCTATTTATTTAGTAACCCTTAAAGTTAGTTTTGTGATCTAAAAAAGAACAATCATATAGATAATTAAGTAGATATACGTATCTACTTTTTTATATTATTTTTGAAAAAAACGATATTGTTGCTATAATTTACATATGTTTGTTTGAAATAGTGTGATAAACATTATTTAAAATAAATCATAAATAACGATATTTACTTAATAATAAATAGAAGCAAAGCAGATTTTTAAATAAATAACTAATTGAACGGAAAAAAATATTTAGCCTTTGAATTTATTAAGAAATCGTTAGAAAAAATTTAGAAATTAATTATTAATATTAAGAAAATAATAAAAATATGAAAAAATCAAAAAAAATTTTATTTAGCTTAGGTGCAGTTTTACCTCTTGCGGCTGGAGTGGCATTAACTTCATGTTCTCAAGTGATGCCTCCTAAAGATAATACAGGCTATCAATTTGCTGCTGATGCAGATTTAAGAAAAGCTGCAGCTGGAAACATTGGAACAATTAATCAAGTTAAAAACGTAGTTGAAAATTCATTACAATTAGCAGAAGCTGTTCCTAGTACTTCAAGTTCTGTAACTCTTGTAGAAGGTGATGGTGCTAGCGGTACTGGTACTACCGGTACTGGTAACACTGGTGATAATAGTGGTACTGGTAGTGCTGCTGGTACTGGCGGTACTGGAATGCAAAATATGCCAACACAAGATCAACCACAAGTAATGTTGTCTGGTGCTTGAAAGCACTTTTATGCAATTGCAAAGGATATGCAAGAGAGCGACGCTAAGACTAAGGCTACTGCTGGTTTAACTACATTCCGTAACACTTTTAAAGCTAAATTTGCTGATTTACTAAATTTTGCCGGAGGTAAAACTTTAACTGACGGCAGTGCTTCATTAGATGATTTAAACACTGCTAGAGATAGCTTTGTAGCTAAATGAAAAGAAGTGTTTAAAGTTTACAATGAATTAGGTACTGCTCTTGGTCAAAGCGTAACTTTTGATACAACCAAGACTTTAGAAGAATTAACTCAAGCAAGTCAAGGATTAAGTAGTTTATACAAAATTAATCAAGTTGATGTTTACAACTTCGCTAAACCTGTTGCAGGTAGCTCATATAATGACTTAGCTAGATTCTTTGAAGCTTTAAACGGAAATTTAGGTATACAATTCGCTAATAACGCTACAAAAGATACAGTATTTAAATTATTTGGAAATACAATGGCTTTAATAATGAGTCGTCAATTAAGAATTATTGATGGTGCTATTAACTCAGTTTTATTAACAACTCCTGCAAATAAAAAAGATGGTGTTGAAACTAAATTATTAGCAAACATAAACAAAAACTCAACCATTAAATCAAGATACGACACAGCTGTAGCTACTTTAAAGAATGTTAAAGAGTTAACAGACAAATGAGCAAACAGTTCAATCATTACGAAGGCTGAAGGTCAACAATCTAAATTAGAAATGGCTGCAACTAAGGGTAACGAACAATCTAAAGCGTTACTAACTAAAGTAGTAAATGCTATTTATGGTAACACTGCTAATATGCCAGCCTTCGCTGCTAAAGGTTTATTAAAGTCAGTTACAGATCTTACTGCTCAACTAGATGGCGTTAAGAGTTTAGTTTCAGCAAGTTACACTAAATTAGCCGACTTCTTAAGTGTTTACAAAATGACTAACAGTTCATGAATGGATGGTGTTGGTATATTTGTTAACAGCTCAGCTCTTTCTGCTTTAACTACTGATGCTATTAGTAAATTAGCTCCTGCAGAAGGTAATATGGAAACAGACAAAGCTTTATTCGACGAAGTTAAAGCTGAACTTACAAAACTAGTAGCTGATACTGCAAGTTTATCTAAGAATGGTGGTGCTCAAGATATGAAATCTGCGTTCTACCTAAACCAAATGGTAAGATCAATTACTTCTGATAACCAAGCTAGATTAGCTTCTATGGGTGAAGGTGTTGACGGATTCAAAGCATACGCAAACAACCTAATCGCTTAATCATTTGTAATTAGATTAGTTTTAAAAGAAACAATAAAACAAAATTAACCTAACACGTTAAGTTAAAAAGCTTCATCAACAGATTCAAAATTTTAAATATTTGAATTAGATGAAAGCTTTTTGTTATATAATATATACTGCACGTTCAGCAAACTAATATTAGACTAAAACAAAGGGTGCGTAATAGGTCATTTAGACGTATTGCGTTCGTTACTAGGTAAGCTGATTATACTGAAAACGCTTAACACCTTTTTATTATTTAAGAATTAGTTTTTATATCTCGTTTGTTTGCGTGTAAAATTATTCACATAAACAAGGATTTTCATATAAATGTCACGTTATACAGGCAGCATTTATCGTAAAGCCAGAAGATTGAATTTTTCAATTCTTGAATCTGGAAAAGAATTTACGAATAATAAGTCAAAAAAAGGTGTTAAATTTCCTGGACAACACGGATCTTTAATTCGTCCTAAATTATCAAACTACGGTGAACAATTACAAGAAAAGCAAAAAATGCAATTCATGTATGGTTTAAACGACCGTCAGTTTAGAAGATTATTTGCGGTTTCTAAAAAGATGAGTGGGATCTTAACCATGAACTTATTTAGAACACTTGAATCTAGATTAGATAATCTAGTATTCAGAATGGGTTTTGCACCAACAAGAAGAGGGGCAAGACAATTAGTTAACCACGGTCACGTTTTGGTTAACGGTAAAACTTTTGATATTCCAAGTGCTTTAATTAGTTTAGGTTCAGTAGTTGAACTTAAGCCAAGAGCACACAACTTACCATTAGTAAAATTAGCTTTAGAATCTAAAGCTGTAGCTCCATTTGTTGAAGTTAATAAAAAAACACTATCAGGTACTTATGTAAGATACCCAGAACGTAATGAATTACCTGCTGATGTTAATGAAACATACGTAGTTGAGTACTACAAACGTTTAGTTAAATAGTTAGGAGACAAATACAGATATGGCAACAATTGCACAATTAATTAGAAAACCAAGAAAAAATAAGGTTAAGAAATCTAAATCTCCTGCTTTACAAGTAAATTTAAATACTCTTGAAAAGAAGGTGACTAGTAAATCATCACCATTCAAGCGCGGTGTATGTACCCGTGTAGGGACAATGACACCCAAAAAACCGAACTCAGCGCTACGTAAATACGCTAAGGTTAAATTAACCAACGGTATGGAAGTATTAGCTTATATTCCAGGTGAAGGTCATAACTTACAAGAACACTCTGTTGTATTAATCAGAGGTGGTCGTGTTAAAGACTTACCAGGGGTGAGATATCATATCGTTCGTGGTACTTTAGATACAACTGGTGTAGATAAGAGAAGACAACAACGTTCTGCATATGGTGCAAAACGTCCAAAGGCAGATAAGAAGAAATAGGACTAAGATATGCGTAAAAATAGAGCAGAAAAAAGAAAAGTATTACCAGATCCAGTTTATAACTCAGTTCTGGTTACTAGAGCAATCAATGCAATCATGTTAGATGGTAAAAAAGGAATTGCTCAAAAGATTTTATATGGTTCATTTGATTTAATCGCTCAAAAAACTCAAAAAGACCCAATAGAAGTTTTCAACAAAGCAGTAGAAAACATCATGCCAAGACTAGAACTTAAAGTTCGCCGTATTGCTGGTGCTAACTACCAAGTACCTACTGATGTAAGTCCTGAAAGAAAAGTTACTTTAGCATTAAGATGATTAGTAACCCTTTCAAGAAAACGTCATGAAAAAACAATGTTAGACAAGATTGCTAACGAAATTATTGATGCTTCAAACAACACTGGAGCTTCAGTTAAAAAACGTGAAGACACTCACAAAATGGCAGAAGCTAACAAAGCATTTGCTCATATGAGAATGTAAGATTAAACTATGGCTAGACAATATCCTTTAGAAAAGTTCAGAAATTTCGGTATCATGGCACACATTGATGCTGGTAAAACAACAACTTCTGAAAGAATTTTATTCCACTCTGGAAAAACTCACAAGATCGGTGAAACTCACGATGGTGCTTCAGTTATGGACTGAATGGCACAAGAAAAAGAACGTGGGATTACGATTACTTCAGCAGCTACTTCAGTTACATGAAAAGACTGCCAACTTAACTTAATCGATACCCCAGGGCACGTTGACTTCACCGTTGAAGTTGAACGTTCATTAAGAGTATTAGACGGTGCAGTTGCTGTATTAGATGCCCAAATGGGTGTTGAACCTCAAACTGAGACAGTTTGACGTCAAGCAAGTCGTTATGAAGTTCCTAGAATTGTGTTCGTTAATAAAATGGACAAAACTGGTGCTAACTTCCAAAGATCAGTTGATTCAATTCACTCAAGACTAGGTGTTAAGTCTGTTCCGATCCAATTACCAATCGGATCTGAAAATGATTTCGTAGGAATCATTGACCTAGTTGAAATGAAAGCTTACTTCTTTGATGGTGGTGAAAATGAAAACTACGAAACCAAAGATATTCCTGCAGAATATCTAGAAGAAGCCAAAAAAGCTCACGCTCATATGTTAGATGAGATCGTAACTTTTGATGAATCAGTAATGGAAAAATACCTAGAAGGTCAAGAAATTTCTAAAGCAGAAATTAAATCTTGTATCAGAAAAGGTGTAGTTTCATCAACCTTATTCCCAGTGTTATGTGGTACTGCATTTAAAAACAAAGGTGTTAAGCCTTTATTAGATGCAGTAGTTGATTACTTACCATCACCAATAGATGTACCGGCTGCTAAGGGTTACAAGAACGGTGATGAGATTCAGATCGCTACAAGTGATGATGCTCCTTTTGTTGGTTTAGCATTTAAAGTAGCTACTGACCCATTTGTTGGACGTTTAACTTTCGTTAGAGTTTACTCTGGAGTATTAACTTCAGGTTCTTACGTAGTAAACACAACTAAGGATAAGAAAGAAAGAGTATCAAGAATTGTGAAAATGCACGCTCAGCAACGTAATGAAATTAGTGAAATCCGTGCTGGTGATATCTGTGCGATTGTTGGTCTAAAAGATACTACAACTGGTGATACAATTGCTTCTGAAAATCAAGATGTGACATTAGAATCAATGTCGTTTGCTCAACCAGTTATTTCATTAGCTGTTGAACCTAAGACTAAAGCTGACCAAGAAAAGATGGGGATCTCACTATCTAAATTAGCTGAAGAAGACCCAACATTCAGAACATACACTGATGAAGAAACTGGTCAAACAATTATTGCTGGTATGGGTGAGTTACACCTTGATATCTTAGTTGACCGTCTAAGACGTGAATTTAAGGTTGACGTTAACGTTGGTGCTCCTCAAGTAAGTTACCGCGAAACACTTAAAGCAAAAGCTGATGTTGAAGGTAAATACATTAAACAATCTGGTGGTCGTGGTCAATATGGTCACGTAGTGATTACTTTTGAACCTAACCATGATAAAGGTTTTGAATTTGAAGACAAGATTGTTGGTGGTAAGATTCCAAAAGAATACATTAAGTCAGTTAAAGCTGGTCTTGAAGCTGCAATGAATAATGGTCCTCTTGCAGGTTATCCAATGATCGATATTAAAGCAAGTTTATTCGATGGTTCATACCACGATGTAGACTCAAACGAAATGGCTTATAAGATTGCTGCGTCTATGGCTCTTAAAGAAGCTGGTAAGCGTTGTCAACCTGCTTTATTAGAACCAATTATGGCTATTGAAGTAACTGTTCCTGAACAATACTTTGGTGATACCATGGGTGATATTTCTTCAAGAAGAGGGATGATTGAAGGAACTGAATCACGTGATAATGTTCAAGTAATTAAGGCTAAAGTACCTTTAAGCGAAATGTTTGGTTATGCGACCGACTTAAGATCATTTACCCAAGGTCGTGGTAACTACATTATGCAGTTCTCTCACTACGCAGAAGCTCCTAAATCAGTAGTCGAAAAAGTTATTGAAGCTAAAGCGAAAAAAAATTAAAATAGCTTAGCTAATTTTAATAACCAAAATATATATCTAAATAAGACTTTTCATTAAAAAATTAAATTTAAATTATTTAGAATATACCTTAAAGATATCAATACAAATAAAACTAAAATGGGTCAAGAGTTAAATAAATTAAAAAAACACAAGATCATTTCAATCGTCCTAATGATTATTGGACTTGTTGCGTTATTGTTAGGAATTGCGATGATCGCAATCTTAGCAAGTCCGCTTAACACAGTGGATACTCAACAGATGGTAGATGGTCAACAAACTCAAGTAACTAAACGAATTAGTACTTTATCATTCTTATTTGGAGATTTCAAAGATTACAAATTAAACGTTGTAGGTTACTTACAAATTGTAGGTGCAGCTGTTGGATTAGTCCTTGGTGTTCTATTATTCCCAATAGGCACAGCGTTCTTTGTTAAAACTAAGAACAGAACTAATGAAATGCTTGCTGCAATTGCAGCTGCTGAAGCTGAAGAACAAGAACAACAAGAAGAAGTTGTTGAAGAAAATCCAACAACTAGTGTTACTCAAGAAGCAGCAATTAATACTGAACAAGTATCTCCAACTCAAGCTGTTAGTACTGAACAAGTTCATGGTGGTTTACTACCATCTGGTCAACCAATGGGTATGCAACCAAACCAAATGGCTCTAGGTTCTGCTCCAATGCCAGGTGCTAGAATGTTAGCTCCAGGTCAACCAGGTCAACCAAGACCATTCCCACAACAAGTTCCTCGTGCAATGCTTCCAGGTCAAGCGCCTCAACAAGGCCTACGTCCAATGGGTCCACAAGGTCCTCAAGGCCCAAGACCGATGCTTAACGGTCCTCAAGGCCCACGTCCTAACCCTCAACAAGGCGGACCGAGACCTATGGGTCCACAAGGTCCTCAAGGCCCAAGACCAATGGGTCCACAAGGTCCTCAAAGTCCACGTCCTAACCCTCAACAAGGCGGTCCAAGACCTATGGGTCCTCAAGGCCCAAGACCTATGCCTAAAGACCCTCAACAAGGTCCACGTCCAATGGGTCCTAGACCAGGTCCGCGTTAATTTAAGGATAAGTAAATAACAAAAAATAAACCGCAAACGCGGTTTATTTTTTTACATCTATAAATTGATTAATTATTAATCAATAGCTGGTTTGGTTGAATAAAGATAGATCACAACATCTTCATTATTAACATCTTTAATCTGTGCATTATTAATCATTAAGGGGATCTTAATAATCTGATACATCTTATTTATCTCGTAATCAGCATAATTAATATGTGAAGCGCTAAAACCAAATAATTCTTGATCAGATTCGATTAGTTTTTTAGCGTTCTCTAGAAATGTTGGATCATCACTTAGTAATAATAAGATCTGGTTAGAATTTTTAATATCGTTTTCAACATCATTATTAAGCATTAATGTTTCATAACGTGATAATAATGATTTAAAGCGATGAATGATTGATGTACTAACACTCTTTTCATCGTTAGATTCCACGTATTGAAAGGTATTCATTAGGTTAATGTATTCTTGTTGAAACTTCTTATTAACCTGATCGATCTTATCAGAATAGATCAGAATATTATTGTGATTTTCATCAACAATTACATTTGTTGCTTTCATTAAAGCTCAGTTAGTAAACAGTTTTTCAATTTTATGCTTTAATAAAAACGGAATAATATTTTTGTGCAAGTTGAACTTATTTAAAACCAATTTAGTAATCTGATTTACTAGTTTATGATCAACTTGCTCGATAGTTAATTTTTTAAGCATAAGAAGATTTTAAATTATTTTAAAAAGTATTGCTAATATGTTAAAATAGTTAAGGTATAAAAATAATAAACAAAATATGGCTCGTAGAGATGATCTAACCGGGCTTGGTCCTTTAGCGGGAAATAATCGTTCTCACGCTTTAAACATTACCAAGCGTCGTTGAAACTTAAACTTACAAAAAGTTAAAGTAAAAACTGATCGTGGTGCATTAACTGTTAAAGTTTCAGCTAGAACGATCAGAACATTAAGAAAACTAGACCTATTGGCTTAGTACTTAATTAAAATATGAAATACAGCGTTATATGACGCTGTTTTTTTGTCATGTTATAAAAAATAAAACATTAAAAAAATTTATTATGGCTAGAAAAGAATACGAATTTACAGCAAAATTAAACCCTGATCGTACAGTTACGGGTAAAACTCCAAGACATGAACTTGTTATGGATTCTTCAGCTACTAAAGCACCTACACCATTAGAATTAATGCTAAATGGTTTAATGGGATGTGAAATGAGCGTAATTAACTATTACGGACCTAAAGTGTTTGGATTACAACTTCAAGAATTAGAAATGAAGATCCAAGCATGGAGAGATCCAGAACCAGCAGATGAATACTATGGTCTAAGAAAGATCGAAATTGAATGAATTGTTAAATCTAACAAGACATTAGAAGAGATAAAAGAGATCATTAAATACTCTCACAAGATCTGCCCAGTGTTTAATTCATTATCTGGAAGAATCGTAATTGACGAAAAGATTACTTTAAAATAAAGAATATGAAAAATATTACCAATAATTCCTAGTAAGGTTTATTGGTAATATTTATTTACTTTGCTTTCACGTTTGTTAGCAATCCCTTGATCAATTTTTCTTAGTGCAAAAACCATAAATTTTGCAGGGTAATAATATACGGCTGGAATAATTATTAGATTGAAGAAGATTAAAGAAACAAATACAGAATTGTTTTGTTCTGCTGATAACTTAAATGATAATTTTATCGATTGATATCAAGAAGGATTGATATCAACTTTACCAATTATATTTATGAATAAGTAACCAAATACAAAAGTTGAAGTTCATCCAACTAGTTGGAATCACAATGGATAACAAAAACCGATATGGTTGGTTAATTTATTAAATTGGTTGATAAACTTAGAATTAGACCTTTTATCATTTGTGTTATATCCTAAAAAAGTATTTAGTCATAATCAAGACAAAATTAAGATTAATGGTGAAGCATAAGCGTTAGCTAATATAAAATCAAACACTATTTTCTTGTAATAAGTAAAGTCTAATACAGTCTGGATAACTATTGCTGATAAAGTTAATACGCCTAATGTAATTAACGAAAATTTGAATTTTCAAATCCTAATGTATTTACGCATATATAACCCGAAATAAAATAGGGTCATAGTGTTGATGATTCCGCTATATCTAAACACTTCAAAAAGTCATGGATTAGCTTTACCTACAGCCTCATTTTCTGTTGCTATTGATAAACAAATATGAGTAAAGAAACAATAAGTTACTAAGATAACAATAAGTAAAGTATTTCAGAAAAATCCAAATTTATTTAAGAAGTTAATGATTAAAAAACCAAATAAATTAAATCAGAATAATGTAACAACAAACGTTGTACCAATAACGTTGTAGTTAGCTAAAGGTAATAAAGTGTATAAAAATACAAATCCGTATCAATTTTTTGGATTAGTGCCTCATCCTAAAAGTGGGTCATTTTTGTTAGCTAGAATTCCTAACTGCACAAGATTATCATTCCTATTTCTTAAGATTGTTAAAGTAATAATGAATATGATAATACTAATAATAGCGCACGTATAAAAACAAAAATAAAAGAAACGATTTTTATATATGTATTGTTTAAAAGTTAAATGTTTATGGGTGTAGACATCAAATCCAATTGCTATAGCTGAGATGCAATATCCCAAACCAACAAATGGATATCAGATGAAATTAAAAAAAACTTTGAATCCAGGTGAAACATCACCGCCTATCATTAAAAAGCCTATGGAAACTAGCGAACTAAATACACCTATAAAAATAATGGCTTTTAAACCTCTTGGGTTGAATTTGTAAGTGCTAAGCGCATTATTTTCAATATATTTTGTCATTATATAAACATTTTATAGACTTATTGATTTTATCAATATTAAATTTTTTAGAACTAGAATTATAATATGTCGGCTTTGTACTTAGTAGGATTACCGATTGGTAATCTTAGTGAAATTAATAATCGTGCGTTAGAAATTCTTAATAGATTAGAAATTATTTACTGCGAAAATACGGAGAATTTTAAAAAATTATTAATTTTATTGAATATCGATTTTAGCAACAAGAAAATAATTAGTTATCACAAATTCAACGAGTCTAATCGATTTAAGGAGATTGAAAATTATTTAAATAATAATGATGTTGGACTAGTTAGTGATGCAGGTTTTCCTTGTATCAATGATCCTGGACAAAAATTGGTTAGTTATTTAAGAAATAATGATTTTAACCAGATTATTTGTATTAATGGTTCAAATGCTGCGCTTTGTGCGCTAGCAACTAGTGGCTTTGATAGCTCGCAATTCTATTATGGTGGTTTCTTGGGTTACAAAAAACAAGAAATTATTAATGAATTGAATGAAAAACTTAAATATCAAACCACATTAATATATTACGAATCAGTTCATAGAATTAAAAATACCCTAGAAATTATTAATGAAAATTTTCCAGATTTAAAAGTTTGCGTAGCAAGAGAATTAACCAAAAAATTTGAGTCATTATATTTTGGAAAAATCGATAAAATAATCGGTAAAATTGAATATAAAGGTGAATTTGTGATTTTAATTAATAAACCAATTATTAGTAAAAATCAAGAAATAAATCAAGAAATAATTAACGAATTAAATACATTAATAAAATATAAAATGCGTCCAAAAGATGCATGCAAGTATCTAGCTGATAAATACAACTTAAAGAGTTCATTACTATATGCTTTTTGTATCGAAAAATAAAGAACCTTTTTACCAACCTAAGTCAATGAGTGACATAATAGGACAAAAGCATCTATTGCACGAATTTGGAATATTAAAAAGAATGGTAGATCTTAGAAAACCATATTCTTTATTAGTTACCGGAGAACCTGGAATAGGTAAAACAACTATATGCAATATCTTGATTTCAGAAATGAATTTACCTAGTTTTCGGTTTAATTCAGCTAGTGATAGTTTGCAAGAATTAAAAGAATTCATAAATAAATCTAAAGAATACGATCAATGTGTAATCGTAATAGACGAAATTCATAGATTGCACAGAGATAAACAAGATATCTTAATTAAGGGTTTGGATGCTAAGTCGTTTATTTTATTTGGGATTACAACTGAAAATCCTTATTTTAGTATTAATCCAGCAATCCGTTCTCGCGTTCATACAGTTCAATTAGTTAATCCTACAAGTATCGAACTTTTTGAAGGTTATAAAAAAGTTCTTAAGGAAAAAAATATCACAAATATTAGCGATGACATTTTATATAAAATCTCTTATATGGTTAATGGAGATTTGCGTAAAGGTATTAATATAATTGAGCTATTAGATATTTATTACAAAAATGTAAAAATTACCGAAGAAACGTTAAAAAATGTTATTGATAATAATGTTGCATTAGCTTCATATGGAGACACTTTTCACGATCTAAAATCAGCATTACAAAAATCGATTAGAGGATCAGATCCTGATGCTGCTGTTTATTATTTAGCTCAATTAATTGCTACAAAAGATTTAGTAACAATTTCTAGAAGATTAATAGCTTGCGCTTATGAAGACATCGGTTTAGCAAATCCTGAATTATGTTCGAGAGTTTACTTAGCAACTCAAGCTGCAAAAGAGGTTGGTTTCCCAGAAGCTAACCAAATCTTGAGCAGCGTTGTTATAGAGATGGCATTATCTGAAAAATCAAGTAGTGCTTACGAAGCCATATCAGATGCCTTAATCGAAGTCGCTAACGGTAATATTCATGATGTTCCTTGACATATTAAAAAAAATCCATTTGATTTATCAAGCCCTTTAAATAATATGCAAAAATATAAAAACCCTCATAATTATGATAACCATTGAGTAAGCCAAGATTATTTACCTAGAGAGATTAGAGACAAGAAATATTACGTGAAACAAACACACAACTATAATGAAAAACTAATGAATGAATACTGATTAAAATGAAGAAAAGAAAAATAATCAGAATAACTATATTAAAAAAATGATCTCGACGAGATCATTTTTTTTAATCACTCAATAAAACTAAATTGAGTTACTCTAATTCCTTTTTTATTTCTTCTGCTAGTCCTGGGTATTGATAACAAGCTTTTTCGAAAAATTCAATTAATTGTTTTCTTGCTTTTGATCTTTTAACAATATAGCCGTTTACTGATTTATAGAATATTAGTCTTAATATCAAAGTAATAACACCTAATGATAATAATGTGAAGCTGACAGACATTAGAATTAATGATACAAATTTTAGATTTTGTGAAAACTGATCTGAACTAACGGCGTTATTTACTTGAATTAAACTGCTAACTATATTGCTAATTGGAGCAACAGTTTTGTCAACATTATCAATTAGTTGTGAAATATTAATAATGTCATGAAGTTTTCTAGCATCATCTAATCCCATATCGACATTATTTATTGCTTTTTCAGCACTCGGAATCACTTCATCGCGTAAATTTATTGCAGTTTTTTCAAACTCGTCTAGTCTACGCATTGCATTTTCATAATCTTGGGGGGCTACCAGTTTAAAAGTCACTTCATGCTTCTTTAATGTATCTCTTATTTCTTGTATAGATTGTTCTACAGAAGCTACATTATCTTTAGTATTACTTATTGTAGTTTTAAATTCATCCAAACTACCACCAACAGTGCTTATTGCATCATCAATTTTTCTAGGAATTGTTTTTATTTCAGGATTTGCAGCAATATTTTGAACATCTTTTAATATTTCTTGCGTTTGACCCAACAACCCGTTGTTTCTATCCTGGAAGTTTTTGTAATAAGTAGAAATTGTTTCGTTAAATACGACACCAGCTACACCTATACCACCGAGTGCTAATACTACGACTAAGCCTACGATGTATATAAATCTTCTAATTACTTTATTAAAAAATCTAACCATGTCTAATCAAATACTTAAGTATTATTAATTAATTTTCAGTAACAACTAAAATATAAAATTATAAAAAATTATCTATCAAAAAAGCCAAAACAATAAACTAAATTATGTCGACTAGTAATTTTTAATTATAACAAATTCATAATCACGATAAAGATTATTAAATTAAAAATATCTCCAACGTGTTATCACAAACATCAAGAAGAAAAAAGTGTTCGTCTACCTAACTGCTTTCTTATTGTGAATTTTTATTTAATCAACCGCACAGTGATTTTCCAAATACTCAAATTTAAAAAAAGAAATGTAGCTTAATTTAAAACATTTGATTGAACTTTTTTATAAATAAATATTTTTTAAATATAAATTTTTAAAAATTAACGGTAAAAACGACGTTTTTATAATTATTTTTAATTAATACGAATTTTAAAAATGCAATTACTTTAATCTAAAAATTTAATAATAAGTTTTCACTATAGTTCGCATAAACTTAATAAATAGCGAATTTTTATTAAATGTAGCATCTTTCTGCTCAGATTTCATTTACATACATTAGCGTAAAATCGACATCGATAAATTAATAAATCTAGTTTTTATATGATAATTTTAATATTGATTTTATTTAAATTTACCGTGTATTTTTAATAAAAACAAAATTATATTTATTTTTATAAAAATTGCTTAACTATTCTTTGTTTGGTATTTAAAAAAAACACAAATTTAAACAAATATAAAACGATAGTTCCAGATAAGAATCCGATTTATCTAATCAAAATTTTGATAACTAAAAGTACAAAAAAATAATATAAGAACCTTAATAGTATAATATAGGTAATTAAACTTATTTATAGAAAGATAGATCATGAGTAAAGTACTTTTTATTAATTCTTCACCAATTGCTCACGAAAGCAGTTTTTCTTACCAATTAGCTAAAGCTTTTGAAGCTGAATATTTAAAACTTAACCCTTCTGACCAAATAACTTGATTAGATTTAAACGAACACGAAAAA
>NZ_KI912417.1:0-4196 GCF_000518305.1 Mycoplasma imitans ATCC 51306
CCAAGGTACAAAAAACTAAATCAGAAAAGTAATAGACTGAGAAATTGATATAGAATATATGAAGAGTTAATGGATGTATTTCCGAACTTACTTAAGAAAAACTAAAAGTTCGAAAAAAATCCAGATTACACAAAATTAGCTTTGTTCCCTGTTTTGAAAATTTTGGATGTTTAACATGAAGAAAACTGTTGAACGAAAAATTAATTAAAACTCAAAATTAAATGAAGGTGTTTAAATTGCATTAATTCATTTATAAGATAGAATTGCTATTTTTCATATATTCCAAAAAATTAATAGGATCCAGTTATTAGGTTTTCAAAATATATAACAAGACAAAATTGTATTTTCAAGAAAGCTGAAAAAATATAGGGAACTAACACTAAACCTAAAAAGAGTTTAGGAAAAATATAGAAAAATATTTGTTTTAGTCAAAACCTAAACATATAGGCTTAATCGTTTGTATATCATTTAAAAAATGTAAAGTTCGATGCGTTTGCACTAGAGTAAAACAAACATGAAATTTAAAAAAAATAATACATGATATTTATAAAAATTAAATAACTCAATTTTTTAAAAATTATTAAAAAAGACGGTAAAAACGAATAAAAATTAAAAATAATTTATAGTAAATCATCATTAAAAAACTAATTATAAATTTTGTTTCTTTTAAATCTAAAATTTGTCATAATGAAAAAGTTACTTAAGTGAGAAGACTTTTTGATTGATACCTTTAAAAACATTGATTCCTAAAATCAAAACCTATTACGTCCATTTGCATCATGCTTAAATTGACCTTTCTTACTATTTATACCAAGATACTAAAATCTGATAATTGACTTAATCTATTTACGAATATGGTAATTCATTAATTAGCGAGTTATCTGATTTTGATTTATCATTTTAAAAACTCAGCTCATTTATAATTTGAATACCTAAATATGACGTTCGAATAGTTTTAAGCTGAATTTTTAATTTTATTGATTACTATAACAATGAATAATAAAACCGATCGTCTCTGGTAGAGTATCTATTCCAAATACGATAAAGTGAACAAGGCATTTAAATCTTTGTTAAAATTGCATGCTTGTGTATATTTTTAAAAAATATTCATTTCTGATTAGAAGGCATTATATCTACACTTTTATCCATTTTTACCGTTAAATTTAAATAAATAACAATTTTGTAAGGTTACGTTTTTCATATAGATTTTTTGCTGAATAAAAAAAATCAAGCATCCCTTTTTTAATTAGAATAGATGCTTGATAACTTTTAAATTAAGTATTTTCGTCTTATTATTAATTGTTGGCTGCTAAATCATCCTTAATTTGTTTAATAAGATTTTCTTTAGTTAAGTTAGTAGGTTCAGCTGATTGTGTAATACCTGAAATGGCAGCATTAATTATGCTTAAAATTTTGCTTGCTTTCTCATCGGTGTTAATGAAAGCAATTGAATTGTTGTTAGGATCTTTATTTAATTCTGTTTTAAATGTTAATCAGTCAGTTAAACTTGCTAACGCACCTTTATTTAAATAGATTCTTGATCATGCAGGATTGTTAAAAGTTTCTGGTGTCGGATTATCTTTTACTTTATCAACCTCTTTTTGTTCATTTGCTATTGTTTGTTCTAATGCTTGCTGAGCTGAAGTAGACAACGCTTGTTTTGAGGTTAAGTCATATGCTGAGACGCTATTTAAAATTTGACTAATTGATTGACCGTTGAATGGAGAATCTGAAACCTTAATTATAGTATCGTTAAATAATCATTCTAAGAATTTCTTGGTTTGTTCATCGCGATGTTTAGAAGTTTTAATACCAATCAATGATGAACCACCGATTCAAAAAGTATTTTTGTTAGGGTTTTCCTTATCAAATTTAGTTAATTGAGTTTTTCATAAAATTTCGCTAGCTGATGCAAAATTAGTTTTTGCGTTATTGATATCTTCTTGACTAACATCTCCTTTGTTAGCTCTAAATGTTTTTATTGTAAACGGAGATAAAACTGATTGGTTTCATCCAACATGAGGAGCGATACCAAAAGCAGTATCAAAATTTCTAATGTCTCAAGAAGTTCAGTCAGATGTACCACCTGTACCGAAATAAATTGATTTTAATAGTTGGTTATCATTTAAACTTAATGTTGAATAATTACTCTTGAAAAAATCGTAAGTTGTTCCAATTGTTTCTTGGCCTTGAGTTTTTTCTAAGTTAGTGAAATCTAGATCAAATTGATTGTTCTTTAATTTAAAGTTTCATAACCAAGTGTCTCTTGAATTACCTAATTTAGATCATAAGTATTTTTGATAAATGTTTGGACCGTAATCTAACATGAAAACCTTAAGATCTCTTTGTTGTCCAGTTACTGTTGGTTCTTGCTTTAATTTCAAACCGTCTGTAATTTTTTTAGAAAACTCAAACATTGATTCAAGATTAGAGAAAGTATCATCATTAACCGTTAGTCCTTTATAAACATTAGCATCTTTTACTTCTAAATCTTTTCACTTCTTATTTGGAATCCTACCCATATCAGTTTGATCCATTTGAAGCTCTTTATAGATTTTAGATTGCCGATCTACGGTACCACCACCTGATGTAACTAATTTAAATAATAAATTCATTACAGGTTTATTAAATACCAAGCTATCAGTTGTTGTTAAATTAAATGGAATTGCATAAACTTTTTTATCGTTAGCAGAAGCACCACTTACTTTATTAAAGTTGTTGTAAATATCGCTATCAAAATAATTTTCATTAATTATTGGATTGTTTGATAAATCTAACAAACGATCAAATCCATTAATTTTATAAGCCGCGTTTAGATCAGCTAAAATAATGTTTGGCACTAATTGTGAGTTAGCTTGGATACTTGCAACAACTTTATTAGTTAACTGCAATTCGCTTGTAGCATTTGTTTTTTCGCTTTGTTGAAGTTCTACAGGTAAAAACCCTGGTGTGTCTCTGAATTGTTTATTATACAAATCAACTATTTCGCTTAAAGCTCACATTAATGGGTAAAATTGATTTTGCGATGTTTGAATTACAACTTTATTATCAAACTCACTTTTTTGTAAAGGTTGTGCATGACCACAAGATGATAAAAATATTCCAAATGTGCCTAAAGCTGTCACGGAGCACATTAGAAATTTAGTTTTTCTTTTCATAAATTCTTTTTCCTACCTTATTTAAATTTGATACTAGTTTTAATCCTTCTTAATTTACAATGAAAAAAATATTTGTTTGCTTATTAGCTGCTAAATAAAAATTATTGGTTAACCAACTAATTAATAATTATTATTAAATAAGGATTAAAATTATTAAGTTTACGTTTAAAATCATTTATTTATAACGATTATATTTTTACCTATTAATATTAATTAAGTTTCATCAAGGGTTAAAAAAAACTAGACCCATAAGATCGATACAAATTTATTGTTCATTGCATTTTGCATCGTTTTAATAAATAAGCATCATAGCTAACTAACAGTCTAAATGTTTTATTAACCTTATTTGTTCCATATATTTTTTCTTATCTTAATAATTGTTTTCTTTTATAATTTAGGCTAAAAATATATTTAGCTTAATAATATGAACTAAATATCAATAGTTTATTAACCAACAATTAATAATGCAAAATTATCAACAACTTAAAAAACTAGCAATCATTCGTCTTGTAATATCTTTTTTTGTTTACATTACTTTCTTTTTTGGAATACTAATGACCGCATTTGGTGTGCTGTATTTCTTACAATGAAAAGAAACAACTGAACGAACTACCAAAATCTTAGCTATGAACTTGCTAGATCCTGGGGTAGTTTTACTAGTTTTATTTATTGGCTTGATCATTTACTACATTCATCTGATCCGCAATAAGATAATTAAATTAATTAAACAAGATAAACAATTAACAGAACAACAAAAGAACGATCTTTACTTTACTAGTGGTTTTGTTTATTTTCCTTACTTAATTAACGACATTAATTTCTTAAACGTTATTAGCACTTATAACAATACTTATTAAAGATTCTAATAAGTAATTATTAATTTATTAATAAGTAATAAAAAAAAATTTATAAAAATATTTACATATTAAAAAATATCATTTATAATATTTACGTATAACTCGTTGAAGGGTCGTGCTATATAAATTCATTAATAACAAATAAATCAATCTATCTTAACCCATTCGAATTCCTTTCGAG
>NZ_KI912417.1:4621-101985 GCF_000518305.1 Mycoplasma imitans ATCC 51306
ATAACTCGTTGAAGGGTCGTGCTATATAAATTCATTAATAACAAATAAATCAATCTATCTTAACCCATTCGAATTCCTTTCGAGTGGGTTTTTTTGTGTCAATAAACATAATCAACAATAAAAAAAAATCTTGTGTGCGAATACAAGATTTTTTTTATTGTTCTTCTTTTAACTAATTATTCTAAAGATTTTGTAATCTTCCATAGATATAAATCTAAGAATAATACAACTTCATCTAAAGTTGGTTGTACACGATAAGAGATTTCTTGCATATTACCAACAAAGTTTAATAATGTTTTAATATCTTCTTTTAAAACTTTAAAAGCATCTTTAGATGTAACTGGTTTTCCGCTTACTTCTTTAAGCATAGAGTGTTCTAACGCTTCTTTAAAACTGCCAAGAGCAGCACCATCTAACATTACGATTTTTTCTGCAACTAAATCGACTTTATCAGCACCTTCTTCGTAAAGTTTACCTAACTCTTCATGCATTGGGAAAAAATCGTGTCCTTTCATATTTCAGTGGAAGTTTCTAACTTTGTTTCCAAATACAAGTAATGAAGCTTGTAGAGTTAATAAATCTTTTACATTTTTTTGCATATTGTTTTCTCCTATTTTTTAAGGATATTTAATTTTATCATAAAAATTAGTCATATAATTTCTGATCAAAAAAATAAATAATCCCTAAAAATAGAACTTTTACTAACACAATAAGAAAAAATAAAGGTACTAAACCGTACCTTTATTTTCATTTAATTGTTGATCAGATAAACTATTCACTTTAGGAATTAATTCTTTATCATCTGCTTTAGTCGGTTCTTTGTCGTCTTCTTCTTCAATTTTTGTATTAAGATTTATCTTGTTTTTACTTTTAGCATAAAAGAAATAAGATAAGAATATAACAAATAAGATTGCATATGTGCTAATTACAATTGTGTTTTCAACCGTTCAGGCTTGTCCAACTAGGAACGGGAATAAGTAGATAAAACTAGGCACAATAATAAACAACACAGAAAGCCCGTACGCTAATAGTTCATATCAACGAATATTAGTCATTTTCTTTTGAATTACCAACACAAAGATCGTAATAAACGACAATACGTATTGGAATAAAAACGCGATCGTACCCATATTAATTACACTCGTAAAAAAGTTTCGATTTAAACTTTTTACAAATAACGGCAACAGTGTAAAGATAAACATCGAAATGATGATTAAAATTACATGAGTAATAATCGCATTACGGTGTTGGTTAAAGCGGTTTGTTCTAGATAAAAAAGCTGGAACAAAACCAATTTGAGATGCTGATACTAACACTTTAGGGTTAGTCAATGTACTTGTCATCGTACTTGAAATGTTAAAAAACAATAAGTAAGTTAAGAACATTACTATTCCAAAAGTTTGTAATACCCGCCTATAAACATCAATAAAACCACCACTAATCAAGTTTAAGTCTAGGTTTAAAAATAAAATATAACCTATAGTATATAAACCAATAATTAATAGGATGGAGATAATTAATGCTTTAGAAAACTTATTAAACTTAACACTGTTAGCAATATTAGGAACAGTTTCCACCCCACCAAAGGCAAACATGAACGTAATAATTGACGAGAAGATTAAATAAGCATTAACATTCTTGACATTATTAAAGTTCTGAACAATATTAGAACTATTTTTAGATACTAAAACGATTAAACCGATAAAACCAAAAATTAAGCAGATCCACTTAATAATAGCAGTTGAAAAGATAAACCACTTTGATACTTTTACTTGTAAGGTTACAAGTAAAACTAAACAGATATAAAAAGCAATCGAAACTGCTCTAACAATCCATAACGTTGTTTCGTTATCAGTCAATACCCTAGCAATATTAACTAAAAACAACGGCCCAGTAGCTGCAAATAGCGGTGCTTTAATATACTGGTTAAAACCAGTAAAACAGGTTAAAAACTTCAAATTAGTTTTCTTTGCATAAGAAATTGAACCACCTGTTTCATTAGGGAATGCACTAATTAATCTTGAAAATGCAAACGCTGTTGCAGTGGCAATAAATGAAGTTAAAAATAAGATCGGAATCGCTCAGTAACCAATTTTAACAATATCAACAATTGTAGCAATAAAACCAAAACCAACAATATAGTTTATCGTTAATAAGGCAAATGTGCGATCATTAAATGCTTTTTTAGACATAAAAAAATTATATTAAAAATACTAAAAAAACGTATAAAACTACTTATTAATCGATATATTTTGTGCAAACAAATCTTTGGATAGATTATTTTTTGCAAAATATCAAGAAAAAAATGTATTTTGCTATCTAACTAAATTGCTCTTGTCTTAAAAAAATAAGCAGATTTTCTGCTTATTTTTTTCTTGAGATAATAACCTAATTATTTCGGATTGGGAAACAAAGCAGTTGTGTAATTTGGCCCATATAAAGCAATTAATCGTTCTCGATAAGAATGTACTTGCTTTGGGTATTTGGTTTTATCAGTTCCATCGATTAGGTTATATGGATAGATCGTAATTCTTTCGTTCTTTGAATTGATTGTCGTATACTGAACGTTTTGCACAAAAGGCGCATATAAAATCATATAACTGTTGATCCAACGATTATTATCATCAAGAACTGGTGTTAATGGTTTATCACCAAATAATAAACCGATTGGTAATCCTTGTTCGTTGATCGTTAACGATCCACTAATCCCACCAATTGGTTGAACAATACTTGGTTGTTCATAAACAACACCGTAATAAGTAGAACGTTGCTCTTCATTAAATGTTGTCCCATGATCGGCAATAACATTACCGTTATAGTCGGTATTTACTAAAATAAATTTACGTGAAGCAACTGGATATCTTTGTGGTAATTCACCAATTGTAGACGGATATGTATATGTAGGTAAATTAGTTGACGTTTCAGTAACTTGCCTGTTTACAAAATAAGGGAAACCAGCATCAAAGAATTGAGACTGATTATTGTAATTTACTTCTCCGATGTATTTTTTAATATCATTACTTAACTCTGTTAATCTAGTTGAGTTTTTTATTGCTAACGTTGGTTCTGTAATTGGTGTGACATAGTTTTGTTCACCATCAGGATCTAAAAGATACTTTTCTTTAAGATATCTTAATGTTTGATAATTAACTGTTGCATAAGGAATACTTCCATCAGTTAATCACAATTCATTTTTTGGTTTGTTAACAAACTTTTGAATTGATCGATCAACAGCAGCGATTGCATTCTTGATATGTTCAGTAATTAATTTTCATTCTATGTCAGCTTGTCGTTTTTCCTGAGCTTGAACTGCTGCTCGATTAGTATCATCAGTAGGACTGCGATAAACTACTTCATTTGCTGGAATAGCAGCATTAAGATCAACATCAAGCTCTAAAACAGCAAAGTCACTATAAAAATTTCGCCCATTCCCATAAGGTTGAGCATCTTGTGTCATGTAGTTTTGCCCTAAGAAAACGATCTTAAAACCTTTATCTGCTTTAAAGAACCTTCTTGCATATTTATATTTATATTTGGTTCGAGTTACAACATCTCTAACATTTTTATTATTATCCCTACTAACATCAAAAGTAATAGCACTAGTTTTTAATGGGTTACTATTTACTCTTTTTGTTTGCTTATAAATATCTTGATCATCGTCACGATATAAATCTACAGCTACGTGATAATTTGTTCCAAAAAACAACTTATACTTAGCTTCAGAAGGATTACCAATTTTCTTATAGTCTAATAATCACAAAGTACCCCCTGAGTTAGCACCTTGCTCATATTCAGTTATAAAACCAAAACTACGATCAAATAGGTTATGGTAAATATCTCTAATTATCTGAGATTGCGTATCAATAGGAAACGAACTATCATGATATTTAACTAGATCTGGATAAGCTGAATAATAATCATTAATCTCTGTTAATGAATTAAATGTAGTTGCATTTGGATCTTCTTCTGGTTGATCTACCTCATCATTTGTATCAACATGTCCAGGATTAGTTGGTGTTGATGATTGATTTGGTTGGGATGGACGTTGCGGATTTTGTGATGGTTGAAACGGCTGAACGGTTGGAGATTGGTTATTATTTACCGAACTAGATGGTCTGCTATTATTATCTGAATCAAGTGTATTGTTGTTTGATTCTGAATCGGTATTATTTGATATAACTTCTTCAGTTTTAATTATTTTAGTACATGAAGAAACTAATGGCAATACGCCAACCATACCTACAATTAATGTAGACCATCACTTCAATCGATGTTTCTTTTTCATATTGTTTACAAACAAATAAAAGTTAAGTTGCAAACATATCGTTCTTATCTTGATGTCATTATATTATTTTAAAAATAAGATAAATTTTAAAGTGTTTTAGTTAAGCTAAATGTGGGTGAAAGGATTATTTACTAATTCTTTTGCACAATTGTTTTAAAAATATCTAATTTTTTAAAATAGTGAATTTTTATATAGAAATAAAAAACAGCACATCGTCTGAGTGCTGATTGCTGAATATTAGGAATATGAATTATTGAATTGTTTTAGGTAAATAGAAAATAGGATTAAAATGATTCAATAATGGCACTAAACACATATTTTGATACTTTCGACACCCTAACGATAAAAGGTGTCGTTTTTGTTATTTTAGTGCGACACCCCTAGAGTTTAAAAGCGACACCCTTAATTAAAAATGCGACACCCCTAATAAGAACGACACCCCTACAATTTAGTTCCATTTAAAAAGCTAGGATTTTTATTTACCAGCTTCAACTTTAATTTCTATTCCGCTTTTAAACCTAAATAACATCGATTTATCTTTTTCAACCAACATGTTATCTATAAGCAAATTCCACATTTCCTCATCAAATTCTATGACATCAATATTTAAGTCTTGAAGGCTATTTATGAATAAGTCTATACCTCTTGCCTTAATATTCTTATCTTCTTTTTCTTCCAAAAGGGCATCATATTTTTGTTTAACTTTATTATAAGATTCTTCTAATTCTTCATATTGTTTGTAATACATTACTTGGTCTTGAGGAGTAGTTGCATTCGATTTTACAAGGTTATGAACCTTAGATGCAATTTTATCCATCTCTGTCTGTTTATCTAAAATTGCTTTATCTAAATTTTCATGATTGCATAATACAATTTTAGTTAAAAGTAAGTCTTGTATATATATCTTTTTTCTTTATAAATTCGTGATATGCTTTTACAAGCATCGACTTAATATATTCCTCATTTAGTGATGGAGTTTGGCATTTATGTTCTTTCCTTTTGCTAAACTTAGCATTACACTGCCAAATATATTTTTTACCCACATCAGTTGAATGCCATACTTTTTTACCATAGAATTTCCCGCAATCAGCACATATTAATTTTGAAGAAAAACAGGAATTTGAACTCTGATAACTTCTTCCTATTTTCTTACGTCTTTTCATTTCAATTTGCACTAAATCCCAATCTTCTTTAGTTATTATTGCAGGATGTGAATCATGAACATAATATTGTGGAATTTCGCCATTATTCTTCTTTGTTTTGTGCATCAAAAAATCAACAGTAAATGTTTTTTGAAGTAATGCATCACCTTTATACTTTTCGTTTGAAAGGATGCTATTTATTGTTGTAGTTAACCATTTCTTACTTTTAGCTTTGTTAGGTCTTGGTACATTATTTTCATCTAGATATTTAGCAATTGCACTAGCAGTAAGCCCATCAAGATATTTTTTGTATATCGTCCTAACTGCTTCTTCTTAATCGATTTCAATCTCACCATTGCTACCTCTTTTATAACCTTTTCTCATTTACTAAAATATGGCATATACCTTTTTTCTCAGAATTACCAAGCCATCCTGACACATGTTCTAATAAAGAATTTAAGCTGATGGTTGTAACGTGTTCTAAAACACAATTCATTCTTTTGTAGCTTGTTTCATAATCATCTTCTACTTTATCAATAACGGCATTATATGTATCTTCTTCTAATCGAGTAAAACTCCCCAGTTTCTTTTCAATCGACGCATCCTTTAATGATTCTCTAATGCCTTCTGCTTTAAAATAATCAGCTCTGTATCGATCAAATTTCTTTTTATATTTCCCATAATCAGCTTTACTAATTAGTTCATCTTTTGTTATTAAATCAACTCCAGCATCTTCAGCAAACGCCTCTAAGATTGCTGTAACATATATCATTTCTTCTATTTTAATTTCGCTTGGAATTTCAATTTTAACTGCTTTTGGTAATTTATTTACTAAATCAACAATTGCTTTTTGAGTATCTTGAATGCTCATAACTTTTGCTTTTTTAGGTTTTTTTACACTAGTTAAATTATTATTTTGTAGAGCATAAATAAGAGCTTTTGGTCCTAATCGTGTTAAATCATGATTTTTTTCATTTAATAAATATTCTTTATGTTCTGTGCTTAAACTATCATCTTCGTTTAAAAGTTTTTTTATATCTTCAAATACTAAATCATAAGCCTCATCATCTAATAGTCGTTCACAAGCATCTTCAAAATTATTTGAGATAGCAAATAGATTGGAAGGATCGTTTGCTGCTTTTTGTATATTTTCATAAATATGAGTTTCACCTTTGAAAAATTCAATTAGTTCCTTGCTTTTAAAAATATATATAATATATATTTTTAATCTTATTTTTTACTCCAGGAATAGAAGTAATTGTATTTAAAAGGAAGCGCGAAATAGTACTCATGTCTTTCTTACTATGATTTTTAAAAGCATTACAAATTGATGAAAATGTCACTTTTTTCAAATTAATCCCCTCCGATTATAATAATTTGTTTATTTTATCATTCCTAACTCTCTCATTTTTTCTTCTCTAAGTACGCTTAATGTTTTGTTACTATTCACAGGCCTAATGAATGCATAACCTTGTCCTGCAGGCCAGCCAGTAATTTCACAGCCATAAACATTTAATGTCATTATTTTTCCATCATATTTAACGTGTTTACCATCAACTATAGTCCCAACCTTTTCAGGATGAGATATAACACAAATCTTATCACCAACATTAATAATACCTTGCTGAATGATCCAATCGAGTCGTGGTAGTTTTGCTCTAGTTCTAATTTCTTCAGCCTTTTTTTCATCCTCAACTTCAGCAGTTGTTGGTTCAACTAACACTAGATTTCCTTCTAAACCATTAATCTGAGCGATAGTCTCGAGAATTGAATAACCATCAGAAGCACTCATATTATAAAACTCACGTTTTCTAGTTTTACCATCGAACTCCTCAATTGAACGTAAGTTAGGATTTAATTTGTCGATCATTTGATGAAGTTTCATGTCAGTAAGTCTTTTTTGAACTTTATAATACGCATAAAGTCTAAATGCAAAAGGTATACATTCACTTCTATTTAGTTCTTTTAATCTTTTTGTTACATCATCCGCATAACCTATTTTCACATAATCAGGAAATGATGGATTAGTTAATATATAAATTACACCTTGTTCCATGATTTTAACTTCCTATTAATTAAATATTTTTTCTAATGGTTCCCAGTGATCATCTGACATATCCATAACAAATTCAGTATTATTAATATACAAAGAATTATCTAAATCACGTACAAAACCCCATTTTACTTTTTTGGTGTTTGCATACTCTTTGAATGCATTAAATTTGTTTTCAATCTGTATATCAATATTGCGGTTTACTCCACCTGTTTCACAACCTTTTGTCTCGATTATCCAGATATCTCCGTTCTTCTTTTTCACAATATAATCTGGATAGAAAAGCCACTGTTTGTTAAAACCATCTAGATAAACAACAGAAAAATATTGTTGACCTGAATCGCCATTTTTATATACCCAATCAACGCTATCATCTTTTTCACAATATTGTTCAAAAAGCTGCTCTGATGTGCTTCTAATCAATTTTGTATTAAACTCAGAAGTATATCCACTATATGCGTTGCTTAAATAATCGACAACTTTCTTTGCACTAGGATCAAACTTGAATATATCTTCTACTGGTATACGAAATGTAGCAGTTTTAGTTGTTTTGAATTGTAATTGTTTTGCCATACCAGCACTAATTTTTCTAAAATCATCAATTTTCATTCCTGCTTCTTCAAAGAGTGCTACAAGTTTCTTCTTTGTTTCCATGTTAGGTTAGAACTTTCCAGTCTCCCATCTACATATAGAAACATAGGTCACACCTAGTAATTTCGCTAACTCTTGCTGCGTTAAAAACTTACGTTCGCGATATTCTTTTATTTTCTTTGCATAATTAAACATTACAGCACCTCGCAATTAACATAATTTTAACACAAATAATACCAAAAATACAGGTATGAAGTTAGATTTAGTAAAAGTTTATCTAGTTCAAGTAATCGTTTATCTAGTTCTACTAAAAGTTTACGCTAGTGATATTAATGGTTTACACGAGTGGGAAAAGTTTAGCTTGTGCTAACTATTAGTTTCGCTAATGTATAAAATATAGTTGAATTTTACACTCATTAAACTATTTAAAATTAAAAAATACCCTAAATAAGAGCAAAAATAAAAAAAATCCGACACCCCTAAGAGTATCAGAATTAGTGTTTAATAATGGAGCGGGTGATGGGAATCGAACCCACATTAACAGCTTGGAAGGCTGCAGTTCTACCATTGAACTACACCCGCTTAATGGTGCCCAAAGCCGGACTTGAACCGGCACGGTATCGCTACCCCAGGATTTTAAGTCCTGTACGTCTACCATTCCGTCACTTGGGCTAAAATGGTGACCCACCCGGGGATCGAACCCGGGACCCTTTGATTAAAAGTCAAATGCTCTACCGCTGAGCTAGTGAGTCATTAATGGCTGGAATGGATGGGATCGAACCATCGCATGATAGAGTCAAAGTCTATTGCCTTTCCGCTTGGCTACATTCCAATGGTGGGCAGGGACGGATTCGAACCGCCGAAACCAAAAGGTGTCTGATTTACAGTCAGAAGCGTTTAGCCACTTCGCTACCTACCCGTTATTACCCATAAAATTATAACATAAATATTATAAAATCTAGATTTTTATTTTATTAGGTTTAAACTTTATGGATCTGATGAATTTTTCTTGGTAATTTTGATTAAAGTACGATCTTTTTTACCGTAACTTTATAAGGGTGTTCAATCCCAATTACTTCAGCTGAATCACCTTCTTTTTTATCCATTATTGCTTTAGCAACTGGAGATTCGTGTGAGATCTTATTATCAGCTGGATCGCTTTCAATCGGACCAACAATTTCGTATGTGTAGTTTTGTCCATCTGAGTGATCGTGGATTGTTACTTTAGCACCAACGATAACTCGTTTGTTTTTGGTGTCAACTTCTTTAATAATCTCATAGTGATTTAAGATATCTTTAATCTCTGCGATACGACTTTCGATCTCACTTTGAGTTGCTTTAGCCGAATCATAGTCCGCGTTTTCAGATAAGTCACCTTGTTCGCGCGCTTCTTGAATTAATTTAATAACATCAGCACGTTTAACGTCAACTAAAAGTCTTAGTTCTGCTTGAAGTTTCTTTAAACCTTCTTGAGTTAATAAGTGTTTTGTTGTTTTTGCCATACTATTCTAATCTTAAATTAATAATGATGATATTTTTTCGTTAGTAGTTTTTATTTATAAAGTATTCGGATAAATTGCTTCTTGTTGTTGAGATGCACTTTTAGCTTGCGCTTCTTTTTTTAGTTTTAGTTTTTGCGCTTTTTGTTTTCTTCTAATTGAACTGATTATGATCGCTTTGAAGATTGCATAGAAAATTAAACTAACTAACAATGAACTTACAAAGCTAATGCCTAAGGGAATAAAATAACCAAAAAAACCTGCTTTTAAAGGGCTATTGTGTGTTCCCAAAAACGAATCAGTATTATATAAAACTGGAATGAAGTTTTTAATCTTACCAAATACACTTGAAGGATCAGGTAACATCCTAGCAAACTCGTGATAAGTCGAACTTCCTCATTCATAACTATTATCGCGGTTAAATCATTCTAATGCTTGCTTAGAAAAGAAGTTGTTATACAACTTCACCGGGTTGTATTGCTTATCGTATCATAAGAAAGCTAAGAACAGATAAATAAACCCAATTAGCAATACTAGAAATAAGAAAAAGAAACCAAATCCCATACCCACTTTTTGGGCTCTTGTAAGTTTTATGTTGCTCATTATTCTAATAATAATCGTTTAAATTATATTCCTATTTTTTATTTTAAATAAGAATATATTTTTATCGTCGATATCCCATGATTCTTAAGATATCAATAAATAGGATAAATAATCTAAAGAACAAGACAAACGAAGTGTAAATAACGAAGTTTGTAACTAAGTTTTCATTATCACTTAACTGAATTGATTCAGCCACTTTTCTAGTCATAAACGATGATAAGATTAGTGCTAATACTGAAAATACTAAACTTACAATCGTAATGATTAAGAAATAAACACTAAACAACCCTTGATTGAATCCAAAGATGAACACGATATTTACTAATAAGATCATTACCGTGCTGATGATGAATAAGATAAATAAAAATTTAGATAATTTAAATCCCGCACTGTTACTCATCTTATAACCTAAGAATGAAGTAACAATATAAACTAAACCAACGATTAATAACGCGGTGTTAATCTGGGTTAAATCAAGACCTCTAATCCCTTGGATATCATATCGACCAACAGATAATAACACACCACTTAAACCAAAAGTTAAGAAGATTCAAGAAAACAGATAAACACTAACTAAAGTTCTCATCGAACGATAAACGTTTAATCAGAATGATGAGATAATTACGATTAAAAACCCAACGGTTAAGCTAACACTTGAAGCGATTAAAAACCCAATTGAAGTTGATAAACCCGTTCTTTGTGCTACAGTTGTTATGATCAACGCAGCAAAAAAAGATAATAAGAAAGCCAACCCTGCATACAGGTGTGACTTTAAGAACGCTTTCTTAACAAAGGTAGTTTCTTGTTGCAAAAACGAGTTGGGAATAAATTGTCGATTTAACATATTTTATCTTTTAGTAACTATTAAATTATTATATCAAATTATTAATTATAAGAGCTTTTGATCAGTTGTACGAATAAAATACCACCCATATGGGTGGTAAGTTATTTTATAGATTAGATCAAAATAGTTTTTATCTCTTAAAGATTTTATAAGATTAATATTCTAAGATGTAATCAATAGGTTTGGTTTGATCAAGTTTATTGATTCCGCCAAGTTCTTTTAGTCTGATCAAAAAACTATAACCAACAACTTCTGATTTAGCTTGTTTAACTAGTTTTGCGATCGCTTCTACAGTTCCAGCAGTAGCTAGTAAATCATCAACGATCATCACCTTTGAATTAGGTATGATTGCATCTTGGTGAATCTCAATAACGTTATTCTTACCATATTCAAGATCATAAGAAGCGCTAAAAGTTTCTCTTGGTAATTTCTTTTCTTTACGCACTAAAACAAAGGGTAGTTTTAGTTTATTGGCTAATGGTACACCAAATAAGAATCCGCGAGATTCTGGTGAAGCGATCACGTTTGCTTTAGTTTTTCTTACCACCTGAGCCATCGCTTCAATTACTTGATCAAATAAAATTGGATCTAATAAGATCGGGGTAATATCATAAAACAAGATACCAGGTTTAGGGAAATCTGGTACGGTTATGATTGTTTTTTTGAGTTGAGCAATTAGTTGGTCTTTCATATCATTTAATTATTTTCTTTATGTTCGTGATAAACAACTATAGTTGCACGTTTATGCAAGTTGATTCCTTCGACTAATTGTTCATCAATTAGATCAAGGTTCTTTTCTTCTTGTTTGGTTTTTAGTGAAACTCTTGATCAGTAAATCGCGTTCGTGTTTGATTTTTTAATCATCAATAAACCGATTAATGGGTTTAGCAAGAAGATCGCATTAATATTAATTAACACCATATTAAATAAGCTAAAGCCACCAAAATAAACTAATTGTTTATTTAGATCATCAGTAATATTTAATCCACTACCTCCATAGTTTAGACCATAGAAGATGAAATAAGCAAGTGTTGATATAATTGTTGAATAAAGATATAGATCAATTATTGCTATTGCTGAGTTATTAACGATCTTTTTAACTGATTCGGGTTTGTAGATCTCTTTTAGATTGAAATAAGTGTATAGGTTTGTTGTTACAAACACGAAGTTGGCTAACGAATAGATATAACTAAACAAGCTAATTAATAAGAACAGATATCCATAGTCCGAACTTACGATTGTTTTAGTTAAGAACAACACACCTAAGATAACACTAAAGTTAGCTAAAGCATGAACAAGATAACCAATTACCACGATCCATTGATATCTTAATAAGAAGTAAGCTAAACCAATTAAGGTGGTTGATCCTAATGCAATTAAGATCGTGTTAAGTGAATCGTATAAGCTATCACTATTAATAAAGAAGGTGCGGTTATTTAAGTTGTATAATGCAAAGATTCCCAATCCGATTAAACCAACGAATAGTAATAAAGCAGCCAATGAGCGTTTGCTCATGATTTGATACTTGTAAGTTTTACTAAAGGTCTTATCAACTTGTTCGTCAATTGTTACAACAAGATCATTAAACGCCATCGCATCTTTTGATAGGTTACCAGAGATCATACTTAAGTTCTTGTAAGTATGTTTGTACAGATATAGTTTTGGCGAAAAATTATTAATAGAATTGAACACCTTAACTAATAATACCGTCAACCCATAGTTAATAAAGAATCCGATCAAGCTTGAGATGATTAACAAGATTCCGATTGATTGCGATTCGTATTTAGAAATAAACGACATGAACAACCCAATTACTAACTGAATCAGATACAGATCAACCGCTTTTAAGAACGTCTTATTATGGGTTGACCTCCACGACTCGAGCAACGAAATCTTATTACTTACGTTGCGCTTGAAATTTAGGTTCATAAACAACTGCACTAAGAAGTTAAAGATAATCACCCCGATTAATCCAGTTAAACTAAACATGTCAACAAACGCGTTGAATTTTGAATAGATTAAAAAGGTTAGTACTGCTGATAAGATCAAACCAAAGATCCCAAAGAATCCTTGAACCTTAAATCCAGCAATCATGATCAATGCTAATACCAATAAGATAATTCCTACCGCTAAAAAACCCGATTGATATTGGTTAAGGTTTGTAAACGTTTGTTTGATTAATGGTTGGTTAATTGTTGAACTATTTTCAACAACATAGAACTTGTTATTAGCACTACTTTGTCTGATTAATGTAGCTAAACTATTAGCTTGGTTAAAATTAATCGTTGCATAAGTAGCAGATGGATTCAATCTTTCAGTTAAGCTTAATACCCCATCACCATTATTGTTAATGGTGATGTTAGTTGGGAATAGATTATTTAATAATTGAGATTCCGATCCATCAACATTAGTTGTTCTTAATTCATATAAGATAAACGGAGCAAACAGACCACTAAAATCAGTTGGTGTTGAACTTCTTGGGTTTCTTGAACCTTGAGGTGTTGTTATCTCTTCGGGTTTATCTTTAGCATCAGCAGCAGCTGCTACATAAGCTTTAGGTTCAGCATAAATATAATAAAGATCATTTAGTTGGATATCTTGTGCTGATTTAAATGGCGCTACTAAGTTCTTAACATTAGCACTTGGTTCATACCCACCAGTTGCATGTAAGAAGTTTCATAATGCTTGTTCGGTATTACTTAGAGCAAACCATTGATTTGAGTTTTGTACAACATTAAAGATACCTCTTACGTAATTTAATGCGCCAATTTTATCGTTTCATAAAACTAGGTTTCTATTACCTAATACATCAGTGGTGTTGTTTGATACGAACAATCTGTTCTTAATATCTTCAACACTACCTTGACCGTTTGATGTGAAATAATCTGAATTTCTAGGGATTAGATTTACGAAATAATCTAATACCTGATTACTATTATCAGAGTTTGCTGCAAACTTCTGATTATTTTTTAATTTAACTTCAAAAGTAACTCCAGAGTTAGCACTAGCTGCACTTGGCTGGATCACTCGAATTGAATTTTTAATAATCTCACTATTATCTAACAACACATAACCATCAGTAGTTTCTAAAGTTAGGTTATATTGATTGTTAAGCGTAGTTTGAATCGTTCTTTTTAAACGTTCGTCAAAGATTCTTTGACGTTCGTTTGGACTTTTATCTAAGGTTTTATTAGCCGAAATTACCAATGCTGGTAAGGTTTTATTACTATTTAATCAAGAACTATCAACGTGACTATTAGTTGGTAGGGGAACGTTGTTTTTAAAAGCAACATTAATTTCAGAAAACCCTAATGCAAACAGTTTTTGACTATAGCTATTAGCTAAATTAGTAAAAGCTTGTTGGGGAATTAACTGGGTATCATCAACATTACGCGGTTGACTAAAATCAAATGTTTGATTGCGTTGAACTGTATCATTTTGATTTTGGTCAGTTTTCATCTCAAATGGTGAAAAATAGATCGTGGTATTAATATCGCCATTATAAAAACGTCCTTGAGGTGATAACTTAGCCGTTTGGATACTACCAAACGTAATTCCAACGATTGATAGTACTAATAATATAAAAATGATAAAGCTTTTTAATAGATAGTCAAAACTTACTTTCATAACTGGTAAATTATAACATTTTGATTTTTTTAACTAATGAATCAAACAAGGCTTCAGACGCTGTTATCTTAGATGAAAATTCGGGGTGGTATTGACAACCCACAAAAAATGGGTGGTTTTTTAATTCAATCGTTTCAACCAAATTCTCTTGTTGGTATACCCCAGAAATGATGAATTCTCCATCATTAAATCTATCAATATAATCATTATTAAATTCATAACGGTGACGGTGTCTGCGCTTGATTCAATCTTGTTGGTAAATTGATTTAATTAACGTTTGTTCTTTTAAATTAATTAAATAATCACCCAATCTTAAACTTCCACCAAAGTTATCACCTTCTTGGTTCATCAACTTAAAGATCGGATAAGGGGTGTTTTTATCAAACTCACTTGAATTCGCTTTATCTAAACCCAAGACGTTGCGCGCATATTCAACACATGCTAGTTGCATCCCAAGACAGATTCCTAAAAACGGAATCTTGTTGATTCTAGCAGCTTGGATAAACTTGATCTTACCTTCAACCCCACGCGAACCAAACCCACCAGGAACGATCACTCCATCATATTGTTTAATCTTATTAACTACTTCTTCTAAATTAGCTTGATCATATAATGATGATTCAATCCAATCTAACTCTAATCTAACGTTATTATGATACCCCGCTAAATTGATTGACTCAATTAATGAGATATAAGCATCTTTGAATTGGGTATATTTACCAATAATCCCGATCTTTTTAACGATATTATCTTTATTGTTAATTTTATTAACTAGATCATTTCATGCATCTAGTTTAATATCAGGATTGATTCTTAGTTGTAACTTGTTAGCAATCTTATCATGAACTTGTTGGTTATATAAATATTGCGGTAAATAATAAGTATTATCTAGATCAATCGAGTTAAAGATATTGTCTTTATCAAGATAGGTTGCTCCAGCAATCTTTAACTTAGTTGTTAGATCTAATTCGTTTTTAGATCTAACAACTAAAAAATCGGGATTAATTCCCAAGTTATTTAACTCTTTTAGTGAGTGTTGAAGTGGCTTGGTCTTTTGTTCGCTATTAGATAAACTAATGATTGGCACGACATGGATAAATGCCGTGTCGTGCTTATCATTTTCGCGCACGATTTGTTTAATCGCTTCAATAAATGGAAGCGATTCTAAATCCCCAATCGTGCCCCCGATTTCACAAAAAACTAAATCACAAACCTGGTTATATTTATCATTAGCAGCAGCATAAATCCGTCTTTTAATCTCGTTGGTAATATGGGGAATTAACTGAACGGTATTACCTAAATACTCACCCTTGCGTTCTTTATTAATAACACTAAAATAAACTTTACCAGAGGTAACTGAAGACTTTTCGTCTAGATCTTGAACTAAAAAACGTTCGTAATAACCTAGATCTAAATCGGTCTCAGCCCCATCTGAAGTAACAAACACCTCACCATGTTCATAAGGTGACATCGTGCCCGAATCAACATTTAGATAAGGGTCTAACTTTAAGATGTTGATCCTAAAGTTTTGGTGCTTGAAAATACTTGATATTGAAGCAATAATCAAACCCTTACCAACTGAAGAGTAGACTCCGCCAGAAACAAAGATATATTTAGTTTTTTTAGTATTCATTCAATAATTATAATAAGTTTCAATTAAAAGACATGTCTTTTAATGTGATTTCATCCATGATGAAATTAAGGTGGCGCATATCTTGAACATAAATCCCAAGATCTGCTATAAACGTATTGTTTTTCTTATCCTTAGTCACATTAAGCGAAAATAGCTTAGCATTATTATTAATAATAATTAACAAGATATCATTAACCACGTTACCGCTTCAAGCTCCTTGAAGCTTAACATAACTGCGAAACAATCTTGGTCGTGCTTCAAGTTTTTCATCGCTTCAGTTAAGCGCAATAATCTTTTCATTGTTTAACTTCTTAATGTTCTTGCAGTTGGGCGAGTGAACATTAAGAATGTTTTTTTGGATTAAACCTGCTGAGGGAATGTATGGTAAGATTGAACAGCAGCGACTGATCTTAATACTAGCAAAATTGATCCCTGGGATCTCTTTAAAATAAGAGTTAAGAAATAACCATTTTGCTTTATGTACTTTGAGTTTTTTTAAGACCTTTTTTCAATTGAAGTTTTTTGAAAAAAACTCATATTGTTCGTTATCTCTAAAGTTAATCTTATTAACGTATTTAATGTAATCACTCAAACTGTTAAATCCCAAGATCTTGACTCGGTTTAAGATATCTGTTGACGAGATAAGGTTGTTTTTGAAATACTTTCTTAGTTTTTCGACAAACTCTTTTTCAGAATCTTCATACTGATTAAGTTGTTCAATGATTGCGATTAACTCTTTTTTGATGGCCGGGTTTTTAATTCGTTTTAACCAGCTCTCATTAATCTTGATCTCATTACTATATTCAAAAGTAACCACATCACCATCTTCTAACAACTTATCAAATAAGATATTATCGTTTGAACACATAATCTTATCTAGAAAGATAAACTGCTTAGGATCAACCCGATAAGCTAACTCTAATGCTGTAACTGATGATGATAGCGAATAACTCTTATTGTTATTTGATACTAATACGTCAATCAAAGATCCTTTTGTAAGATCTTTGATTAAGGTTAGATCACGTGCCCGTTTTTCATTAAAAATATCAACTTGAAACCGGTTAAGCACTTCGGTTTTATATTCATCAGTTTCACTGATGTCAATATTGAGTTTATATGCTCAGTGAGATGCTAGTCCTAAATTGGAATTGCGATCCATATTTTTGGTTCGAATTTGCACTTCAATAAGTGTTCCATCAACTAATACAGTAGTATGAATTGATTGGTATAGATTATTTTTAGGAGCACAGATATAATCTTTAAATAATCTTGGAATGTATTTGAAGTTTAAATGCACAAGCCCTAAAACTTGATAAACATCAAATTCGTTTTCAACGATAATTCTTAGTGCGTAAATGTCGTGAATATTTTTAACATTTTGACTATCATGACGGTAATTTAATTTTTGATAAGTCGAATAAACGCTTTTGATTCTTGAAGTAAGTTCATAATTTAGATGGTTACCATCTAAGATCTTTTTAATTTGTTGTTCGAAACTAATTCATTTTAATGAATTGTTAAGTTTGTGCTCGTTGATTAGTGATAATGTATCATCAAATGCAGTGGGATTAATAATCTTAAAAGTTAGATCAAGTAATTGCGTTTTGATCCAATACATTCCCAATCTACCGGCAATTTGCGCGTAGATGTCAAATGTTTCTTGAGCAATAATCTTTTGTCGATCTGGTTTTAAAAATTGGATCGTTGATAGGTTGTGAAACCTATCAGCAATCTTAATAATAATAGGTCGTAAGTCTCTTGAGATCGAACTAAAAACACGGATTGTGTAATCTAATTCATTTTTGTGTAATAATAATCCTTCACGGTTTTTCTTGGCTTCAGATGAGATCTTAGTAACAGCTTTAACAAGATCAAGCACATTATTATTAAACGTGGATGATATCAAACGTTTATCAACACTGGTATCTTCTAATAAATCATGTAATAATCCCGCAATGATCGTATCATCATCCATTCTTCATTCGGCTAACTTGATTGAGGTTTCAAGTGGATGAATAATATAAGGTTCACCACTTTTACGCTTCTGTTCACCGTGTCAGAATTTAGCAAACTCAAAAGCTGAGATAAACTTCTTGATACTTGCTTCAGAATAATTGTTTTTAATTAAGATTTGTTTGAAATCTTCTAAGCGGGTATTAACTGATTGAAAATCCATTATTGATTGTTATTTATTGTCTTTAACTTTTAAATAAAGTTCATTTAAGAATTGTTCGTTGATTACTTCAGAAGGTGAATTGTTCATCAGATCAAACCCTTGGTTATTCTTAGGAAAAGCGATTACATCACGAATTGATTTCGACTTGGTTAAGATCATTAACAAACGATCTGAACCGATCCCAATTCCACAGTGTTGGGGAGCTCCATAGTGATAAGCATCTAATAAGAAATCAAACTTGTCATTAACTTCAGCTTCTGATAACCCTAATGAGTTCATCACTTCTTTTTGAAGTGATGGATCTGTAATTCGGATTGCTCCACTACCTAGTTCAAAACCATTTAACACCAAATCATATGAAGCAGCTTTGGCGTTAGCTTTATCTTGATTAAATGTTTTTAAATATCTTTCATCAGGTGCTGTAAACAAGTTATGCGCTGATTGGTAAGAGTTGGTCTTATCATCCCATTCATATAATGGTCAATCAACGATCCATAAGAATTTGTATTCATCTTCGTTTGCTAACTGATAAATCTCATTAAGTTGGCTTCTTACCGCACCCAATGATTTATTAATTACATTAAGATCATCATCACCAACAAAAAAGATCGTTCCCTTCTTGTTTGATAATCCTAATTTTTTAAGATCATCAACGGTGATAAAACGTTTGATTGATCCATCAACTATTTTGTTATTTTCATAACTAAACCAACTTAAGGCTTTAGCATAATTATCCTTAGCATATTTTTCTAACACCTTATGTTCTTTAGATGAAATCATTATTTCATCTAAAACGATTGCTTTCAAGCGGTTTTTAGATGCAAATTGTTTAAACACAACAAAGTCGTGGTTGACAAACACCAAGCTTACATCGATCAATTCACAACCAAACCTTAGATCTGGTTTATCTGTTCCATAACGATTCATCGCATCATCATATTTCATGCGTAAGAAGTTAGGTTCAATCTTAATTTTCATTAGTTGATCAAAAAGATGGATAAACATCTTTTCAATCAGATCAAAGAACTGTTCTTTTGACATGAATGAAACTTCCATATCAATCTGAACGTGTTCGGGTTGACGATCTTTTCTTAAGTCTTCATCTCTAAAACATCTTGAGATTTGGAAATATCGCTCAAAACCACTGATCATTAATAGTTGTTTGTAAATCTGCGCTGATTGGGGAAGCGCATAAAACATATTAGGGCCTACACGTGAAGGGACCACATAATCGCGTGCACCTTCAGGGGTTGTTTTAGATAATATTGGTGTTTCGATCTCAGTAAAACCGTGTTTAGCTAAAAAGTTTCTCACCACCAAGAAAAAATCTGAACGAAACTTCATATTTTTTTGCAACACCGGTCTTCTTAGATCTAAATATCGGTATTTTAACCTAACATCTTCAAGCGCATCAGTAATATCTTCAATAATAAATGGTGGCGTCTTAGATTTTGAGATTGTTGTAAGTTTGTTAATCAACACCTCTCGATCACCCAACTCTAAATTAGGATTAGCTACTTTTTTTAATTGAAGGTTACCTTCAATTAAAACTAGATCTTCTCTTGATAAACTACTATATTCATTGTTCTTATCTAGTAGTTGGATTAAACCTGATTTATCAGCTAGTTCAATGAAGTTGAAATTACCCAACTTACGAATGTTTTTTACTCAACCAACAATCATCACTTGTTGGTTGAGTAACTGATCATTTTTTAGTTCAATAATAGCTTTACGGTTGGTGAAATCTAATGTTTGGTACATAATTATTTAATAAAATCCTTTCGCTTAATTGTTTGTTGGGTTTGATTGTTTAAATTTTTGATTGTGATTGTTTCATTATCTCATTCGTCATTACCCATAATAATGAGATGATTAAAGTTTGCTCGAAGAGCATACTTGATTGCTTTATCAAGTTTAGTTAATTTATTATGGTAATAAACGTTGTAATGATGATTAATTAGTTGTTCGGATAATTTAATTGCATCTATTTCTTTATCTTTAGTTAAATTAATTAACAAGTATTTATCTTTTTGATTTGATGAGATTAATGATTGTTTAAGATCATCATCAAGATAAGCGATAAATCGTTCGATACTTAAAGCAAAACCGATTGCTTTAAGTTCTTTATTAGTTAATTCCTTAATTAAGTTTTGATAACAACCACCACCAATTAATGTACTTTGAGCTTGGTCGTTATTGGCTAAGATAAACTCAAAAACTAATTCAGAATAATAATCTAATCCTCTAACAAGTGTTGGGTTAACTTGATAATTTAGTCCTAAACTATCAAGTTGGTTTAAGAATTGTTTGAACTGAACTTTTTCTTCATCTGAAATAAACTGATCTATTGTTGGTGCGTTCTTAACAAAATCTTTGGTAATTTCGATCTTATCATCAAGGATCCTTAACACACCATAAGAGTTCAAACGTGAGATTGACAACTCGGTTAATTGATCCTGGTACTTGATAAAATATTCGTTTAAATGATCAACTCATTTTTTTCTAGAATCAAAGTTCCCCAATCAGTTGATATTTAAAACACAATTAAATTTAAAGCTATCCAAGATCTTTTTTGCAAACAAAATTGTTTGCAAATAATCAAAACGATCAAGTTCGCCCACTAACTCAATCCCGTATTGATAAAACTGTCGCATCCTACCTTTTTGAGGGCGTTCATATCGAAACATCGGTTCAAGATAATACAACTTTAACGGTAGTGGTTTTTGATCTAATAATTTGTGTTGGTTAACTGCACGAATCACACTCGCTGTACCTTCTGGTCGTAGCGCTAATTTACGTTTGGAAAGATCGTCAAATTGGTATAACTCTTTCTTAACGATGTCAGAGTGCTCAAGGTTACGACTAAACAACTCTGCATGTTCAAACACGGGAGTTTTAATTCTTTGATAAGTATAATGATCTGATATCTTGATGATTTTATTTATGATCGCGTTAAATAAAATCATCTCATCATCAAATCAGTCAATTGTTCCTCTTACAGCGGTTATCTGTTTATTACTCATTATTCTTAAATCAAATAAAACTTAACAGTTTTAATAATTATAAAAAAAAAGAAGTAAATTAACATTTACTTCATTGCTTAGTTGCTATTAGGTTATTTATTTGAATCGGGAAATCCGAATTGTTGAGTTGGTGTTGTTCTTGTTTGATTGCTTGAATAACCACCTCTAGTATTAGCATTACGTGAATCGTTAAATGGTGGTCTTGGGTTTTTTGAAACAAAACCAGTTGGATTTTGACCACGGAATCGCGCTGGGTTTACATAAGGCCCATAATAACGTTGGGTGTTGTTAAACCCATTAGCTTGACCAAATGATGTTGTTGGCTGAATACGCATCGTTGGATTAGCAAATGGAGTGTTTGGTGGCTGGTTTATTCTTACCGTTTGGTTGTTTGGTAATTTATTACCCATTCGTTTATGATCTGAATGCGGACTATATAGTTGGGTTTCAATCTTTTGATAGATTATGTTCACCGAATCGTTTAGTTTATCAACTTTACGATTAGCATTCCTAAATAAATCTAATGAGACTTTTTTAGTCTTTAAGATTTGCACTACAATCAAGAAGATAAATAAGATGATTAAAATTAAGATTACAACCGCTGAGATAACTACCGTGGGAAGGAAATATACCGGATAAGCATCTAATTTATCATAGGTGATTGATGGGAATGCTAGGTTGATAAGTCTTTGATCAGCAGAATAATAATTCCCATCAAAATAGGGAAACTGAACTTTTAATCTTAGTGTTTGATTATCAAGTGCTTGAGCTATCACTCTTGGTGATCAATCAATCTCACCAGGAGTGTATTCATATAATTTTTTAAGCAATAAATTATTATTGCTTAAACTATTAGCACTCATTGTATTAAGATTTCGATCAACTAAATATGAATCTGGTTTAAATTTAATAATTCCCCATAATTTAGTTCCATTTGAATTAGGGATATTATCAAAACTTGGGATCCCGTTTTCAAAAAAGCTAGCTTCTTTAAACTGGTTAGTTAATCGATCGCGATAGATTAAATTAAGTTTAATACTACTACTATTTGAGATGAAACTATAAAATGCTTGATCACTTAAAACTAAGTTTAAGAAAATTAATCCTTGTTTATTTGATTGGTAGATTTTGGTGTAATTAATTGCTAATGCACCATTATTAATCTGGCTAATACTTGGATTAATCTGATTAATCCAACTAATTGATTGCTTTGGATCAAAAAAGCTTAACCACCATTTTGAATCTCTAATCTGAATACCAGTTAAGAGATCAAACCCTGACATCTGAACGTCATCTCGAATTAAAGGATAAACTCGTTGGGAGATCAGATTATAACTATCAGGCGCAAACACGAACCCAATGATCTCAGATTTAATAATTAAAATCCCTACTAAATTGGGATAATTATTAACCACATGATTAGAATTATCTTCTAGAACAGAATAGTGATAAGCAAACTGACTATTAGCATTAATTCTGGTTGTATCTAATCTGATCGTATTTGAAGCGCTAAAGAACTGGCTAATGATATTAATGTTGTTAGTAATCTGTGCAACCTTAGTTTGACTAATTACACCACTAACAAATAGGTTAGAATAATTGGGATTATCACTATTATAGAAGTTCGAACTAACTTTATAACCAAACTGATTGTTATTAGTAATCCGACTTATTGGTACTGGAATCAACCCCAAATGCAATGAGTATGTTGCTGTTTGTTGGGAACTTAATAATCCTTCATTATTAACCAGATTTTGCTTAACAACATTCACTCCAGCCACAAAATAAGCAGGACTGTATAACCGAATGTTGTTTATTACAAACTGCGCGCTAGCAGCGTGGTTGGCATTATTTAAATTGTTTATTGATCAATTTAAATCAGTAAGCCCATATAGTTGCGGAAAGATTGTAACTAAATTTAGTTCGTTATTAAGATTAAAATCATTTGCTTGATTAATATCAAACAAATAAAACCATAATGATAGGTTTTCATTATTACCAAAAACACCCAAACGGTTATTAATGAATACTAACCTACTAATTGAGTTGTAATAAAAGTAGGTAATATTATTTAACAACGAACTGTTACTAGGTTTGTCGAGTAAACCTAATAACGTATTGTTAGTTTGGTTTTGCTCAAACCCAATGCGACTGTATAAAGTTGCAATATCTCTAGAGAACCGATAAGTACTTAATTGGTAAGTTTTAACAATATTTAACGTGTTGTTTTCATCTTTTAGTTGTAATACATAAGCGGGTGAACTTACTGTTAATGTAGTTAAACTAGTTCCACTAATATTAACAATAGGATTTTTGATTAATAAATAATAAAAATCTTGCCTTAGTGTATCAGCTACAAAATCAACAGTTTGGTAGTTAATAAATGTGTTTGCAAAGTTGTAATTATAATAAACATTACCAAACACATCCATCTTAACCACACCCGTTTTTGTTAGTACAAAATAATCATTTTTACTATTGGTTACGTAATGATTGTTATTAGTTTTTAGTTGTTGATAATCGTTGTTATTATCAGCAACTAATTGAGCTTGGTTAGTTAATGAAGTTGATTGGTTATTTGCTGGATTGTGATGATCAATAGATCTATATAGACCTAGAAGCAAAAACAAAGCTAAGATAAGACTTAAAATAATCTTAATTATATGAGTTATCTTAGTGGTTGCAAATTGCTTTAAGATCATTGCTATATTAGTTATTCATCTACACTAACCATCTTGGTTTTAGCTTTGTATTCTCGTATCTTTGAAAAGTTAACCCGATTGGTTTCATTTTTAGGTTGACTAAATGATTGGTTAGATTTATCTCCTATCTTATTATCACTAATTGTAGTTGTTTTATTTAAAGGTTTTTGCATCATCTGTTTTTGTTCAACTTCATTTTTGTCTTTGGATAACAATCGTTTAAACCGTTTTGAAGAATGGATTAACGATTTAAAGACCGAACCGATCGATAAGACCAAGCTATCAACTTTCAAGTTGTTTGTTCTAAATGACCTGATTAAGCGCTTACGTTCTCTCATTAACGCCATTCCCACTAAGGTCATGATTCCGATCCCAATAATTAAGATTAATATTGGGACGCCAATTCCCACATAAAGATAAATCGAATCAATACCGATTGATTTCTTAAAACTAGCAAAGCTGCTGTCCGTAGTTAATCCATTACTATGATCAGGAACGATCTGGTAATCATTGGTTAAATTACTAAAAACATAAGGAACTAACCTAAAGCTAGATTTTTCGTAATTCAAATCAATTACCTTAAGTTTTAATTGATAATTTTGATTATCATCATTCGATGAGAAATACTTATATATCGACTTAATCTTATCTGGTTTTAAAATTGTTTGATTATTTTCTATTTCAAATAGATCGATTAAATTGGTATTGATTAAATTTAAATGACTAGTTGGATTAAATTGCCCACTTCCTAAAAACTTAACTCGCTGCTCAATTGGATTAATAATGCCGTTATCTTGAAGGTTGTCATTATTTATTGAATAGATATTGTATGAGAAATCACTATTCTGTAATGACAAACCGTTATGATTATTAAATTGCAACAATCCATTCGAACGATTGATTGTTGTAACATTAAAATTAACGTTGCTATTTAGTTGGTCGCTAAAAGTTGTATAGTACAACTTTGGTGTTGTGGTAATTAATGAACTTGGCGCAAATAAACTAAAAAGATAATTCTTATTCGCGTTAACAACACCAATTCCTCTAAAATCCTTAAAGTTAAAAATTGGATTAAAGTTTAATGGGCTATTGATGTCATAGTTAATAAAGTCAGTGTTAGATAATCGATACAACCAATTCTGTTGGTTGGAAATCGGTCCAGTTAGAGCTGGCGAAAAGATTCTTAAGATATAAGGACCTACTGCCACGCCATAACTTTTATCATCGATATCAATTAATCCGCCAACATCATTTTCATTAAACCTGTGTCGAATCGTTAAATTATATAAGGTACCTGTAATCGACTTATTGTTACCTGAAACATTTAACGCATTAATATTAGGTTGTGCGTTTGTTGTTGTTCATGGAGCTATCAATCTAAAACTATATGAGTTTTGGTTTAGATAATATGTGCTATTAATATTAGCTTGATCAATTAAATTCGGCAAGCTAATTAAATCATCCAAATTAAAGAATAACCCAATTAACGCTCTAGGCCCAACTGAGTTTTTAGCTGCATTATTAGCACTAAGTGGTGTTGAGGTTAATTTATTAAGACTATCTAATTCGCTATCTGAATAGTTAGGTGCATCTAAAACAACTTGGTTAGGATTATCACTAGCACTTAATCCTGTGGTTATACTTCCAAATAAGAAAACATAATTCTTATTATCGCCCAAACCTTGTTTAACACCACCTAAAGCAATTCTAGGTACCAAAGTATAATTACTATTTTGACCTAATAATAACCTTTGCGTATCTGGATCATTTGAAGTTAATGAACTTAATAAATAAGCATAAGGATAACCTGTTACTGTTGCTCTAATCTTGTAACTCTTATTAAATTGAACCCGAAAAACTCCCATTGATAAGTACTTACTTGCTTGGTTTCGATTTCTTTCTTGGTTGTTGATTCAATTACCATTACCACCAAATATAAAGACATTATCTTTATATTCGTAGATATTTGATAAGTTGGTTATATATTGTAACCAAGGTAATGAAATAAAATTTGAGTTGTTACCAAACCAAGAAGGGTGGTCTTCTTTACGAAAACTTCCGCTTGGTCCATATAGTGATAATGTATCTGTTTTTCAACTATTTGGGTAGTTTTGAATTAAATCTGTTGGTGAAATATTAGCATAATCCACAACACCAACCGGATCGTTTACTCGATTAGGATCTTCTCTTACTTTTAAGATTAATCCTTGTGATGTTATATCGGTTGATAATTCTTGAAAGCTGTATAAATCATTTTTTAAATCATTATTTATCGTTTGATCACTTACTGCTAAAAGATAATAAAGATGAGGATCTTCTTTAGATTGAACAGCTTCAGAGATCACCTTACGGTTAATGCTGTTAACAAAGCGTAACTCTCTTGATCTGATAACAATTTGGTTATTGTCATATACCAAATTGTTATTATCATCCACTTCTGCTAAACCTTTAACGTTTTTTAAATCTAGTTCTCACTTTAAATAACCAAAACTATCTATACGCTCTAATTTTCCAGATTCTGTAATCGCTAAAAGTCCACCATCACTGGTTGGTGATGATGAAAAATTAGCGTTAGCGTTTCATCTAACAACATCTAATGAATGTTTTTGAATTATCTGATCAGTCGGCGGATTTGCTACTAAATTAACTGATTGGTTGCTTAACTTAATTTTATTAGCTGCTGTTGATTTGAAGCTAAATAAACTAAAGAAAGCTAAGCTAATAACAGTTATTATTAAGATAATAAAAACGATAAAAGATTTTTTATAGAAGTTTTTTAACATTATCATTAATAACTATAATGAATTATTTATTTTTAATAAGAATTACCTTAATTTAAATATTGTACAAAACAACCCCCCTTTTTGATAGAGGTAGCAAATACCTTATTGATAGAAGGGAGATTATTTTTAAAATTAATAAAACAATTGATGTTATTTTGGAGCAGAAGGTTTTGGAGCTGTTGGTTTTGGAACTGTTGGCTTTGGCGCAGTTGGTTTAGCTGGCGCAGTTGGTTTAGCACCCGTTGGTTTAGCGGCAGGTTTTGATGGAGCCGCTGGTTTATCGCCATCTTTTTTAGCACCTGCTTTAGCAGCACCTAAAGCAGCAGGTTTTTTCTTAACGTTAGCAGTTTGAGTAATAATCTTCTTGTATACTGAACCAACGGCTGCAGTCAAGGTATCAACCTTCTTGAATGTTGTTTGGAATCCTTTTTGTTGTAATTTTCTTTGAGATCTCAATGGAATACCGATTGCTAACCCTAAGATAATCATAATTGCAAGAATACCTAAAGTAACACCGATTGATGTAGGTATAACTCATGAAGGTAATGATGCAAAGTTATTGTAAGAGAATGTTACTAGATCATTATTCTTTAATTTTGCATCATAATACCTACCATCTAAGTATTGAATTTGAACTTTAAGAGGTAAGTTCGTGTTGCTTAAGTTACCATTTGGGTCAACTACTACACGATATTTAGTTCCAGCACTACCAGGAGTGAAATCAACTAAACTATTTAAAAAACTCTGATTTGTAACAAAATTCTTAGCAATTTCACTTGTAAATCCGTTTTGAATCAAGTATTCTGCAGGTTTGAATTGAATTGTGCCTCAGAAATCAGATGTGTATTTAAATCCTGAACCTTCAAATGCAATTGCGTTTAAATTTTGATTAAATGTGCTTACAGGAGTATATGAACCAGGAGAACCAGGATTGCTTGAATAAAGCATTATATCGCCTTTTGAATTTGCAGTATAGAATGAATTATTTAATAAAGGTAAGATTAAACTAATTTCATTAACATCAACTAAACCACTTGGTCCAAATGTACTTGATGAGTTAGGATTATTTGAATCAGGTAATCTTAATGTATAAATGCTCGATCTATTATTTTCGTTTGTAAATAAGAAGTATCATAATTCATCACCTGGGACTACATTTTTAATATTTTTAATTGATGAAAATGTATCGGTCGGAGAAAGAGAAATAACTTGGTGAGTGGTTCCAAACGGAGATTGATTTGGTAAACCAGATGTTCTTGCGATTCCGATTTGAGCTCTTAAATATGTTGCAGCAGAAACCATTTCTAAACCATTAGGGTTTGGTCTATTTGTGTTTAAGAAACTAGTGGTTCTAACCCCAATAGATAAGTTGTTTCTAATGCCGTCTCTTCCTAAAGTTGATTGTATGTATTTATAATTTGGATCTGAATAACCGCTTTGGAAAATTGTTCTGCTTTGCAAATCGCTATTATTATTACTTTCTCTAATATAAGGTGTTTGTGAAAAATTGTTAGCGCCTTGCTCAGTTAAATAACCGCCCAACATACTAAAACTTAATGTATTAGGTTGGGTAGGTGAAGTTTCTGTACCAACTACAGCAGCATTAAGAACATCGTAAGGCGTGTTGTTTATTAACTTGTAAGTTCCGTATCAGAAATTATCACCACCTCTTGTGTGCTGCCAGTTAAAATAACCAAATACGTATAAGTAAGGTTGTGAATTTCTAGTTAAATTTCCGTTTGCATCATATGAAGCTCTTAAAATAACTCTAGATCCAGTTGAAGTAAAACCTACTCCACCAATCGTATTAGGAACAAAAAGACCGCTATTATTTACAGAAATTTCATTATCTATTCCTAATCTGTAATCAGAATAAATTCTAGCTTCAATAACATTAGGGTCTGCTCAGTTTGTTTGATCGATTTTATTTGGACTAGTAGGTTTAGTCTCTATACCAAAACTTCTATAAGATTTTAATGAATTATTATCACCTAAAGTTGAACCATTATCGTTAGTTGAAGCTTCAAGATCATCAGCTTTCACTTTGTTTAAAGCTTGTAGCTCTGATAACTTAGTTGGGAATGCATAATATCATAAAGAAGGTAATTCAGAGTCACCGAAAATATAGATACTATTTCCAATAAATGATATTGAGTTAACTGAGTTTAAATAAAGACTTGAAAATACATTAACAGGATCTTCTTTTAAAGTAACGTCCGGAGTTCCAGGAATATTAAGGATTCAATAATTTGTACCTGAAGGTCTAGATGTAAGTCTTGTAACTTGTGTATTTTGTTCATTTCCACTTCATTGTGGGTAAACAAATTTTTCGTCTAATTGAAACGCTGTTTTGATTCTGTTTTTTACATTTACTTCTGCATCGTAACGATTAGTTGCACCAGGTTGCATTGCAGAATTAAATGCTGTAGGCTGTCCAGTCTTAGTTTGTGTAATTTCGTTTGTAGAAGATATAACGTTGTTACCAAAGTCAAAAGTTCCATCTTCAACATTTGAACCAGATACTCTTCCTACAGGTCAAGGAATAACTGATGAATTAACGTCATTAGGTAGTATTTTTCTTTGAACATATAGATTATATCAAGCTGGAGATAAGTTTTTTGGTAAAATCGGAGCATCCAAAATGAAATCGTTTACAATATCGCCTTCATTTTCTTTTGTGAAAATAAATTTAGATCCATCATCAACAAATCTAATAACGTGAGCTGGATTATCTACACCCCCGATTACAAACTTAGAGTTATCATTTGCAGTACCGGCTCTAGTTTTGTCTGCATCTGTACGCCCAACTCTCTTAAGATGAATATTAACATTATCATTAATTAGTAATGCATAATATACTCTTTTTTGTTGCTTGTCAAAATTGTTTGTACTTGTTGTATAATCAGCAACAATTTGCTTAATCTTATAACCTGGGAAATCAGCAGACAGATCTAAACCGTATAAAGGTTTTGTGAAACTATCTAATTTAATGATTGTTCCATTAGCTGAAGTGATAAAATTGTCATTAACATCTCTAATTATTGAGTTAAATAATGAACCGTTTTGACCTACGCCAGAAAGATTAATACTGTTAGCATCTAACTGTTTAGCAGCTTGATTAACTAATTTATTTGTGCTGTTATTAGCAGGTTGTTTAAAAGCAAAACTAGTAGAGCCAAGAATACCAATTCCAGCTAATCCACCTATTAAGGTGTATGTTTTAAGTTTTCTAGAAATATTCATATTTTTATACTTTTATCTTAATTATTATCCTTACTTAGTTGGTGCCGGTGCTTTTGGTTTAGTTGGAGCTGTCGGTTTTGCCCCTGGTGCTGTAGGTTTGCTTGGACCAGTTGGTTTTTTAGCAGCTGGTGCTGATGAAGATTTAGATGAAGAAGTAGGTTTTGCTGATGTTGTTCCTGGCTTCTTACCTGATTGAAGCATTTGAGGTGATTTCTTAATGTTTGAAACAGATGTTCTATTAATAATTTGTTTAAACACGCTACCCACAGCTGTAGTCAAGATATCAACTTTCTTGTTAGAGATTGCAAATCCTTGTTTCAACATCTTACGGTTTTGAGACATTGGAATACCAATACCTAGACCTAGGGCTAATGCTAAAGCAATTATAATAATCGGAATTGAAATCGCTACAGGTAATACATAACCAGGAAGCGCGTTAAAGCCGGTGAACTCTTGATCAGTAGCAAAAACACTGTTAGCTTGAGGAACAGGAACGTAAGTACCGTTAATTAAAACTTGAGGCAATAACTTAATAAAATCATTTGTTGCTCTAGAACGATCAATTACTAATAATCTTAATTGAATTTCTGGATTGTTTTGAGGAGCTGTATATCTATAAATAGAACTAATAAAACGATTATCTAAGACTTCATTGCCATCAGAATCTTTTGTAATTATATCGTTAATCTTGTTTTCAAAGAAAGATGAAGGAATATCGTTTCTGTTGATGAATTCACCCTGACCAATTACATTATTTCTATTAGATATCGGGTTAGTAATCTTATTAGCATTTAATGCTAAATTTGTTGATTGATCACTTACTGGAGCTACATCATTTAATGAGTTACTTCCACTTAACTGAACATAATAACTATCTAACGATCTTACATTAACCGCAGCCGTAATGCCATTTTCATAATTTATTTTCGAAACGTTAAATGATGTGTCATTATCTGGTTTGATGCTGTATCCAGCTTTTGATCAGTTTGAAATAACTGTATTAGTTGCTGTAGTTGTTAAACCTTTAAAGTCTTGTCAGGTGTACCCTTGACTACTTCGTGTGAAATTAGCTTGTTTAACATAAATAGAACCGTCATATCATCCCTCATCTTTATTTCCAGACGATGATGAATATGCGCCATTTAATTTAGATGCGGCTTCGTTTTGATTTTGTTGAACAGAATTAACAGTTCCAAAGTCGCTTCTATTTAGATTATAGAAATTTATGTTAGCATTAGTCTTATAATTTGCTTGAACTTCAGGTCAAGTTGTAATAGTGCTACCTACTTGATAATAATAAGTAAAACTATTTGAATTACTTGAATAAGTGTAAACTACATTACCAATATTTCTGCGATCAAAACCCCTTCCAGTTGTTAATGCGTTTAAAATATTTCTTGGGTTTCAGTTTTCAGTATTAGCAGATTGTAATTGTTGTTGTGTATTAAAAGTGAAATTGTTAATTATGTTTGTTGTTAATCATGAACTATCTTTTCATGAACCCATGCTTCACTGACGACCGTCTAACATTGCATAGCTAAAAAATACATTGTTTTGTTCTGTGAATCTATCCGGTAAAGAATTTAATGTATCTAATTTTAAAGCTGTTGAGAATAAAGATTCAACTTGCTTAGTGTTACCACCTGCAGGTTTACTTAGTAATGCTGCAGGATTAACTGAGTTGTAATCATAAGTATTAGATCATGAAGCAGGTATTGTGTATTGATTATTATCAACAGTAACCATTTTTGTTTGGTTAGCTGAATTACTTGCGCCAACAGAAATAACACCTGGACTGTGTCACTTTGTATCCAAAATATTTCCGCCGTTAGTTCCTCAGGTAATAGCTGAACCTAAGAAAATATTACCGTTTGCTCTTTTGGGCGAAATTACACCCCCAACAGCAAGACGAGGAACAAAGTGATATCCAACATCTTGACCCAAACCAGCAGGCCCAAGTGAATGTCTTAATCTAGATTGATCATAGCTAATTCCTGACAGCAAGACACCATATGGATAACCTACAGTATTGGTATTTCCTGGAGCTTCGGTAGTGTTTTTTTCAAATTTTGTTCTAAATATACCGATGCTTAATGCAGACTCGTTATTTACTCAAGTACCATTTCCTCCAAATAAATATACAAAGCCATCTTTAGCATATAAACCACCTAGGTTTGTTATATATTGCATTCAAGGCATAACAAACTGATCATCTTCATATCATTCTGGATGTTCATTTGGAGAAAACGAACTATCAACTAAAGGAGTGTTGGTTTGAGTTTCTAAACGTTTCGGAAAATGTTTTGCTCTGAAATAATTATTTGCTTGAGTAGAGTTAGGATTTGGATCATTTACAGGATAAAATTTAAGAACATTAGTTTTTTTACCGTTCTGGCTAGGTTGAGTTCATGTTGAAGGATAATTATCAACCATATCTTTAGGTTTTACAAACGCCATGTTTTCAATTGAAAAAGGGTTTGTAGCGTTAAACAAGTTTTCATTAACCTTAACAATAACACCTTGTAAACTTTTTTGAGAGTTAATGGTATTATATTTTTTATCTTGATTAATGTTTACATAACTTTCGTTTTCATCTTTCAACGGTAAAGCTTTAGGAAGATGATTATCGTCGCTGTTGTAATCTATAACTGCGTTGCTATCTCCATTTGCAACAACTCCAGGTTGGGTAGAAGTTCCTGCAGATGAAGAGCCTTGATCTTGAACAAGTTTAGTAGAAGATCTTGCTGCAGTAGTCCCTCCGTTCATTCCTGCACCACCAGATGATGAACCGCCAGCTTGAGAATTAGTAGATGCTGTTCCGTCACCTTCAACAGGAGTAGGTGCAGGTGTAGCATCTCTTTTGAAGTAATTTTCAAATACTTGATCTTTAGTTTGTTGTTCTTGTTTTACTGCTACATCTGGAATTAATAATAGATAGAAAACATTAGGGTCTTCTTGATCTTGAGTAGCTTCTACTACTGTTTTAGAACTTAAATCACTTACATTGAAAGGAACTGATCCAGAAAATGCAGTAAATCTGTTATTACCATCATAATAACCAACTCCGTTCGTTAGATCTTCTGTTTTACTTGGATCAAATGTTCAAATAACGTTACCATATAAATCAATACGACTGATTGATTTTTGCCCATTTAAAACTAAAGCACCTGGGTTAGTACCGTCAATTGAAAGAGATGTGAAGTTAGAGTTTCTCCATCTTCTAGCCGTATCTAAAAGGTTAGATTGGTTTTGTGAAGTCATCTCACCTTCATGGTTAATAGGTTTAACGTGATTTGGCTTAGCTCCAGAAACAGCTAATCCAAAACTACCTAAACCTATTAAGGCAAGAGGGGTTAATCCGATTGATAATTTAAAAATACTTTTTTTCACGATTACAATTTTTATACTATGTTAACAAATTAGGTTTTTTAAAAATTTCACTATTCTTATATTATTCTAAATTAAACTTTTTAAAAAATAATGAGAATCTTTGCGTTATTAGTCTATTTTTTTGATTGATAAAATTAAGTTTTAGTCTTTTTAAAGTTTTTATCTAGGTCCGTTTTGCGGTGGAAAACCAGGTCTAGGTCCTCCCATTTGTGGAGCAGGACGCATTCCTTGATTAGGGTAGTTCATTCGGTTAGCACCCATTGGTTGAGCCTGGTTATTAAACCCAGGTCTAGCTCCGCTCATCTGACCAGGCGCCATACCCTGCGGTCTAAAGCCTTGTGCTGGCTGATTCATGGGCATTTGGTTAGGGAAGTTTTGTCTTGGTTGAATCCTCATTTGCGGAGGCATTTGGTTAGGGAAGTTTTGTCTTTGTTCCATTTGCATCTGTGGATTCATTTGTTGTTGGTTGAAACCATATTGCTGATTAAATCCAGGTTGCATTCCCATCTGCCCACCAAAACCTTGTGGGCCCATTTGTTGTGGAGCAAATCCTTGTTGTTGATTTCACATTTGCTGGTGGTTTGGATTCATTCCCATATTCTGAGCTGGTAGAACATTTACATTTGGTTGAGCTGCTTGCTCTTGTGGATTAACTGCTTGAGTTGATACAGCTTCAGTAGCCTCTTCAACTTCTTCAGTTTTGTTTTGCTCTTCCAATGCTCCTAATGATTCAACCATTCTTTGATGTTCTTCACGTTCTTGAATCATCATTCTTTCTTTTTTCTTAGCAATCGGAATACCGATTCCCAATCCTAGAAGTAATGAAACAACAATCAATCCTGCACCTGCACCCACAACTGGGTAAAATCAAGCTTCGGATGTAATTTTTCTAGGACCTACTGAGTTGGTTTCTTCACCTGCTTGTAATACTAAAGAAGGTGAATGTTCAGATTTGTGTTCACTAGTTAGACCCATACCAGTTCCAAGAGCGATAACTCCAGAAAACACAAAGCTAATTCCAACAAATTTGGACTTTAACTTTTTTATACTAAACATAATGTTATTTTATTTTTACGTTTTATATATTATACGCTTTTAAAATACAATCTTACAAGTTAAGCTTAAAAGACCTTAAATAGTACTCTAAGCGTTTTTGTACATCATTGCGGTAGGCAATGATCTTGTCTGTTTGAGCCATATTATAAGTTCAAATTAGAGCAAACAGACAACTAATGATTAAAAAATCATTAAAGATATTTCGATCTAGACCACCATAAGAATCAACTAGATAATATGCTTGATCTAGATTTAAGGATTCTCTAGCCATATTAGCTAGATCGAAATAAGGATTATTAATTCTTGATCATTCAAAATCAATTAAATGAATCTGATCGTTTTGATCAACCAACATGTTATGCGCATTCAGATCTGAATGGGTTAATATTTTTGGTAAATCCTTATACTTATTAATTAGGTGTTGATATAGTTTCCTATGCCTTGTTGATAATTTAGCGTTCTCAAAACCACTATAATAATCGATTGGTAAAACTGAACAGTTATTAATATCAACTTGGTGGATCTTTTTGATTGCTCTAGCTAAATTATCTAACCTAGTTTTATCAAAGTAATCAACCTCTTTACCAGGTATTCACTTTTTAATACAGTCTCCGGTTGATTGATCAAAATAAATGAATAAGTCGTTTTTTAATAGTTGGATAACTTGATATTCATTAACCCGCGAGACTAATTCATTGTTCATCGCAAACCGGACTTGGAATTTATTTCCATCACTTGTTTGAACTAAAAACGAGAGATTGGTAAATCCGTTGTGGATTGGGATGATCTTAATAATCTGATCGGTCGAGTAGTTAGTATGATTAACAAAAAAGTCGATAATTTGATTTTTTGTTTTGTTCATTATCAATACCCTCTTGATACTGGTACTCTTCTTACTCTAGGTTGTTGGTTATAACCTCTTGGAGCAATTAGTGGTGACATTCTAGACACTCTTCTTGGACCATAAGCTAAACGAGGAGCTCTTCTAGGTGCTAGTGTTCTTGGTGGATAAGCTCTTGGTCTTAATTCTCCCATTGGTTGATCCATACCTATTTGTCTAATCGGTCTTCTTACTTCTCCTACGTATGTATCATAATTTGATCGGTAGTACTGAGTAGATGGACGATCATAATCATAACCATAACCTTCTTTAAATCTTAAGAAGTCAGATTCACTTCTTAAAGTACCGCGATAAGTTGGATAAGCTGGTTGTCTTTGTTGGTCAAATTCACTATATCGCGCTGGAAGTTGTTGATATCTTCTAGCTACTGGTTGCTTATTAAATTCATAAGCTGACGGTTTACGAAGATCATATCCAACTCTTCTTGGTTGGTAAGGTTCATAACCTCTTCTAGATTCATAAGCTGGTGGGTAGAAGTTATTAGGAGCATAACCATACTCAGAGTTAGGTTGAACTGGGCGGTTCATATCTTCATAACCTTGTTCAGCATATCTTGGATCAACCGGTTGTTGATATCTTGGATCTTGATATTGTTCTGGATATGCTTGTTGTTGATCTTGGTAAGCATCAGGTTGGTCATAACCTTGATCATAATATGGATCTTGTTGACCAGGTTGTACAAATCTTGGATCGTATTGACCTGAATAACGTTCATCAATTTCTTTGTTTGAATGATAAGCAACTCTAGCTGGTGGAACTAATTGTTCACGTTGAGCTTTAATCATCTCTTCACGATCAATTCTAGTTGTAGGTTGTTGTTCTACTTTAGCTGTAGGTTGTTGATTTGGTTCAGATTGGTTTTCGCGTGAAGCTGTGTACAACGCTTGAGGTTGAACTTGAATTTCAGGTTCTAAGAACAATCTTTGATCAAGCGATTCGGTTTGGTTCACCTGTCTTAGAGTTTGAGGTTGTTCAACCGGAGCATTAACTTGGTTGATCTCATCTAATTTTTGACGTACGTTTTGGTTTGAACGTTTATCAAAATTAGTTGGTGGCAGATCATCTTCTTCACCATCCACTACTTGTTGAACTAAGAAGTCTAATAGCTCAGAAGTTGGTTGCTTAGTTTTATTAGGTACAGTAGTTAATAGATCATCTGATTCTTCGTAGAATGCTTTTGCTGGTACTTTTTTAGGTTGTGCAACTTGTTGTTGTACAACTTTATCTTTAGCAACTTGGTTAACAACTCCTTTAGGTTGGCTAACTAATTGTTCAACTGCTTTTTGTTTAGCTAATAAACCAGCTTTTTCGTTCATCTTATTAGTTAAATAATCAACAAGTTGTTTTGCAACTTTTTCTAAGTTGACATTACTATTAGATTTCTTAGCTTCTTCTTTTAATTGTTTAAATAGATCAATGATCCTCTTGTTTTCATCAATTAAATTTTCTAGTTTTTTTAATGATTGACTATTATTTTCTTTAATTTCTCTAATCTCAACAAGATCATCTAGTTTAGTTACTTCTAACTTCGGTTCAACCTTAGTTTGAACAACTTGAGACTTCTGTTCAAATGGTGCTTTAGGTAATTGTTCTACTACTGGTTGTTGTTGAACTTTCTTGTTATGTTCTATTACTGGTTTTTGATCTACTAGTAAGTTGCTTAACTTGATATCTTCAAATTTAACTTTGCTTAGTTCAACATCATCATCTTCAATTAGACCATAATGATCGTCTAGTTCTTCAAAGCTAGATAACAATAGTTGTTCTTGAGCTTCTTTTTCAAATTGAATTTCAGCTAATTCTTCTATTTCAGCTTCTTGTTCACTGTCTAGAACAATAATAGGTTCTTTTTGTTCAACTTGTTCAAGCTTGATCTCTTCAAGTACTTGTTGTTGTACTTCAGATGGTTTAGGAGTTTCAAACTTAGGTAGTTTAATAACAACCGGAATTTGTTCTAAATCATCTAGGTTTACTTTCTTGTTAATTGGTTGTTCAACTTCTAGCTTGATCTGATCATCAGCAACAACTGGTGTTGACTCAGTTTGTTCAACAGCTTGTTCTAAAACTTCTTCTTTTTGTTCAACTACTTCTGGTTTAATTTGTTCAGCAGCAAGAACTTCAGCAGGTTGTTTAACTGCTTCACTAACAATTGGCTCAACTAATACTTCTTCTTTAGTTGTTAATTCTTCTATAGATTGCTCTTTTACAACTTCAGGTTTAGCTTCAGCTTCTGGTTTTTTAATTGCATATTTAACAACCTTCTTAGCTGGTTTAACTGGTTGTTTAGGTGCTGTTGGTTTAGCTGGTTCTGGTTTATCAACTTCTACAGGTTGTCCAGCTACTGTTTCAACGGCTTGTTCAACTACATGATCAATCGCTTGATCAACAACTTGTTCAACTGGTTGATTTTGTTCTTGATCATAAACTTGTTGGTCGTATTGTTGTTGATATAATTGTTGGTCGTAAGCTTGTTGGTCTGCTAAAACTTTTTGATCATAAGCTTGTTGGTCTGAATAGGCTTGTTGGTCGTATTGTTGTTGATCTAATTGTTGGTCATAATCTTGTTGTTCGTATTGTTGATCATATTGTTGAGTGTTATCAACATAATCTTGTGGTTGATCGTATTGTTGATCATATTGTTGATCTGCGTAACCTTGTTGGTGGTAAGCTTGTTGATCGTAAGCTTGTTGATCATATTGTTGTTGATCTGCATAACCTTGTTGATCTGCGTAACCTTGTTGATCATATTGTTGTTGATCTACATAACCTTGTTGATCGTATTGTTGTTGCTGATCATCACCAACCTGACCTTGTTGATCATAAACTGGTTGAACTTCTTGGTTTTCAACAGCTTGGTCTTGCTCAACTACTTCTTCTTCTGCAGCTTCTTGTGCAACTACTTCTTCTTCTTGAGCTGAAGTTGCTTCATTACTTAAATCTAATAATGAACCGGTGTACTGACTAAAATTTAGTTCGTAACCTTCAAGATCGGTATAAAAAGCCGGATCAACAGTATCATTAGTTTGAGTATCAACTAACGATTGGTCAATCACGTTATATCTTAATAATACTTGATCGCCCGTATCAATATTAAGCGCATCAACATAATGATGGTTATTAACAAAATAAAAGGGTTGTTGATCCAAGCCATATAGATCACCTGGTAATGGCTTTTTTAAGAATTTAAATACCGGCTTGATTAAATTAAAAATCTCTCCAGTAGTATTATCAACCCCTACTAGATAAACCTTTCCAGTTTTGTCATAAGCAAAGTTAAAATCATAAGCACCATATTGCTTAAATGCTTTCTTTTTTAACTTATTTAAATTCTTCAGAATTTTTTTATGTATCTTTTGATTCATTATCATTTATCACTCATTTATTTTTATTATGGTTATGCACAAGTTGTAAATTCAATATATATCTTTATATTAAATTATTTTTAAGGATTAATGTTAAAGAGTTTTACTTATTATTTAATAATAAAAATTTTGCTAAATAATCGATTTCAAGTTATCAATTAAAAGGTTTAATTCATTTGGTTTAAAGACAAAATGAGCGTTTTGTAAGATCGCTTCATTAACATTATCAGGAACAGCTACATAATCAAATTGTTCATAAGTATTTTGATCAATTTGATTATGTAAAGCAAGATAGATTAAAAAAGTATTAGGATAATGTTTTTTAATCGTACTTAATTTATTAATCTCCTTATTAATAAATAGCCCATCATCTTCATTTAGTTGGATGAAGCTAAACCGTTCGTTGTTTATAATTGTTTGGTTAAAATCAGAAGAGTTAATTCATTCTTTAATGTTAAAAAGATAGATCTGGCTGATTAACATTCTTTGGATTGATTGTTGAAAACTCTTGTAGTCGTTGTTTCAGTGCATTTGGTGTTTTCAACGCATCCGTGCTTGCTTAATCGTGTTGTAGTTTAAAAAGTAGGTCGCCATCACGTTGTCATAACTATCAACACTTGATGGACCTTTAATTAGGATCCCGGATTGTTTAATTAGTGCTAAATGATTAATTAGATCATAATCATTCTTTTTAAGGTATGCTTCGTAATAAAATTTCAGATCACTTCTTTTTCTAATGCACGCCCCATTAGCGGTTAGATAACTAATATCATTTAATCCTAATTTAGTTAGGTTATTAAAATTAATGATGTTTTCAAACCAACTTGATGAACTAACTAAGATTTCAAAGTTACTTTTTAATTCGTTAATTAATCTTGTTAATTGATCGATATCATAACCCTGATCATAGATTACCCGTTGGTTGACATCGATAATTAATAACTTATTTTTAGACATTTAATGACTTAATAAGGTTTTTTAAATAGTTCAATGAACTTAGTTAGTTCTAGTTGGTGCGAATCTTCTTGCCCATACAGACGGTATGTAATCGTATTAGGGTTATTAAGTTCGTTATCACCAACGATGATCTGAACCGGAATTTTGTTTACTTGGTTATCTCGGATTTTTTTATTTAGACGTTCATTACGATCATCAACACTTACTCTTAAATCAGCTGCTAGCAATTTCTTTAACAACTCATTACATCCATCTAAATGAACTGAGTTGTTTATGGGGATGATTACAGCTTGCTTTGGGGCTAACCATAGATCTAATGCACCCTTAGTTTGTTCTAATAGGGTAGCCACAAAACGTTCATATGTTCCTATGATTCCCAAGTGGATAATCACTCCTTGTTCGTAGGTATTATCCTTGGTTTTGTATTTGATATCAAATTTCTCTTCACTTGGTAATGAGAAATCTAATTGGATTGTAGATACGGTGATAATCTTGTTAAGTGCCGTTTTTACTTGGAAATCAATCTTAGGACCATAGAAGGCTGCTTCACCAACTTGCTTGGTGTATTCTAAGCCTAAATCTTTAAGTGCATCTTCTAGTTGTTTTTCAGATCTGGCTCACATTTCTTGATTATCAATAAATCCTTGCTTATCATTAGGATCATGTAATGATAGATCAATTCGGTGGAACTTAAGATTAAAAGTGCTAATCACTTCTTTAATAACTTGGTAAGAGTTTAAGATCTCGTTTTTAATCTGATCTAACCTACAAAAGATATGATTATCCAATAACATCATTGCTCTTACACGCTCAAGACCAGTTAATCCTCCACTAGCTTCATATCGGTGTAATAATGCATCTTCAGATAAGCGCATTGGTAGATCATAATAGTTACGCGGTTTATTTAGATAAACCAAACAGTGATGCGGACATGTCATCGGTCTTAACATCATCTTGTCTCCATCTAATAAGGTAATTTCGGGGAACATATCTTTAGAATAGTGACTATAGTGTCCAGATTTCTTATAAAGATCAACACTACCTAGCACAGGGGTGTTAACTGCCATAAATCCAAACTTCTTTTGAACACTGTGCACGTAGTCACCTATTAATTGGCGTACGATCTGACCATTAGGTAATCACATCGGCATCCCAGCTCCTGATAGGGGGTTGAAACTAAATAGTTCTAAGATCTTATTAATTCTTCTGTGATCGCGTTGTTTTTGTTCTTCAATGATTGCTAAATAATCTTGCATATTTTGATTGTTATCAAAACCAAAACCATTTAGACGCACCATCACAACATTATCTTTATCACCCTTAAAATAAGCACCACCAACCGATTGGAAATTAAATGCTTTAACTAATTTGGTATTATCCATTAGTTCACCACTTGGTAAATAATAGTATTGGTCATCAACCACTGCTAAATTAACCGTTGTGCTGTTGGCTTCATTAATCAACTCTAATAAGTATGGTTGATCTTTTAGTAGTTCATTAGCTTTTTTAAGATCAAATGTTGAGACACTAATTAGTTTTGCTGATGAAGATAATTTAGTTAATGATTTTACTAACTTATTAAAGTCTTCGGGGTTAATGTTGATTGCTTGGGATAAGTAATCAATAAAAAACCCTTGGTCGTTTACTGACATCTGACCAAATTGGATCTGTGGATCTTGTTTTTTCAAGATCATTTGCACCATTAATAAAGCAGTATTAAAATAGTTAAGCATATATCGATATTGTTATTTTCTGACTAATATTTTTTCAGCTAATATTTGGGTTTTCCAAACCTTAGTTTTCTTATCTTGGTAAGTGGTTAAAACCCCTTTAATTGCAAGATATTCGTGTTCAAGTACGTATTTTTCTAATTCCAAGCCAAGTTGATCATTAGCATAAATTACATAATAATCCGTATAGGTTTGGTTACCAAATCTTCGTTTTTGGGTGATCGTTACATAGAACCCTGTTTTATTCTTAGATCACTTGTAGCTATCAATTAAACCTTCCAATAAAACAGTATTAAGCATTAATTAACACTCTTTTGTTCAGCTGAATTTTCTTCGTCGTCTTGAGCTTCAATGTAATTAGGGTTTTGCATATTAAAGCGAATCAAGAACATGCTAATAGTTTTTAACACCATCTTTTCTTCAAAGATTGACATTCTTACTGATTCAAACTTTTGCTTATCATTTAAAACATCATGAATTGATTGGTTAGTTTTTTCATAATAAACATCTAGCATGTTTTTAACTTCTTTATCAGATACTTTAACTTTTCATTGTTCTGATAAGTAATCAAACATAAGACCTTTCTTGATGATCTTATCAGCCATATTTTCTAATATTTGTTCAGTTTGTGCTTGAAGACCAGTTGCTTTTAGTTGTTGGGTAACTCTTTTTAGCTCTTCTGGATCGATTTCAAAATCAAAGTGTCCAGCTATATAGTTCATAATAGCTGAGAACACATTATCTTTAATACTTAGTTGTAATAACTCGTATTGCATCATTGATTCATTAGTAATTTCAGCTGGCAAAGCTGTTTTAATTCTTTGACGTTGCTGTTCTAGCATTGCTGGATCAATAAAAAATTGAGTGATTTTTATTTCTTTTGAATAATCAATCTCTTTAATTAGTTTTAATTTTGATGACATATATTTACCTTATTTTGTTATTTATTCTATTAATTTTAATATTTTTAAATAAGTTATTTTTCTTCAAGACTTAGTAATGCATCTTTTAGTTTTGCATCACTAATCTTTTCATATAACTTTATTCTTTGTTTAGATAGTTCGTTTAGACTTAATTGTTGTTCGTAATTTTTAAGTTGAACTATTCCTTTTTGAATCTGGTCATACACTGCGTATTTTGAAATCGAGTAGTTGGTAGCTATCTCGTTATAAGATAAGTTATTAACCAAAAAATCTTCAAGATATAACTTAATCTTTTCAGATAATAAGTTCTGATAATAACCAAATAATTCGTTTAAAAGGTTTCATTCTTCAAAGCTAATTACTTGTTTTTTCATAATCTAGATTTAGATTCATTGTTAATGAAATCAGGTATTTTTGTAGATCAAAGCTTACTAGATCATCAAGCTGTTCACCCAACCCGATCAGTTTAACCGGGATATTAAATAGATCTTTGATTCCTAGAATGATGCCACCTTTTGAAGATGAATCCATTTTACTTAAAATTATCCCTGTAATCTTACTTACTTCGTGAAATACCTTAGCCTGCATTAAACCTGACTGACCAGTTGTAGCATCTAGAACTAGCAATGATTCGTCAACAATACGACCAATAAACTTTTCAATTACATTATTAATCTTTTTAAGTTCGTTCATCAGATTAACTTTGTTTTGCAATCGCCCTGATGTATCACATATTACTAAATCATAATTACGTTCTTTAGCATAACTTAAACCTTCATAGATTACTGCTGCTGGATCTTTTTTGGTTTCATCTTTATAGATATCAACTCCAAGGCGTTCTGCCCAAATATTCAATTGTTGGATTGCACCTGCTCTAAATGTATCAGCTGCAACTAACAACACCTTTTTATTTAGTTTTTTATAGTAGTTTGCTAACTTCGCAATTGATGTGGTTTTACCAACACCATTCACCCCTACTACTAAAAAGACATTTTGCCGATTATCTTGATAATTTAGATCAATATTAACTTCGCTATCTTGAATGTAATAAACAAACAATTTATCTACAATAATCTGTTTAATTAACGTCGGATCAATTACCTTTTGGTATTTGATCTCTTCAGTAATCGCATCTACAATCTTTTTGGTCGCATTATATCCGATATCTAATTGCACAAAAGAATCAAATAGATCTTCATAGAATGCTTCGTTTAAAGTAACGTATTTAGTTGATAGTTGGTTGATGATATCTGAAAAGGAATTACTACTCTTTTTTAGTCCATTATCAAACTTTTCTTGGGTGGTTTCAAATAAAGAATTTTCTTGATTCTTTTTCTTGATTTCTTCTACAGTATCAGGCTTTTTCTTAAACTTACTAAATAATCTTTTAATAAAGCTCATTATTCATTCTCAATTTCTTCGGCCATATCTTTAGCTTGGTGTAAAGATACCGATAACATCTTGGTCACACCCTTAGTTTGCATCGTAGCCCCAATTAACTTATCACATTTTACCATCGTACCTTCGCGGTGGGTAATGATTAAGAATTGCGTTTGATCTGATGAGTTTTTAATGATGTTAGCAAAACGTTCAACGTTGGCTAAGTCTAAAGCGCTCTCAGCTTCATCTAATACAACTAAAGGGAATGAAGACACTTTAAGAATACTAAATAAAACTGATAAAGCAACAAGAGCTTTTTCTCCACCTGATAGCAGGTTTAAATTCCCAATGTTTTTTCCTGGTGGTGAAGCAAATACTTCAATACCACTAGTAAGTTTTTCTTCAGGGTTTGAGTATCTAATTTCACAATTACCTCCACCAAATAGGTAATAGAATGTTTTAGGCAATTCTTGATTTAGATTACTAATCAACTGGTCGAATTCAAATACTGCCTTTTCATCTAATCTAATGATTGCTTCATTAATTCGTTCACGAGCATTAATTAATTCTTGCTGTTGAGCATAAAGCTTTTCATATCGATCTTTTTTAATATCAAGCTCTTCGATTGCTTCCATATTGATAGCACCCAAATTGTTTAGCGTACTTTGAAGCTTTACTACTTCGTTCTTAGCTTGAGACAATGAAATTGGTAATGGCTTATTGTAGTTTTCAATCGCAAACTCAATCGCCATATTATAAGATTCATTAATCTTAGATTTGGCTAAATAAATGATATTTTCGTGTTTTGTTAATAATTCACGACGTTTTAGTTTATCATTTTTATCTTCGTCAATCTCTTTGTAAAAAACTGTTACATCTTTTTCAAGTTGTCCAACTTGCTTTTGATACATTTCTTTAGCTTCTTGATTGATCTTTAAATCTTGTACTAAAGTAGTTTTCTTTGTTTCTAGACTGAATAGTTTATCTTTGATTTTTTTATCATCTCACTTAACTTCTTTACCATCAAATGTTTTATCAGTTAATTGCTCATATTGAATCTTGTAATCATCCAATTTCTTTTGCTCAATTACGATTAAGTCTTGATAGCGTTGAATTGAGATTTTTTTCTCGTTAAATTCCTTATCTTTTTTAAGATAATCTGCGTTTAAAAACTCAATTTTTTTGTTTATTTCGTTGATATTTTTTTCAGCAACTAAAAGTTCGTTTTTAAGTGTATCAATTTTTTCATCAAGATTAAATAAAGTGTGAGCTTGTTTTGCTTCTTCACCACCAGTGATAGCCCCACCTGCATTAACAATATCTCCGCCCAATGAAATCACACGGTAAAGTTGGTAAGTGAACTTTGAAATTTTTGTTGCTGATTCAAGATCGTTTGCAATAATAATTTGACCTAACAGTGCACGGATAGCTGGATCGTATTGATCATGATAATCAATCAAATTAGCAGCAATACCCAGATAACCATCAACTTGTTCTAATACTTCTAAGTGTTCTTGTTTAACATCGCGGTCTTTAAGATTGGCTAACGGTAAGAATGTTGCTCTTCCTGCTTTATTTGCTTTTAAAAAATTAACGGCATTAATTGCATCTTGATTAGAATCAACAATAATGTTCTTTGTTGCTTTATTTAATGCGGTTGAAATCGCTAATTCATATTGCGGTTCAACCTTAATAAAGTCTTGCACAATTCCATGAACACCACCGATTGCATCCTTATTATTTAATACCGTACGAACACCAACATCTTGAGCAAACTGATTGGTCTTTTGGTTTTGGAAAAACTGTACTTGTAAGTTGGATTGATAACGTTTAACTTGAAAATTAGCTAGCGCTTTTTTTAAGTTTTCCAATTCGTTAGCTAAATCAGTTTTTTCAACATCTTGGTTCTTTAGCTCTTCTTCTCAAGTTGAGATTAAACCAAAGTATTTTTTTAGTTGTTCTTCTGATGATTTTAATAATTGTTCTAACGCATTAATTTTTTTATTTTTATCGTTAGAATCTAAATCTGATTTTAGTTGTAAATCATTAACAATATTACGTTTTTCTAAAAGTGCAATTTCATCGTATATTTTTTGTAATTCGTCTTGAATTTTTTGCACATTTTGATCAGCACTATTATAACGTTTTTTAAACGTCTCTAACTTCTCTTGATTAATTTGTAATTGCGGATCATTTTTTAATAAACGTTCATCAATTTGAGCAATCTGTTCAGATAGTGCTTGAATTTCTTTTTGTGAAATCAAGTATTCGTTAACTGATAAAGTTATTTCTAAATCTTTTAGCTTTTCTTTTGTTTCAGAATACAGCTTAGCCTTTTCTGCTTGTTGGCTTAATTTCTTTAGATCACGATTTAATTCGTTAACAATTGTTGTTATTTCTTTTAAATTATCATTGGTTCGAGCAATTTGTCTAATCGCGTCTTGCTTTTTCTTAGCATATCTACCTATTCCAGCAGCATCTTCAAAAATCTGTCTTCGATCTTCTGGTTTAGCTTCAATAAAACTCGATACTGTATTTTGCGAAATAATACACAACGAACCCTTGGTTAAACCAGAATCTAGAAAAATATCATTAATCTCTTTTAGTGATGATGGTTCGTTGTTAATTAAATACTCAGATACCCCGCTACCACGGTAAACTCTTCTAGTAACTGCAATCTCTTTTCGTTTATCATGTAAATAACCTTGAGAGTTATCAAATGTTAAGCTTACTTCAGCAAATTTAGATGCCGGTTTTTCTTGTGATCCAAAAAAGATAACATCATCACTTGTTTTCCCTCTTAGATTTTTCATCGAACGTTCACCCAGCACCCACTTTAAGGCATCGACAACGTTCGATTTACCTGACCCATTTGGCCCTACAATCCCAGTAACGTGTTCATCAAATGTGAAACTAATGTTATCAGCATAAGATTTAAACCCTTGGGCATGAAATTTTTTTAGAAATAACATATTATATAACCTTAATTTCTTACATAATCTAGTAAGTATAAAGAATTATATAGAAAATAAATGCTCAAAAATCCAGTTTCTTTTTATTAGTATTATTACTAATATTTATTCCAAGATATCAATGATGGTGTTATTTAAAAGATCGATATTATCAGCTTTTAAATGATTGTTCTTGATTGAATAAAATTTCAATTTGTGCTTGTTTTTTTCAAAGGCAGTTTTGTATGGCTCTTTAGTGATATCAATTCCATCTTTTAGTCTTAAACCCATGATTAAAACACGTTGATAGAATTGATCGTCTGTTAAAGGGTTATATTTCATTTCTCACTTATTAATTGATCCATCATAGTAGTATTCAACCTTATTTTCTAATCCGTGAGCACCTCAGCCAATTGCTGCATAATCTTTAGTTAACCAGTAAGCCTTATTATGTACAGATTGATACTTTTTTAATCGAGATCAGTTCGCAACTTCGTAACGTTTGTAGTTTATCTTATTAAGTTCAGCTTTCATTACTCTTAGCTGCATCGCTTCTTCATCTAAGTCGATTTTGTAGGGCGTCTTAGTTAAATAAGCTCCAGGTTTAAGATCTAATCCATAAAAAGAAATATGATTTGGTTTTGTTTTTTTAATAAACTTAATATTTTCTAGAACATCTTCTTTCTTCATGTGAGGAAGTGCATACATTAAGTCGATATTTAGGTTATCAATTCCTGCGTCGTATAAATTTTGAATCGCTTCATAACAATGATTAATGTCGTGAGTTCTATTCAAATATTTCAGGATTTTATTGTTGATAATTTGTATTCCAACCGATGCACGATTAACTGAATTTTTTTTAAGAATTTTAGCTTGTGATTTCGTGACTAAATCTGGATTACATTCAATTGTAAATTCGCACACTTTTGCCGCATATTTTTTAATTTTTGACAAAAAGTAATCTAGTAATTCATCATCAAAAACATTAGGTGTTCCACCACCCAAATAAATGCTTGAAAATTGTCCTTCTTTGAATTTTTTTCTTTCAACTTCATCAATTAAATCTTGAACAACTTTTCTAGGATTATAACGATCCATTAGTTCTCTTTTAAAATCACAGAATGTGCAAATCTTTTGGCAAAGGGGTAAGTGTATATATAAGTGTTTAGTCATTATTTTTTATGTAATTCATTATCGCTTCACAAGTATTGCTAGCATCATCTTTAAAAAAGTTAAAACTGTATTCTTTTAAACTTTCGTTAAATTTATTTCTCGTTCAAGTCAATTGATGCTTAACAAGTTTTTTAAGTTTTTTATTTATTGTTTCTCGATCAACCGGTTGATTATTTTTCCAAGCATCATAGATTTCTTTATATCCTAATGCCTTCATAGCAATAGGTCATTTATCTATTTTTTTATCTGAAATTAACTTGTATAAGTACTCGACTTCTTTTATTCAATTTAAATTGTCAATCATTTCATCTAAACGTTTACTTAAATACGGAAAAAGCAACTCTTTATCTGACATACATTTAACAACGATATAGTCCAACTTTTTTTTATCATTTTTTGGCTTTTTACCGTGTTTTTTAAATAAATATAATGCTCGTAATAATCTTTTTCTATTGTTTTGTCCGATCTCTTTTGCTTCTTCTAAATCATACTCACTTAATTGCTTAAATATATCTTGATTTTCTAGTTTTTCTAATTCATTAAATAGTTCCGCATCTAACTCTTGTTGTTCTAATTGATAATCATTAATCAAGCTATTAATATATAAATGACTACCACCGCAAACAATCGTTCAATCAGGAGCATCTTCTAAAATCTTTTCTGCACGATTCTTAAAATGTGCAATTGATCAATCGTCAAAAATCGAAATATCCGAGACTAAATGATAATTAATTTCCGATAATGTTTTTTCAGATGGCTTATTCACTCCAGCGTTTAATTCTTTATAAACTTGAAAGGCATCAGCTGAAATAATTGGCACATTTAATTTTGTTGCCAACATATTAGCTAAATATGATTTTTTTGTGCCAGTTGGACCAACAACTAAAATTAATCTTTTAGAATAAATCATAAGAAAAACATAATTATTATCTTTTTATATAATATGAACTGTGTACTAAAATAAATATAGTGTACTTAAATAAATATATATGAATAAAAACAAAATTGTTTCAAAACTAACAGGTCTAGCTTCACTAGGCTTTGGTATCAGTTTTGCTTTAACAAGTTGTACGGTAGTTACTCAACCAGGGTTATTTAAAGTTATTACAGCACAAGACGTTAGCAATAAAGCAGCATATAGTTCAATCGCTAACCAATTACAGTCACCTATTCAAACCGCGATTTATGGTACTAATTTAATTAACAACGGGAATTACGTACTAACTGTATTAACTAACACAGACAGCGATCAAAACTATTTCATTAATGGGGGAGATCTAAGTAGCGGCTTAAGCTGAGATGGTCCTTATGCAAGAGCTGTTCAAAGATGACAGCCCGACAGAAGTAACCCTAATTACAATAACGGAATTATTTTCTTATTATATTGAGACCTTTTTGATAATCAAAAAGCTCCTAGTAACCAATTAAATCCTTTCTCTGCTGCTACTAGTGGTACTGGATTTGCAAGAAACGATCAATCTGCTGTAGATTATCGTCAAATTGTTGATTTTATTGTAAAAACTTATCCAACCGAAACAAGTGGATGATTAAACCGTACTGATGGTACTACTAAAATCATGAACATTGCGTTTAGCAATGATGGTAATGGTAAAATTACCCCTAACTTCTACATGGGTAGCGCAACAGCTTCAACAACAAACACTACTCCAACACTTGCTGCGTCTGCTCCTGTTAAACAATCAACAACAGTTAATAGTAGCAAACCAAGTAACCATGATTTAACTATTGATGATAGTTTCTCAACTTTCTTAGCTTCAATTTATACAAGAAATTAATTCAATCTAATCAGATAGAATAAATAACCTAAATAATGAATAAGGACATAAGATTTTGATTAAAATCTCATGTCCTTTTTTGATTTTTTTTACATTAGTTATTTTTAACTATTTATTCATCATAATGCAAATTATGTTTATCAAGTAGTAAAGATAAAACTGTACCAAATTCAATTTTGTGTAAAAAATTGAATTTGGTACAAGCTATTGTTTAATATAAGACCTTTCTAATGCGATATTTAAGAAGGGTTGTTTATTTTCTTTGAAAATAAATTTTTTAGTTTAAAGTGCTTGGCACTTAAATCCATTAATTCGCTCTTCTTCGTTTGCATTAATAGCGTACTTATTAACTAAGAATAAAGACGCAAAAGGAATAAATGCCAAGATTCTTGTTGATCTTGAAAACATTCCGACTTTAGCATAAATTATGAATCAGCTAAGATATATGCTAATCATGAACCCTATACCGATCATAAACATATCTTGCTTAGAAAGCAATATTCCAGTAGCTTCAATTTGAAAAACTGCAGAAGTCGCCCTTTGAACAAATAATGTATTAGAAATAAAGATAAACGAAAAAATTAAAGCTACCAAGATTAATAATTGAACGATTTCAATTACTAATAATGTTAACGATAAGCTAAACTTATTCTTTCTAACCTTTGGACTTAAAACATAAGGATTCTTATCCAAAATAACACCAATAGCAAATCCAATGAACATTATTATAGGAATTATCAAAAGTGCAGATCCAATTCTTCTTGCTCACAGCTCTTCGTTTTTAGATTCTAATGGTCTTAAATCGATTACATAAGCATTATTATCACTTGTTCATTTAAGTTTGTAGCCATTCGCATCAATAAAAGCAACAGATCCTGTAAAGATTGCGAATCCAAAAAGACATAATAGATAAAATAACGATATGTAAACTACTGCTGAAGTTAGCTTAATTTGGAATACAATCTTATTAGATTGGAAGATTTTTTGAAATCACCTTAAATTGACATGTTGATCGTTATTCAATATTTCATTATTTAATTTATAAGTTGATTTTAGATAAGAAGCTAAACCAGAGAATGGAATTAAAGATAATATTCTTTGTTTTTGTTTAAATAGGCTTAGTTTCAGATAAACCAAGAATAGTCCTAGATATGAAATTAGATAAGTTATGTTTCAAAAGATGAATGAGTTTTTGTTGTAAAAGTAAGGAAGAATAGCAGCATAATTAATGACCGATGTTTTTACATCAGCAAAAAAGTTGTTATTAATCTTTACAAAAGATAATAGGCCCGAATTTATCTGATCATTATTAAAATCAACAGTTGATGTTTTTGCTTGATAAATCTGATCTAAAGATTGATTTATTGGAAAGAAATAAGTGATTAAGATTAATAAGAAAAAAAACTCAAAGTGCTAATTGGCTGTCTCAATAAATGATAAAGCGATTTTTAGTTTCTTTGGACTAATAATCAACTTATCTCCAAACTGATAATGCTCTTTACCAATCAGTAAGATTAGCATAGCAATTGCAACAAAAAAAAATGAAAAAAATCATCGGTAAAATCAATGAAATATTGAATTTTACTTGATCATATATTACATATCAATATCCATTGTCTAAAACAGATTGTTTCATTAGAATCAGAATGCCAGTGCTCGCAAATAGAGCTGTTCCCAGAAACACTAAAAATAATGCTAGTTGCCTCCTGGTTACATTAACAATTTTTAAGTATTTTTCATATTATCTTATTAAATTTTCTTATCTATCATTCAAGATAGGGCTAGTTATGTATCGGTATATTTTGTTAGGATTTGATTATATTCGGAAATAATGATTAGGTAATTTCCTTCTTCATTGATAGCATCTCTTATAAATTCAAATCCTTCTTAGAAGAATTTAAAGAATAGATGGTAAGACTATCTTTCTTTGGATATAAATAATAATCTTGGCATTGTAATCTATAAAAGTTGTAAGATTTTGATATTCCTTATTGTAGTTATACATAGATTAGTTACTGGGTTTAAATAATTTAAGATAATCGATTTGTGGTTCTCACATTTGTTTAGATGAATGACCCTTAGTGTTAAGGGACATAAACGTTATTAGAAATCGATTGATAATTAACTTTAAGCTGAGTTAATCAGTTCCTATGATGTAATTTAGGTTGTTAAATTCGAATCAATTTTCTTATAGATTAATAAACCATCACTTCGATAAATAAATCTAAACAATTCAGTCGGGCATTAAGTCTCAGCAGTTTTATCTCTTTACAACATAAACATATCTATTTAATAAATGCATAAATTTTTATAGCAACTCATAAATAAGTATGTTAACCTAACTTAACATATTCTCGAGCAAATTCTTTTATCACTCTAGGAATTCTTCAAAATTTGCCAACAGTATTTTTGGCCTTTTAACAGAAAAAACTAAAATCAGATAATTTGAACATACCTATAATGATTTAAAAAAACACAGCTTGTTGCTACGAAATTTAATCAATTGCTTTTATTAACCATCTAGTTTTATTCATCATGTATTAGATAAATTCGTTATCTTTTTTTACTAAAAGCCCCTAAAACAAAGAAAAAACCCTTACGATATAGTTAGATCGTAAGGGTTTTATAAGTCTACAAAAGAAATTAATTTAATGGCGTCGACAACAGGACTTGAACCTGTAACCTTCAGTTCCGCAAACTGATGCTCTATCCAGTTGAGCTATGCCGACATCGTTTAATATTATAATACATCATATAAAAATTACGCAAAAATCTGCGTAATTTTAAAAACTGATTGTATTAAGTAATTAGACTGTTAACAAACAACTTAACAGCCAATGATTAAAATATTGAAAATAATAATGGTGGTCTCGGGCAGAATCGAACTGCCGACACATGGTTCTTCAGACCATTGCTCTACCGACTGAGCTACAAGACCGTGGCGGTTCCTACGGGAATCAAACCCGCAACCCCTCCGTGACAGGGAGGTATGTTATCACTACACCAAGGAACCATGGTTGCGGGAGCTGGATTTGAACCAACGACCTTCAGATTATGAGCCTGACGAGCTACCAAGCTGCTCTATCCCGCGATGTAACACACTATTAATAATATAATAATGTGTAAAGTTATGATAATTTTTTAATTATTTATGGCGGATGCTGAGGGATTCGAACCCCCGCTGACCGTTAAGCCACTCTCGGTTTTCAAGACCGAACCCTTCAGCCACTTGGGTAAGCATCCGTATCTTAGATAGTACTTATTTAGCAATAATACTTGCTATTTATCAAATTAAAAACGTAAGTACTATACTAAAAAATTTCTAAGTTATTATTGGTGGATCTAACAGGACTTGAACCTGTAACCAACCGATTATGAGTCGGGGGCTCTAACCATTGAGCTATAGATCCAACATGGTGGCTGGAGTGAGACTCGAACTCACGACAACTCGGGTATGAACCGAGCCCTCTAACCAACTGAGGTATCCAGCCATAACTGGTCGGGAAGACAGGATTTGAACCTGCGACCCCTTGGTCCCAAACCAAGTGCTCTACCAAGCTAAGCTACTTCCCGCGGTAGATATAATTTATAAGATGGTGTATGTTTTTGGAGTCGAACCAAATATTAATTCCGCCCCGGACACACATGGAGGTGCCTGTCAGAATCGAACTGACGATGTGGAGGTTGCAGCTCCAAGCCTTACCACTTGACTAAGGCACCAAATACCTTATAAATTATATCAAAAAATCTTATTTTTCTAAATAAAATTAAGCAACACCAGTTAGTTTAGCTCTTAGTTCTTGACTAAATTCTTTAGAAAATAACACTTCTAGTGTATAAAAAGCTAACTCTAAAGTAGTTAATGAACATCTTGCTGTAATTAACTTATTTGAGCGATTTAATTGTACATTGAAATCCTTGATACGGTTAGCATGATTCATTGTTCCATCGCTTCAAGAGATGTATTTGTCTTCTGGATTTAAGATCTTATTTTCACTTAAAGCATTAGGCGAATCACAAATTGCAATAACTCACTTATTAGCCTTAACAAATTGCTTAACTGCATCAAGTCCGTTCTGATTAGCTCTTAGGTGAATCGCACCCATTCCTCCAGGAACATAGATCGCATCATAATCATTTACGTCAAATGATTTAATCGTTTTAATGTGTGCTACATTAAACTGACCTACAACACTGTCTTTTTGATCTGGTGAGTAATAATCAATCTTACTAAACTTACCGCTAGCAACTAAAATCGAAGCAAAACTAACTAGCTCGATATCTTGAAACTCTTTTAACGTTAATACAAGTAATTTCACAAATTAAACCTTTCTCATTTTTATCTATTTAATAATCTGTAATTATTTTATTTTAAAATAAGGTATCGTGTAGTAAAATACACATATTTTTATTATGAGCCGATTATCAAAAAACAAAATTATTCGTGAAACCAAAAAGAAGCAAGCTCAATTAAATAAGATCTTTAATAAGGAAGATGAATCAATCACGAAATACAAACAAGAACTAGATAGAATCAGCTCAAACATTCTTATTGATTACCAAGCCAATAAACCTACTTTATTAGATCTAAAGATTAATTATTCTGATACAAATGCTAAACATATCGATGAATTAAAAGATCTTGTTAGTTCTTTTGATTCAAACGATCTAGTGAATATCATCGATCAAGCAAGATTTTTAAACGATTATTCACTAGATCTAACAAATAATAATGAAAAGAAAAGTTGGATTTTAAACGACCCTGGTTTAAGCGAAATAAATAAGATTGAAGAGAGTTTTGAAAACATCAAAACGATAGCAGCAAACTTCGTAAGTCACTCGCATAATGATCTGTACAAACTTGAACAGATCATAGCTTTAGCTAAAGAAAAGATTAATGATCCTGATTTTTTTAAACCAGTTGAGAAAATTAAGATTGGCACAAACAGGAAAAAAGCTAAACAGTTTAAGGTTTTATTAGGTTTTCTAATTGGTTTGATTAGTATTGGTATTATTTTTTTATTTATCATAATTGGGATATTTAAAATTGCGTAATCATGAGTAAACAAATTAACAATCAACAGGTAGCAATTGATGGACCAGCAGGTAGTGGTAAATCAACTGTAGCTAAATTAGTTGCTAAAAATCTTGGCTTTGATTATTTATCAACAGGAAAGATGTTTAGAGCTTTTTATTATTTAATAAATAAGAACAATTGATCAGTTGATCAATTGATAAACAACTTGAAAACGTATCATTCAGTTTTTAATGGTGATCAAGTTGAAATTAATGGTCAAAATATCTCAGATCTACTTGATGATCCCGTTATTTCAAAAGGTGCAAGTGATATAGCTCAAGATAAAAAGATTCGTGCATTAGCACTCAGTTTACAACAAGATTATGCAGCTAAAAAACCAGTAGTAATGGACGGAAGAGATGTTACTAGCGTGGTGTTGCCAAACGCGATTTTAAAGATTTTTTTAACCGCTTCTGCTCGTGAACGCGCAATCAGAAGGATTAAACAATTAAATCTTAATTTGAGTTCAGAAAATATAGAAAAATTTCGGTGCGAAATTCAAAAACGTGATGATAATGATAGCAATCGCGCACTAGCTCCACTAAAGATTGTTGAAGATGCAATCGTAATTGATTCTGATTCATTATCAATTCAAGAAGTGGTTAATAAAATCATCAGTTTATACAAAGAAAAACTGGAGGCAAACCATGCTTAAGGTTGCAATTGTTGGCAAACCAAACGTTGGTAAATCTACCCTTTTTAATCGATTGATTAAAAATCGAATTGCCATCGTTGATGACACACCAGGAATCACTAGGGATCGGATCTTTGGTGATGTTGAATGATTAACCAAACGTTTTCAAATTATTGATACAGGCGGATTGACAACTGATAGTGATGTATTTCAACGCGCAATTGAACAGCAAGTTCAATTTGCAATCGATGAAGCTGATATCATCTTATTTGTTTGTTCATACAAAGAAGGTATCAACTCCGACGATCATTATGCAGCTAAACTACTAAAAAAACATAAGAACAAAAAAATTCTTTTTGTTCTTAATAAGATTGAAAACCAAAATAAAGATCAACTTAACTTAGGTAGTTATTTTAGTTTGGGCTTTGGTAAACCTATGATTATCTCAGCTGAACACGCAATCGGAATTGGGGATCTTTTGGATGAGATTATCAGACTTAAAGCTCAGTTTGATAATAAAAAAGAACAAGAGTTGGTAGCAACCTTTTGTATTATTGGCAAACCAAATGTAGGTAAGTCCAGCTTACTTAACCAACTACTAAAAAAAGAGCGGGTATTAGTGTCTGATATCCCAGGGACGACCCGCGATGCAATTGATGCAACTTTTAGTTATAACAAAGAATTATACAAAGTAATTGATACTGCAGGAATTAGAAGAAAAGGTAAGATTGCAACTAGAATTGAAAAGTTTTCGGTTCAAAGAACTCAGCAAGCAATTTCAAGATCGCAGATGATTTTGTTGATGCTTGATGGATCGACTGATCTATCTGAACAAGATGAGGTGATCGGTGGTTTATGTTATGAAGCTAATTTACCTACAATTATCGTAGTCAACAAATGAGATCTTGTTAAAAAAGATGATAAAACAATGGATCTGTTCAAAAAGCAGATTCGCGCTAAATTTAAGTATCTACCATGATCCCCAATCATCTTTATTAGTGCTAAGGCTAATTTAAGAATTGATACAATCTTCAGTACGATCAAACTAATTCAAGAACAGCTCAAAATTAAGATCTCAACATCCTTATTAAATGATGTTGTTCAAAAAGCCCAGATGATGAACCAACCACCAATATTTAATGGTAATCGGTTATCAATAACCTACACAACCCAAGCTCAGGGCCAGATCCCAACCTTTGTACTATTCTGTAACAACCCTGATTATTTACATTTCTCTTATGCTAGGTATTTAGAAAATAAAATAAGAGAGGCATTCGGATTAGAATATGTTCCAATCACCTTGTATTTCAAATCAAAAAACGCTCGGAATCGCAAGCTTTCCAAAGACGTTAAGTTTAAACAAAGCGGGTATGATCTTGAATAACCTAATAATCTAAATTTTTTTCAATAAAATTATTAAGGAAAATTAAACGATGTTAAAAAATAAAAAGTGTTATATTTCAACGCCAATTTATTATGCTTCAGGCAATCCCCACATCGGGCATGCTTATACAACTATTTTAGGAGACTTCTTAGCTCGCTTTAAAAAACAAAGGGGTTATGATGTATTCTTCTTATCAGGAACTGATGAGTTTGGCAAAAAGATTGAAACTAAAGCTAAATCTTTAAATTTAAGTCCTCAAGCTATGGTTGATCGATACTCTAATAAATTTAAGGATTTATTCAACCGTTTAAATATCGAGTTAACTAGATTTGTAAGAACAACTGAACCTAATCACCAAGAAGTAGTAAAAAAGATCTTTGGATTGTTTTATCTTAAGAAATATATTTATTTAGATCAATGACAAGGATTATACTGTGTTGATTGTGAAGAAAACTATACTAGTTCAAGTGTTTTAAAAAAGAACGATATTATTCAAAAGTATAATGTTGATCTATCTAATGATCCTGATGATCAACTATATTGTAATGTTGGTCATAAGATAACATCAATTAACGAACCTTCTTATTTTATTAAGTTATCTGAGTTCAATGATTTTATTAAAGAATCATTAACTAATGATGAACCTAGCGTGTTCCCTGCATCTCGTAATAAAGAGATGCTTAATAATTTTGTTAATGTCGGACTTAAGGATTTATCAATTAGTCGAACGAGTATTAACTGAGGGATTCAAACACCACTTAATCCAAGTCATAGGATCTATGTTTGGTTAGATGCGTTATTTTCTTATTTAACATCAATGGGTTTTGGTTCTGATAACGACCAAGTTTATCAAGAATTTTGAAATGATGATAAAAGTGAAAAAATTCATCTGATTGCTAAAGAAATTACTAGATTCCACAGAATTTATTGGGTGATCTTTTTAAAGATGCTTGGAATTAAACAACCTACAAGAATGATTTCTCACGGTTGAATCTTAGATGAAAATGGCAACAAAATGTCTAAATCACTTAACAATGTGATTGATCCAAATGAATTAGTAGATCTATTTGGTGTGGATCAATTACGTTATTACTTACTTAAAGAATTGAGTTTAAGCGAAGATGGTAAGGTTGGTAAACGTTTAATTCAAGAAACAATTAATTCTGATCTGATTAACAACCTAGGTAACTTAGTTCACAGACTGATTCCCATGCTAGAGTCAAGACAAGAATCAATTATCTTACCTTATGTAGCTGGTAACAATGTTGAAGATAAATATTTAGAAGATCTAAAACAATTACCTAGTGAGTTTGAGAAACTAGTTGAACAAAATGATATTCGTGCAGCAATTAAATTAGTGCTTAATATCTCAAAAGAATATTCAAGCGTGATCGAAATTCGCAAACCTTGAGAGCTTTATAAAAACAACAAAACCCAAGAATTAGCAAACGTTTTATTTGCTGGAGCTTGTGCTATTAGAACTGTTTTTGTTTTATTAGAACCAATTCTTACAACAAAATCTAAAGAAGTTTATGAACAGATGAACTTCAACTCTGAACAAACTAAGCTAGAAAACATTAATAAATTTGAACAACTATATAACCATAAGATCAACAAGTCTAAAAAGCTGTTTCAAAAAATTAATATAACTACTGACCCCGATTTGAATGTAAAACCAACTGAGGATGCCGATCCTAAAACAAATGATGAAAAAACTAAGAAAGAAACTAAATAAGGTCTTTTAGAGTTGAAAAAATGTAGCAGCATTAAGTGCTACATTTTTTTGTACTTTCAATAAATTTATCTTTTGTAAAAAAAACAAAATATTTTTAATATTTACCGTTCATTTTTAATCAATTAGTTAAATTATTAATTACGGTTTTCTTCTTGTTTAGCTTTTTCTAATTTAACTAATTCGTGTTGTTGTTGCGGTGTTAGTAAGTTATATTTTTTTGCTTCATTAACAAAGAAGTTGTATTGCATTAAATCAAGCTTGTTCATCTTACGTTCAACAGTTTCGTTTTTAACATTTAGATTTCTTTTTAGTAATAGAATCGATAAAACAAATACAATAATCGAGGTTATAAACGGTGATATTGCATAACCTGAAACATAAACCCAAATATTTAAGTTACCTGTTTTAGGCAATATGTAAGATAGACCAAATACCGTGCCAAAAACAATGTATGAAACAAATGTTCCTTCTATAGCTGAAGAGATATATGATCTAATCACATCGTTTGTCCCTTGGAACAACATCATGCCACAAATTGTAATTGAGAACATGATAATTCTTAACATCGTAATTCTGATATAACTTGTCGCCATATCAGCATTGTCGATTGGTTGTACCATTGGTGTTGTGCTTGGATCTTTAAAGTTAAATAGATTAACTAAAACGGTTTTAGCAACAAAAAACACGATGATATAAGAAATAATAGCATAGCTAAACGTTACAAACAACGACCACCAAAACGCCGAATGAACGCGTTTGTAATGTCGATTCGTATAGTTATAACCAATCAACGGCCTGCCGCCATCTGATATCCCAAATAGCGCAATAAAGAATAAAATGATTAACGGTACAGACCCCGCATGATAATTTTGGAAATCTTGTCCTGAAACCTTGATTAATAATAAGTTATAAACCAAGAACATTACGGTTAAACCAACTATTCGAATAAATGACGATAATCCTAAGATCATGATCGGAATGATAATCTTAATATTAAATTTAACCTTAAATAGATCAGCAAAACTTAATCAAGTTGATTGTTTCTTATTGAAATACATTACAAAACCAACATATAACAATAAGTTGACAACTCAGCTAATAACTGAAGCTGCTGCACCACCAATTAAACCAAGACTGAAATATTTAATAAAAATAAAGTCCAATAAAACGTTTGTTAGATTAGCAACGATCGATGCAACTGTTACAAAGATGTTTCGTCCTTCAGAACGAATCATAAATGATAACAACGAAAACAAACCAATAATGAAGAAACCGCTTGCATAGATTCAGCTATACTGATCTGCTCAATGCGCTGAGATATCAGCCATTGCATTATCATAAGCTAAAATCACTTTAGGATAAATCGTGAAATTAACACCATTAAGCGATTGATTATCAACATTGTTGATATTGCTAACAATTTGTTGGGTATTATTAGTTTGCATTAAACTAATAATATTAGGACTTAGATTGGTTGTACCAATTAGGTGTCGTTGAAATCCAGCGCCAACAATAATAAAGCAAACCAAACTGGCTATTAAACACAAAATTAATGTTGATCAAAACGACATTACTCAGATATCTCGACCAGTTTTTTCGTATTTATAACTAATTGCTTTTGTATAATACACACCAGCACCAATTGGTACCAAGTATATAGCAGCATTACCAATTAATAAAACGTTCTGAAAAGAATTAACTGCTTGTCTAGCAATAATCGACACATTAGATAGCTGTGAGGTGTTGTCGCTTAAACCACTCATCTGAGCGTTATAAACGCTTTTGAATAATAAAACGATATTATCAAGAATCTGATAATTATTTATTGATTTAGATAAAGAATTACGATCTAAAGTGATTATTGGTTCAGATCGAATTTGTTCACCAAAAATCTTGATAAAGTCCGGATTAAAATAATCAATTGGTACAGGCTGAGAAGCAGATGCTTGGTAATAATGGTTATCAAAGAAATAAATATTAGGAATTTTAACAATACTATCATTTATAAAGATTTCATTAAAAACCCTTTGATAAACACTTATATTTGAAAAGTGTTGACCATTATAAACATCGTTTAGTTTTCAAACTTCTGGAACTAATTTTTGAATTAAAATTTGATCAAAAAAACTGTATAAACCCGCAAAAAAAGCGGCCAATAAGCCGGGTAAACAAACAATTCAAATTGCTTTTGCAATTGCTGTTTTACCAAATAACTTATTAGCTTTTTCTTGTTTATCAACGTGGCTATAGCCTGTATTCATATTTGTTAGTGATTATTTATTATCGCACTAAAAATTATTATTCATCTGCGTTTTTAGCTAATGTTACCGTAAATGTCTTTTGTATTGAACGACTATTATGAACATCATAATCATTTAGTGATCTTACTTGAACAGTAAATGATAATTCTCTTGTATCTACATTGTATGAAGCCGTACTATTAACTAATGATATATAAAATTTAGTTCCATAATCATTAGTAAATTTAATGAATCCGCCTTCTTTAACTGATGAATCCAATTTATCAGTTTTAACAGTGTTGTTTTTTGTATCGTAAAAATTATCTATTGGTTCATTAAACAAGTCGCTGCTAGTATTTACAACTAAACTGTTTGCAGCTCTAGATAAATCAGAAGGATAAACTAAAAATGATGTATTTTTGTTACTAAATCAAAGTTGCGGTGTCGAACTGCCATTTTCTATATTGTAAAAGTGGGTTTTTTGAGAATTAGATAGTTGATACTGAAAAGTAATTTCATTTTCTTCTAATTTCTTATAGTCCGTTTGATAGGTTAAATTAACACTAAACCATTTGCTCAAATAAGAGAAATAGTTTGTGTGATCATTTGAAGAAGTGTATAATGCTGGAGTTGCAAATTTAGATAATTGTTCGCTATTAGTAACTGCTTTAATCTGTTCTAACGAAGCATCATTAGTTGTTTGCTTAACATGAGTTCAGTTAAAAATCAAACTTTTTAGATTTTCAAAACTAAAATCTACAGTTTGGTTGAAACTAAATGTTCTATTGTCGCTTGTTGCTAAATTAAAAGATATCATTCCTGCTCTATCATTAACCTTTAAATTAGATAGTGTTGCGCTTGCTTGTTTTTGTTCGCTAATATTCGTATTAAACTTTGTTCAATTAAGACTGTAAGTTCCGTTTTGTTGATTAATTAAATCTGAAGCAACAACAGCTCTAGATTTTAAAGTTAATTCAATAGCTGCATTATCATTAGATTCATCTGTAGCAGGTGGTTTTTGATCTTCATTTAGATTTGAGCCACTTGAACCTGATTTATCACCAGACTCACCTGTTTCACCCCCTCCTGAATCTTTCTTATCATCAACTGGTTCTTCTTTCTTTTTATCATCTCCTAAATTAGAACCTGTTTGATTTTTATTATCATCAGATGATGAGCCACCTTCTTTATCATCAACATTAGATTCACCTCCATTAAGTTTTGTTCCGCTTTTAGACTCTTTATCCATACAAGAACTCAATGGCACAGCTAAAACTGAACTTAGTGCAAGCAATTTAAATATCTTTTTTCTCATTTTTCTCATTCGCTTAAATTAATAAAATAAACTATCAGAATAATCTACTTAAATTCTCTAATAGTTATTAATTAAATCTTATTTATAATAAATAAGAATATACCTTAATAAATAAGAATATACCTTAATTATAATAAGTAAATAAAATAACTTTAATTATTTTATACATTTAGTAAGCAATATTGATTTTGGACCATTAATTCATTAAGATATGACGGTTCAAATGTTCTTAAAACAATTTAATTCACAACCCAATGAATGTAATTTGTTTAACTTTTTTTGTCACTTTGACTCTTAGAGTGCTAAAATATTAATATTATTGCTTTAACAAGCCCAAACTAAATTAACAAACACATTTACACACAATTAATATGTCTTCAAAAAGAGATTATTACGAAATATTAGAAGTATCACGATCTGCTAGTCAGCAAGATATTAAGAAAGCTTTTAGAAAGCTTGCTATGAAATATCACCCAGATCGTAACAAAGACCACAATGCTGAAGAAAAGTTTAAAGAAGTGAACGAAGCATACGAGGTTTTAAGCGACGAAGAGAAGAGAAAACTTTATGACACTTATGGCCATGAAGGTTTAAACGCGTCTGGGTTCCACCAAGGCGGGTTCAACCCTTATGATGTGTTTAACTCTGTGTTTAGCGGCTTTGACTTTGATGGTGGGTTTGGTGATGTGTTTTCACAATTCTTTGGTGGTGGAGGCGGTGGCTTTCACAACCAAGAATATGTTGAAGAAGTTGATGTTAATTTAGTTCATGAAATTAAGATAAATTTCTTAGAAGCTGCTAATGGTTGTATTAAAAATGTTAAGTACACAAAACAAGTAACATGCCCTGATTGTAATGGTTCTGGATCAGCTGATGGGGATGTAATTACTTGTGGTGATTGTAACGGTGAAGGTTTTGTAATCGAACAAAGAAGAACATTACTAGGAATGTTCCAAACTAAAAAAACCTGCCCTTCATGTAAAGGCGAAGGCCAAACGATCAAGAATAAATGTAAGAAATGTAAATCACGCAGAATGGTCGATGAAGTTGTTGAAAGAAACGTATCAATTGATTCAACAGTATTCTATCAAGACGTAGTAGTAGTTCGCGGTGAAGGTCATGTTTATAAAAATCTTGTTGGTGATCTATTCTTAAGAGTTAAGATCGAACCTTCTAGAGTGTTTGAACTACGTGATAATCACGTCGTTGTTAATGTGCTAGTTGATCCATTGCTAGCAATCACTGGCGGAACAATCTCGATTCCAACATTAAAAGAAATTAAAGAGATTAATTTAAAACCAGGAACCAAGAATGGTGATATCATCACGATTGCTAATGGGGGAATCAACTTAAAACTAGATTCAAGAGTATATGGTGCTAATTACAGTGAAAAAGGTGATCTGATTGTTGTAATTAACTACGCAAGACCAAGCGAATATTCTAAGCAAGAAATCGCTAAATTAAAAGAATTCATTAAACCAAATAAAGAAGTTAACTTATACGAAAATTTAATGAAGAAAGAACTAAATAATAAAGATAGTCATTAGACTATTTTTTTATTGTTAACAAACATTTAAAACAAGATCTATTAATAAAAAAATAGATCTTGTTTTTTTAATTAAAAATTGATCTACATATATATCATTCAAAAAAACAACACTTATATATTACAGATAATTATATTTAGCTTTAAGCACACCTTAAAAAACTCTTACATAACAAATCTTATAAGCAACTAAATGATTGTGCAATCAAAGCACTAGAGAAATATCTAAATAAAAAAGATCTATCCGAGAGGATAGATCTTTATTCTTTTTAATAATTGTGTTTATTAATTAAGACGCATGAATAATAACTAAACAAGCCATACAAATCCCAAAACAAACACCGATTATTGTTAATAAGATGATTGCTGTCGCACTAAACCAATCCAAACCAGCTTTAACTTTACTGTTTTGGTATTTCGATACTTCACTTACTGAAGTTAGGTTTAAATCCTTAGATTTGTGTGATAAGTTATCGTTCATTATTTTGCTTTGGTAATTCTTAATTCGTTGTACATTCCACATGAGCAAGCTCTGTGAGCCTTCTTGAATTTCCCACAGTGCTTACATACGTTGATTAAGTTAACTGCTAAAGCATCATGTGAACGTCTTTTATCTCTTCTATGTTTCGAAGATCTTCTTTGTTGTACTGCCATGATGTTTTATTTATTTTAATAAATTTAAATTAGTGGATTAAGATGATTATTTAAGTTCAACTTTAGCACCAACAGCTTCAAACTTAGCTTTTAATGCGTTAGCTTCTTCAATATTCATGTTTTCTTTAATAGTTGCAGGAGGAGTGTCAACTGCCTTCTTAGCATCCATTAAACCTAAACCAGTAATTTCTCTCACTAGTTTAATAACTTCAACTTTCTTATCACCAGCTGATACTAAAACAACTGTTGCTTCAGTTGGAGCAGCAGCAGGAGCAGCTGCAGCAGCAGCTACAGGAGCAGCAGCTGAAACACCGAATGCTTCTTCGATTGCTTTAATTACATCGTTAATTTCAACGATAGTCATTTCTTTTAGACTTTCGATAAATTGTTCTTTAGTTAATTTTGCCATTGTAAATATTACCTATGAATTTAATAAATTTAATTATTGTTGTTTTGTGTCAGCTACAGCTTTAAGTGCATACATAAATTTGCGAACTGGAGCTTGAAGCACTGATAAGAACATGCTGTATAGTTCATCTCTTGATGGAAGTACAGCAATTTCGCTTAATTCTGCTGCAGATAGTTTTTTGTTTTCTAAATATCCGCAAACAAATTTAACTTTTTCATTAGCTGTAACATATTCATGAACTGCTTTAATTGGTAAAAAAGCATCTTCTAAACCAATTACTAATGCGATTTGGTTTTTAATATCTGCGTCAAATCCATCAACGCCAGCTTGTTTAATAGATCTTCTTAAAATGTTGTTTTTTAAAACAAACATTTCGTTAGCACTTGTTTTAACTTTTCTTCTAAGTGCAGTGATCTCTTTTGCTGTCATTGTTGAATATTCAAATACTACAAAAGATTTTGCTTCTTTTAACAATCCAGCAATTTGATTTACATGTTCAATCTTTTTTTGAATAATTGCTTTCATTGTGTATTTAAAATCCAATATAAATTGAAAACAATAACAAAGATTGTTATTAGATATAGTTATCTAACCTACATAACGAATTAAGGGAATCTTTTGATTTACCAGTTATGGTCTTTGGTTATTGCTTTTATAGTATACCACTCTTTACTTTATTTTTAAAGTATAAGTGCAAATAGTTATCTTCTTAAGCCTTTTTGAACTGAACCACATCTGAACAAGTCAGTAAGTAAATGATTGCAGGGAATATGAAGAATAATAGTAATATGATGAATATTACTCAACTAAATGGTGGAACAAAGACCTTGAATAAAGCGTATAGTACCCCTGGAATAATCCCTAAGATTAGTAATACGATTAGGATGATTATGTTAACGCCTTTATCTTTTCTAGCCATAAATTAATTTAAATCTAAAACCTCAATAAGTTCTTTTGCAATGTTTGATAAAATTTTGGTAATTTTGAATCTTTCAGAATCATCAAAATCAAAAGATTGCTTAAATAATAAGTAATATAAACAAAATTTATCTAAGATGTTTTTATCTTTTCTAAATAAACTTAAAACGTCTACGATCTCTTCGTATGCTGTAACCTTAGTTAAGCAAGTATTTATAAAGAAATTCCTAGCATAATGTTTTGATGGTTCATGGATAATGAACTCCATTAATTCGTTTAATTTTTGACGAGGGTATTCCATGTTAGCAACACCATCATTTTCATAAACAGATTTAATAAAATCAAATTTGCCAGTTTCTTTAGTGAATAGTGTATTAAATGCAGTTATTGCTTTAGCAACATTTTCTTGGTATTCTGCTTCTTTTTTTTGTTCTTCAGACAACTTATGAGACATATTGTATAAATCTTGTGATTTTTAAAAAATCTTTTTAATATTATCAGATTTTAATTAATCTTAGTAATATTTTTTTTTTAATATTTTTAATGTTTAATTAAGAAAATATTAAAATATACTAAATATAAAATCGAGATAAAAATGCTAACTAAATCTGAAATTTGCAAAATTATCGCTGAATGTACTGGGGCAAGTCCGAAACTTGTAAAAGCTTGTTTCCAAGTTTATAGTGATTTAGTAAAAAAAGAAATTAAATCTGAAGGTCAAGTTAGATTGCCTGAACTTGGAACTTTTAGAGTGACTATTGGTCGTGAAAGAATTTCTGTTAACCCAGTTACTGGAGCTCAAACAAGAATTCCGCCAAAACCAAAAGTGAAGTTTAGAGCAGCTAAACCACTTAAAGAAGCTACTGCTACTATTAAATGAAAATATGTAAGCGAAGATGATGAAATGCTTCAACCTAAAAGAAAAGCTACAGGTTTCTTTAAGAACCGCCAAAAGGACGAAGATTAATTAAGTCAATTCATTCTTGGAGGGCTTCAAAGATTCCAATAACTCCTGGATAAAAAAGTTCTAATTTGAAAGAGCTCTTTTTGATTCATTCATAGGTCAAAGTTTTTGATTCTTGGTGTTTTAGCCAAGAATCAATTTTTTTAATTGGAATCATAAAGAATTCTTCTTTTGGAACAATTAACAACAAGATAAAAGCAATTCCTCCTTGATCATGAATCCTTCTTAAATGTTCTAGTTGATGTTGTTTAATGTTTTTAAGAGAATAATTAATCTTTGAGCTTTGCTTAGCATCAAAGTCAAAAAAATAACCTTTATACAAACCATAATAATCTGTTTGAGTTTTTTCTTTTAATCAACCTGTTACTCTTCGATTGGCAAAATTATAAACATTGATTGGCAAATGACGTTTAAAAATTAGCCCTTTTCGGGCTAATTCATTATGCTTTATCGTATTGTTGATTAATGTTTCGAGAAACATTCCTCTGTTTTGATGCATATATTGAATTGTCCTTTTATTCAATATATGTTTTTTTTATCTAAAAGTTAGTCATTAAATTTAATTAATAAGTAAGTGGTTTAGTTGGTTTATCTACATCTTTAATAGAACCCAAGAAGTACATGTAAGATACAACTACAAGTACTATGAATAAAACAAATAAGAATACCGAAACTAATCCAATAGCTATTCTTATATCACCTATAGTTTGTAAACTTGTGTTTGCTTTAGCTATTGGAGTAATATCTAAACCTACTGTCCCAGGTTGAACTATACTTGAATTATCAGGAGTATAAACTCTTGTATAAAAACCATTATTAACTGCATCAACAAACTGGTTCTGAGTTACACCTCTATTTATAATTTCAATATAAGGTGAAGCCGATAAACCAACAAGGATTAGAGACAATAATAATGCGCCTAAAGCTATACCTAAAAAGATATAAGATTTTTTTCTTGATGGTTTGAATTCATCTGGTACTAGATCTCATTTAAAGTAATTAGCTTTTAATGGATCTTTAATTTTGTTTTTTTTCATAGTTACTAATTTTATCTACTCTTCTTTGGTGTCTACCACCTTCGAATTCAGCGGATAAGAACTTTCTTAGAATTTCTTTATTAACATCAATTGATGTTGTTCTAGCACCTAGGACTAAAACGTTACATTTATCATGTTGGATAGCTAATTCGGCATATTTAACTTCAGTGACTAATCCAGCACGAACGTTTTTAATCTTGTTAGCAGCTATACATATTCCAACTCCAGTTCCACAGATAGCTACACCAAGATTTTTTGTATTTTCATCCTTAAAGTATTCTTCAAGTGCGAAAGCGAAATCAGGATAATCATCTGGGGCTTTTTCATCATTAGAACCCAAATCGATAACTTCGAATTTATCACGGTATTCTGTTTTTAGCATGCTGACAAGCTCTTGCTTTAAGAAAACACCTGTGTGATCAGCTGTTAATATGATTTTTCTCTTGTCCATAATTACTTATTTAATTATATTCCTATATCTTTTTTATGATAATTTAAAGAATTTCTTAACTTGAGTTTATTTTTAGAATAATCAACCTTATTCACTAAAATAATTTTTTAAAAACTCTTTGAGAGAAATAACTATTTCACCTTCTCTTAAAATCTTATTGTTATCTATGTCATAAATAGTTGATCCCTGTTCTGATTTTACTTCTCCTTTTATTAGGACCAAATCTTCTATTTGATTAAAATAAGGATCATTAAAATATTGCTCTCATTTTTTATATGGTTCCAAGTTGCTAATATTGGCACTAGAAGAGTAAATTTTGCCGCATATTTTTAATATTTTTAAAATTTCCAAACTATTAGGAATACGGTAACTTTCTTTGTTAAAAACAATCGTTAATTTACCTGGTCAAAAGCGTTTTGCTAATTCAATAAACAAATCATTATTTATATTAGTTTGTTTAACGTCTGAACAAAAATATATTAATTTTTTACTTAAATCACGTTTTTTCAAATTGTATATCTTATCTTTTGATTTACAGATAACGCCAAAAACAGTATCTGTTGGTAAGACAATCAATTTATTACTGTTAATACTTTTAACTATTTCGTTAAAATCTTTATTAAAATCTAAGACTTTCATTCAATAATAAAACCTCTTAATTTTTTGTTTTCGTCATTAAAAAACGTTGTTTTATCATACAGACTATATTTTTTTAGCAATTCAACAGTTTTAGCAAATATTAGTTCAGAGAATTCCATGCACAAAACTTTAACTTTTGTTTTATTGTTTATTAAGTATTTAAATATTTCTTCATAAAAATAAGTTCCGCCATTTTTAGCAAATAAAGCGTTAAATGGTTCATAACTTATTTGCTTAATATAGTTCGTCTTTAGTTCTTCATCTAGGTATGGAGGATTAATAATAATTGCATCAATTTCTTCAGGTAATTGTTCAAATATTTCAAGATAATCAGCAACATAAAATCGAACATTTAACAAATTTTTTACGGCATTAAAATTAGCTATTTTTACCGCTGATTTTGAAATATCTGATCCAAAAACTTCATATTTTGGAAATCTTTTTTTAATTGTTAATCCAATCAATCCTGATCCAGTACATATATCCAAAATATTAGTAATATCATTTCTAGAGTTAACAACATTTAAGAATTTATCAATTACTGCATTTGTGTCGTATCTAGGAATTAAAACTGTCTCATCAAGAAAAAGACTTAAATCATTAATTTGAACTTGGTTTGTAATATATTCAACTGGATATTGGTCTTTATGAATTCGATCACAATCCTTAATAAAATCGTTAAAATTAAAATCTATTTCTTCGTCTCTTAAGCTAATTAAATCGGTTTTATTTACAATTTTTTGTGAATAGTGTTTGATGAGCAAAAAAAATGATCAAGAGTATTGCTCTTGATATTTCGAAAAATTACTAGATAAATAATTAATTAATTCATGGAATGTCATAAAAAGCTATTCATTCATGATTGATTTCATTTTTTCTTCTTGTTCTTTAGAACGTAGTGCGTAGATCATTTCATCAATATCGCCCATCATGAAACGGTCTAAACTATTTAATGACATATTAATTCTGTGATCAGTTACACGGTTTTGAGGGTAATTATATGTTCTGATCTTTTCAGCTCGATCACCTGATCCTACTTGGTTTTTTCTTAACTCAGATAAGACGTCATTCTTTTCTTTTTCAGCAGCCTCTCATAGCTTAGAACGAAGCATTTTCATTGCTGTTTCACGGTTGGCTATTTGTGATTTACCTTCTTGACAAGCAGCCACTATACCTGATGGAATGTGCGTGATTCTAACAGCACTTTCAGTTCTATTAACATGCTGACCACCCGCTCCTGAAGCGCGATAAGTATCAATTCTTAAATCAGATGGGTTGATTTCAATTTCCACATCATCTTGTTGAGGTAATACCGCAACTGTGATTGTTGATGTGTGAACACGTCCCTTAGCTTCTGTTGCCGGAACTCTTTGAACACGGTGAACGCCTGATTCAAACTTCATTTTTGAATAAACATCTTCACCATTAATTTCAAAAGCAATAAAACTGTATCCTACTGATGTAGGCAACATTTCAATCACGTTAATCTTCCAGTTATGTTTTGAACAATATTCCTTATAAAGATCAAACATATTACCTACAAAGATCGAAGATTCATCTCCACCAGCAGCAGGACGCATTTCCACAATAACTTCTTTATCATCGTTAGGATCAGCAGGTAATAATAAGATCTTAAGTTTTTCTTCAAGATCAGGAATCTGTTCTTTTGCTGCATCTAAATCAATTATTGCTAGCTCATGAAATTCCTTCATTGAATTATCATTAATGATCTTTTCGGCTTCTAGACCACTAACTACCAATTTATCGTAAACCTCAAAAGTTTCTAATAATTGTTTTTTTTGCTTTAATTCTTTATTAATAGCATGAATTCGTTTAAAGTCGTTAGATAGAGTTTCTAACTCTTTATTTAACTTCTCTGCGTTAGTTCTTATTGATACTAACGTTTCATACATCTGTTTGTTATATTCCATAGTTGGGTTGTTAATAAAATAAAAACAAACAATCCAAATATTACATTTGGTATTGTTTGTTATTTAGATAATTAAGGTCTTATAAATCTTTTAGAGATTTAGCTTTGTCGTTTGATTTTTTATTGATTTTAGCTGAAGGTTTAGCAGAAGCTTCATCACCTTTTTTGCTAATATGAGCTTTACCTTGCTTGAACTTGCTAGATAATTTTTCAGCACGTCCTTTTACTACTTGTTGAGTAGTTTCACCAATGTAAAAGCTGTGACATTTACTGCAAACGTCCATGTGAACTTCTTTAGCTTTAATTACTGATAATAAGATAAACTTATTATTGCAAGAAGCACATAAGAAATTAACCTTATTTAATGTTGGATGAATATCTTTTTTCATTATTATTTTTCTTTTGAACATTAATTATATATGATATAGCTTTTTGAAAATAGTCCCTAATATTATATATTAAAATTAGCGATTATAAACAAAACCTTTGTAACGAGTTACAGATAGGATCGTATCTTTAATCCCTTGTACTCCTATACCCGAATCTTTAATTCCTAAAAATGGGAAGAAATCAGGCCCTCTTGAAGATGAACGATTTCAGTTGATTGTTCCAGCTTCTAATTGGTTAGCAATTTCTTCGAATTTAGCTTGATTACTTGTGAAAATGCTTGCCTGTAGACCGTACTGAGATTGGTTATGCAATTTAATCATCTCTTCTTCATTTTTAACACGAATTACCGGTAAAATTGGACCAAACGGTTCTTCTCAAGCAACACGCATATCAGTCGTAACATGGTCTAATAAGATTGCTTCAATCCAGTTTTTTTCAAAGTCGCCACCAACAACAACTTTTGCATTTTTACTTAGTGCGTCATCATATAGTTCTTTAATATAATCGGCTGCATATTGATCAATTACAGGAACTAATGAAGGGTTATCAAACGGGTTTCCTAAATGTAATTTTGATACTTCAGTCTTTAGTAATTCCACAAATTCATCTGCGTCTTGTTCTTTAATAAATACTCTTTTAATCGCGGTGCATCTTTGACCAGAATATCCATAAGCACCTTTAATGATTTCTTTAATCGTTATTTGCTTATTATAATCGCTAAGAATTAGTGCAGCATCTTTTCCACCTAATTCTAATGAGATATTACCCACAGATGCTTGCTTTAATAAAGTTAAACCCACTGGTGTACTTCCAGTAAAAGAAATACTTTTAATATGTTTATTTGTATTTAATTTATCACCGATTTCGCGACCTAAACCAACCACACACTGAACAACACCATCATCAAAACCGGCTTGCTTGAACAAGTGAGTTAATCTAATTCCTATAATTGCTGCTTGAGTAGCTACCTTATATACAACCGTATTACCTGCAATTAGTGTCGGAATCATCTTAGATAAAGGTGTGTTTAGGGGGTAGTTTCATGGTGAGATATTCAAAACTACGCCTAGTGGTTCACGCACGAATTTACCAACCTTGTTCTTAACGTGATGAACAGTTTCATCAATAACTAGTGGTTGTTTAATCATATCTTCATAAACACTAATTGTATCGTGAATATATTGAATTGAACGTTCAACTTCTGCTAACGACTCATTATATGCTTTAGCAATATTATCAGTTAGTAATTTGGTGAATTCTTCTTTGTTTTCTTCTAATAATTGAACAAAATTAAGAATCTTAGCTTTACGATACTCGTAAGTGCGTTTAGACCAAGATCTGAAAGCAATATTAGCCTTTTCATAAGCGTCATCAATCTCATCAGCAGTCATCCCATAAAACGATCCACTTACTTCATTATCAATCGGAGATTTGATTTCGACAAGTCGACTAGAACCAACTTCTTGGTTATTAATTAGCCCTTTTAGATGCTGATATTTGTCCTTAAAATTATAAGAAGATGCGTTACACACCTTTTTTTTCATGCAGCTGCTATTGCTCATATTTAATAAAAATTTTACTCTATCTTAAATATATAAATAAAAAAAATAAAGTGCAAGGAATGCACTTTATTTTCTGGTTTGTTGAAAACTATTTGTTCTTTTTAACTAGTTTGAACAATAGATCACCAACATTTACCTTGTCCCCAGGTTTCACAACAACGTTAAGGTCGTAGTTAACTAATGTGTCTTTTAAAGCAAGAATTGGAGAATTTGTTGATAATTCTTTTTTCTTAATAATATCTAAGTTAGCTTGAACAACTGGTGATTTTTTGAATGAAACGTTGTCACCAGATTTAGCAAACATTTTGAAACCTACTAAGTTGTCAGAATCTGAGTTGTTTGAGTTTAATGATACTGTATCAATTCCGATGTGGATTAAAATCTTAGCACCATGAACATCGAAGAAGTAAGCGTGACCTGTGTTGTAAGCTAATTCTAATTTACCATCAACTGGTGAGTAAAACATACCATCATCTGGTTCAACACTTACACCATCACCCATGATTCTTCCAGCAAATGAAGCATCTGAAATCTTAGATAGATCAGTTACTGTACCTTTAACAGGGCTGTGTACTTCGATAATATCAGAAAGTTTGTGATCAACTTCTGGGCTTGCTTTTGGCATTGATGGATCAATTTCTTTAGTTGAAGAAACATCGCCAATTGCTTTTTCGATAGCTGTAGAATCGTAGTCTTTAGCTATCATCTTTTGCATGTTAGATTTAATAATATCAGCATCACCACCATAAACAGCGTGAACTAATGTATCACTAACAGCGTATGTACCTAGTGAACCTAATGCGCCAATTTGACCGAAATCAGCTTTATCTTTAGATTTAACAGATACTCTTAATTTTGTAGCACATGCATTAACTGCAGTAATGTTATCACGTCCACCAAACGCTTTAATTAGTTTGTATGAAGTAATTTCAATTGGTTTGAAACCAGTTGTGTTTCCAGCAGCTTTGTTAGCAACTTTTGCTTGGTAATCAGCCTTAGTGTACAATCTTGCACCAGCACCACGTCCAGGAGTTTCGATGTTACGTTTAGTAATCAGGAAGTAGAATGTGAAGTAGTACAGCGGGATGTAGAATAGACCGATAACTAATGGAAGTCAGCTGTTTGTTTTAGCACCTAAAGCATCAGGAACGAATCCATAAATTGTTAAGTCGATAATACCACCAGAGAATGTTTGACCGATGTTACCACCTAATAAGCTTGTTAATCAGAATGAGATCGCACAGAAGATAGCGTGGAATCCTCAGAATAGGTAAGGAGCCAAGAATAAGAATGTAAATTCAATTGGTTCTGTAATACCTGTTAAGAATGCAGTGAATGCAGCTGAGATAATGATTGAAGCAGCATATTTTCTTTGATCCTTAGGAGCAGCCATAATCATTGCAGCACCAGCAGCAGGTAAACCAAAGATCATGAACGCATATTTACCTTGTACATATTGACCAGGGTTTACACCAGGGAATGCATAGTTTAGAGTATCAGTTGATTGTAAAGCAAATGAACCTGTTTGACTAGCTTTAATCATTCCTAATATTTCTTGACCAGTCATTACATTTCCGTTTCTAGTAATAGAAGCGATTAATGAAGGGTGGTTAAGAGTTGAGTCAGCAAATGATTTAAATGTGAATGTGTAAGGAGTTGTTGCTTGAGAACCACTTAAGTATACAGATTTGTTTACAAATAGTGAGTTAATTGAGAATCAAAGTCTTTGGTCACCACTAAGAGTGTCTGTATTAATATCAGTGTTAGGGTTTAATGCATTAACAACTTGACCTCAGTTCATTCAATCCATAGCAGTGAAATTACTTGGTTTCATTTCTGCTTTGTTTGCAGCAACACCAACAACTGCACGAACAATTTTCATTCCGTTTTCATTTGTAACGATTAACGGAGCGATAGCATTTTGTCCTTCAGTAGCAATTACGTTTGCAATGCTACCACCAGCACTTGTAAATCATAGTGGAGCATAGAAAGCGTGGTGAAGACCGAACGGAACCAACGCTCTTTCTACGTATCCGAAAATGAATGAGTTAAAGTTACCATTTCTTGATAAAACACCAAGGCTTTGACCTAAAGCATTTAATCCAATACCAATAGCCGGTCAGATCATTAATGCAATCAAAGCAACCGGTAACATTGTTAATAATGTAATAATTGGAACAAAACGGTTACCGTTGAAGAACCCAATAACTTTTGGTAATTGAATTGTGTGGAACTTGTTATACAGCACAGCTGTAATAGCACCAACAACAACCCCACCAAATACAGAAGTACTTAGAGATCTAAGTCCAACGTTCATAGCTAGCGCACTAGCAGGCACGTTGTTAAAGTACAAGATTTTGAAAGAATCTGTTGTACCAGCATTTGGGAAAATTAATGCGGTTTGTGTAGCATTAAAGATCAGCCAACCAACAAAAGCAGAGAATGCTGCTACCCCTGATTGGTTAGTGAAAGCTACTGCTATTGCGATTGCAAATAGAGTAGGCAGGTTACCGAAAACAGCGTCGGCACCATTTTTAAAGAAGGCAGCCATAGCATAAACACCTGGGTTTGTAGCTTGGCTAACGTTGTTTTGAACTGCAGCAAAGATCCCTAGCAATAACCCTGCAATAGGTAATAATGCGATCGGAATCATAATTCCTGCAGACAACTTACCAACAACTTCTTTAAAACGACCAGAAAATCTCTTTCAACCTGTTGAAGAGTGTCTCTGGCTGTGAACTTGATTTGTAGTTGAAGCCATTTTAAATTATTTATTTCTTTCAGTTTTTAAATGTGATAAACACCATTCTATATATTTTTATTAGAAATTGTGTAAGTTAGCAAAACCTGCAACGGCAAACATTAAAACCATCAGTCCGGCTATAAAAAATAGATATCCGCCATTTTTTTGCCATCATGTTAATTTCATGTCTTTATCACTAATTGTTTTACCAAAAGCACCATCGTAAGTCGTTCTTCTTATACGATATCTTCTTAAAAACATGTAGAATGATGAACCTCAAAAAACTAACCCAATGACTAACGCTAGACTGCTTAAAATGATAAATACTGTTCTAGTTGTGTTCATAATCATTTTTATAATTTTTATCGGTATCGTAATTATTATATATTAAAGCTGATAGCTAAACTAAATTTATCGGCGATTAGCAAGAAATTAAAAGGTTCATTTTTTATACAAAAATATTGTAAATGCTTTTTTTATGTTCAATTATGTGATATAAGAATAGCTCAATTTAATAATTGCTAAAAAAACCTTTGAATAAGACTACTTTATAAAGGAAATAGCAATAATCCTTAATTTTTAGATAAGTAAAGTAAAAAACCAAAAGAATTAACACAAAAAAGCTAATTCTTTAGGTTTTGATTATTTAAAAAGCCCATTTTAATAAAATTAAAAAAGTCTAATAAAAATAAAAAATGAGCCTAATCGGCTCGTATCAATTAACTTAAATTAGCTACAGATAATTTAAGTTAAATTACTCTAAATTTAAAAGTGAACAAATGAATTATTATATATATTCTAAGTTAGCTATATATAATTTTTTTTAAGCAATTTCAAAAAAAATTGCTATGTTGGAAAACTATTAAAATTAATTTTAATGGTGCACTCGAAGGGACTTGAACCCCCACATCGTAATGATACTAGATCCTAAGTCTAGCGCGTCTGCCAGTTCCGCCACGAGTGCAACATGGTGCTGCTTGAGGGGATCGAACCCACGACCCAGTGATTAAGAGTCACTTGCTCTACCGTCTGAGCTAAAGAAGCTTTATGGTGCCGACTATAGGAATTGAACCTACAACCTACTGATTACAAGTCAGTTGCTCTGCCGATTGAGCTAAGTCGGCGTGGTGGAGTGTGAGGGGATCGAACCCCCGACCCTATGCTTGTAAGGCATATGCTCTCCCACCTGAGCTAACACTCCAGAATGTTAGGAGTTTTCCTAACAAAATAGATAATCTTTGAATTATGTGCTCTAACTCAAAGAATGCGGGATTTTTAAACCCAAATAATATTATGAATTTAATTAATGGTGACGCGTACGGGATTCAAACCCGTGAATGCACGCGTGAAAGGCGTGTGTGTTAAGTCACTTCACCAACGCGCCAATAATGGCGGCCACAACAGGATTTGAACCTGTGACCAACCGGTTAACAGCCGGTTGCTCTACCGCTGAGCTATGTGGCCTTGTAGCTAATGCCTTTAAGATTATACCACAAAATTATTGATTATTAGCTACGATTCATTGAATATCATCATCATTTTCACATGATGCGCTAAATCTTTCAAACATTTCATTTTGTTCTTGATTTAGTTCAACGTATGAAAGTGGCACTAATTTCAATTCAGAATGATGGATTTTAAACCCTGCAGCTTCTAGTTTTTTCTTAACTTCGTAATAAGCGTTGGGAACTGTAATAATCTCATAACCTTCTTCATCAGAGTTGATATCAATCAGTTCATAATCAATTAGCAATTCTAATAAGGCTTCGTCGTGATAATTGTTTAGATCAGTTAAAATAATCCCTTGTTGTTGAAAATTAATCTTGACGCTATTAGGTTTAGCTAATGATCCCTTTAGTTTTGATATATATCCATTTAATGAAGAGATCACGCGGTTGGGATTATCTGATAAGGTTCTTACAATAATCCCCAAACCACCAGGACCATAAATTTCATACTCTGCTTCAATTAATTGGTCATCATCTTTATTACTAGTTCCGTGAATATTACGATTAATTGAATCTTTTGATAAGTTGTAAGTTAAAGCTTTATCGATCGCAGCTTTTAGTCTGTAATTAGTTTCTGGATCAGTTCCACCAACTTTAACAGCAGCTTTAATCTCTTTGGCTAACTTTTGTCACAACTTCGCATTTGATTGTTGTTTTTTATTAATTTGGTTTGCAATTAAATGTTTTCTAGGCATGGTTTTTCTCTTCTTTTTTAAACTTACTTATATAAGCTTCTCAGCTTCTTTTGGCTTTTTGTAACTTCCTGTAATTATAGATAATAAAAATCATCATACAAACAACCAAACCTAATAAAACGACAAAAAACACGATTAAGATTATTGGAATTGTTGCTTGAGTTGGCGTGTCCTTTTTTTCTTGGGCAATAATTTTATCATATGATGCAACTGGGTCGTAAGCTGTATAGTCGTTGTTGTCAAAAAAACGTTTTGAACCTAGAAGGTTCATTCCTGCATTGTTGCTATCATTAATCAACCCTTGCGCAATAGTGACATACGCTTGGTTTAACAAGAAATACTGTGCTGGTTGATTAATCCGACCAAGTTCGAAATCATTAATTAAAAATGTTAAAGGAACAGGGTAATTATTAACATTTCTGGTCATTTTGTTGATGTTGGTTGTTGTTGCTACAGTATTTTTAGTTAAGAAGTTATAAGTGTCTAAAACATTATCATCATTATAATCAACCCCACCTAATGTAATTGGTTCATTAAGTGTGGTGGTAATGTTTTTTTGGTACTGGTTTCACAACTCATAGAAGAAAAAATATCCCGAAATCGGTCTGGTATAAATTATCTTTAGATCATTTATGCCAAGCAACTGTTGAAATGCATCAAACCGCGCTTTAAAACCATCAAAGTTAATATTTGTTAGATAAATGAAATTATATTGATCAACAGGATAAATTTTTCTAAACGTTTCTAAGATCGCTTTATACTCATCAAACTTTAAATTATTAATCGGATTACCCGAATTAATTTCATTTAAATTTAGCCTGGTTGGTGCAATTGGTTCTAAAAAAATAAAAGTCTTTTTGTTGATGTCAAAATCAGCACTATTCTTATAGATATAATCAGCAATATTATATTGATCAGTAATCATGAAAATATTCAAGTATTGCCTGATCAATAAATCAATCTTAGATTTATCTAACATTAATGCTTTTGCATTAAAAAATAATTCGTAGATTTTTTGATAAAAATGAACACTTAATTTTAATTTATCACTAATCTGATTATTATTAAATTGGTAAGAAATTCCGTCATAAAATGCAAATTTTTCTTGGTTATATACCAACTCATATAATGATGTGTTTTTAAATGTATCAAAACTGTTTTGATCTCTAGTGTCGTCGTTAAAACCGTTATTTAGGTTTTTGTTACTATCTAACTTTGTTCTTGCATTAACAAAGATCTTATTGAAATTATCTTCATAGTTGGCTAATACTTGTTGTGGACTATCATTAATTAAACTATTTTCGACAAGGTGAGCATAGTTTTGAAAAAACACAGACTTCAAATAGTTAGAATTAGCGATTACATGAAACTTATTAACATAAGCTAAAAAGTTATATAGCATTAATGATTTGTTATCCCAAATTGCGGATAACAAATCAGGCGAAATAAAGATATCAAACAACAAAGGTTTGTTTGCTAATTGAGGGTTTTTTATGTATTTATTATGAAAATAAACTCTAATTAGATCAAGAAAGGTTAAAACGTTTGATGCAGTATAACTTAGATTAGTAGTATCATCAAAAATCGTACTACTATTAGTATCAATTAATCCTTTATTATTGGAGTAATTGTTGTTAAACCAAGTGATAATGTTGCTAGCAGCATTAATGCTAAAATCTTGGTCGTTAACTAGTTGTTGTTGGTATAAAAACACTACTGGAGAATTTTCATCGTCAACAACGCTATCATTTAAGAAATACTGCGTCAGCATTAATGACGTTAATACTGATTGGTAATTATTACCAGTTAAAAAAATCTTGATTGTTCTTGCTTGCGCAGTTTGTTTTAGATCGTCATAGAAAATACCTGCATCATCTGTTGTTTCTTGAGTTTGCAGACTTTGTTTGTAATCGATTAATTTGTCTTCTTTAACAAAGCCAATATTTAGGTTAAACAAACCTAAAACAGCAACAAAAAATAACGAAATTAACCGATAAATTTTTCTTATGAGCATCTAAATTTAAATATGTATTTGATGATATTTTTAGAAGGTTTTTCAGACACTCTTGGAGCGTGTAAATCACCAGGTAAAAACACAACAAAAGTGTTTTTAGATGGTATTAACCTGTTTTTAGAAACACCATCCTTAGTGGTATCTGAAACATAAAAAGTTACATCCTTTTGTTCATTGTAAGGGATATCAATTTTCATGTCTTTAGCATCTTCAGCATGTTGACTAAAATAAATTTCACCAGGATTGAACACTACATGAACATCACCATATTTATGATGTAATTCATATCTAGCTTCGGTATTTAAATAAACAACTGAATCTAGCACATTTAGGTATAGATCCATTCCATCAATTTGATGGATTCCTACTTTTAGGTGAGACAGATCATAGTTGTGTTCTTCTAGAAATTGTTTAATTTTAGGAAAATACTTATTAACTGTTAAATATTTACTAAAATTTTCTAATTTGTCATAAATCATAGCTAAATTACCTTCATTATTATTTATTATTTTAAAAAATAAATTTAATTGCCTTTGATTAAATCTCTAATGTAGTGTTCCACTGCAATCATTGAACGAACGTCGTTTTCGCAATATGTAGCTAAATCAATCGCAATTTGATTTCACTCTTGATCTGACAATAAACCTAAGAATCGTTTCGCTGTTAAATTTTGCGCCATATCTCCACGCTTAACATTAAGCGTTGAATAATCAACCGCTTTAGCTTTTTCTCGTTGTTCTTTCGATGTTAATAACAAGGTTTTTTTAATTGAATAAAAACCGTTTAGCGATTTAACCACTAGTAGTTTTTTGTTTAAATTAAAGAAATCAGCTAAATCAAAAAGGTTGTCTTCAATTTCTTTAACTTTTTGTAAGTAGTCTATTTCTAAATCCTGCGGATTGTTAAATTTGTTTGGATAATATTGCTTATATCTTTCAATATAATAAGCCATTTCTCTTAATCTAGATCGTTCAAATGAAGCGTTATAAACTACGTAACTATAATCGACACCTTGATGAAGATCGTTGATGATTTTTACAAATCAATTAACATCTAATTTACATGGATCGATTACATCATTAAAACAGTGTGATTCACTACCATCATTTCGATCAATAATATACGAATTTTGCGTTACAATTTGCATATTTGGCAACACATCATCCATTGGTGCAAATAGGTGACAAATTGACTCAAAATCAAAATAAACTTTTTTGTCTTTTAGTTTACTAAAAGCGGTTTTAGCTTCATTAAAAACATAATGTTCAATTGGTTTGCTTCCATAAACTGTATTTAGTATGTTGAAACAATCGCTAGGTCTTAAAGTGTCAGCATTATTAGCAACATAATTCATAAAGTTCTTTATTGAAAATGGCTCGTTATTTTTATTGACTAATGGAAAAATTAAACTGTTGTTTTTGTCAAAAAACTTTGAAATCTTATAAACATATCCACTTAGCAAGAACGGTTGAAACGCTTTTTTACCTAATGTGTATTTAATGATTGTATGGTGTAAATTATCACCAAATTGACTAAAGTAAGCATTTGATAAGACAATTGTACCAATGTTTGTTTCTTTGATCTGCATCATTTCATCAAAAACAGTATCAAATGCATTTTTAACAATGGACATCTGTTCTACAACAAACTTATATGTCTTTTTATTATCATTCTCATTAACATTGAAAGTTAAGATGTCTAGCAAATTACCAAATGATGTTTTACTTGGATTTAATTCTGGATAATCTAATGATAGTTTTTCATAACCAGAACGTTTATAACTAGCTTTGTTTTCAATTAAAGATTTGCTAAAAAAATTAGCTTCCTTAAGTTTATCAGGTAATGAACCACTAGTTTTGCTATGACATACCGTACTAGTAGTAGTAAAATCCACTTGATTTTTCTTAGATAAACCGTATTTAATTAAAACAACATTTCATTCAACAACATCATAGCCAAGCTCGCCTAAAACGCGATAATCGTAATAATAAGAAACTATGTCTTTTCGTTTGGTTGTTGTTGAATTTTTTAAACTGTAAACACTTACTTTGAGTTTATCATTTTTTGGCTTTTCAAATAAACAACCTTCAATATTAGCCTGTAAAAAATAATCGCTTTTTTCATTAAAGTAAATGCCATCTAAAATTAGCAATTTTGTTTCATTATAATCGTGTTTTTTAATAATTTCATGTAAATCTATTGCTGTAATTAAAGGTGTGTTTTGATATTCTGCTAAATCTATAATTCTAAGCGCTATATTCTCTTGTTTAATATCGAACACATCAATATATTTAATCTGATATTGTTCAAGAATACCATCAACAAATTTAATGTTATCTTCTTCTAAATTAGCATAATCAACTTCTTGAAATAAAACCCTTCTTTTGATGTATTCTTTAGCTTTAATTTTAATCTTGCTAACTTCATTAATATAAATATTTTTTGATTCTTCTTGATCAATCTGTTCATTAACAAAATCAACTTCATCAAAATTAATAATTGAACTGTTTTCGTTATCTAATTGATCTAATAAATCAACATAGTCATCCTTAGATAAGCCTAGTTCGTTTTGAATAATAGCTAATAATTCACTATTGCTAAATTTTCATAGCGATCTAGGACGGTTAAATGTGTTTATAAAATCTGTTTTTTTAAAAATATATTTTTTATTCATACTAACTGAATTTAGTGTTTACTTTAAAAGACATTTTTCCATTGATTGCTTGCTTAATATCCAAAACTTTTTTAGAAGGCAATAAATATTTAGTAATTGCAATACTACCCTTTTTTAAGTACACATAAATTCCCGTTTCATCGATTTTATAAATTGTTCCAACAAGATTATCTAGATGTTCTTCTTCATTTTCAACAACCCGAGAAGCCGCAATTTTAACACGTTGATTTTCATAAACTAGATAGCCACCAGGTGAAGATCAAAGACCTTTTTGTCAATTTACAAAACTTTTAGCATCAAGATTTAAGTTGAGCTGTTCTTGTTCTTTTTTAATATTTAAACCTAAAGTAAAATGATCGTGATCTTGAGGTGTTGGAACTAAATTATGTGCATAGATATTTTTTATAGTTTTTATTAGAAACGACGGTGATTTTGCAATTATTTCACGATTTAAATCATCATGATTTCAATCAGGTTGAATTGACACTTCTAGTTGATCAAAAACAGGCCCGTGGTCCATTTTTTCATCTAGTTTCATAATTGAAATAGCTGTTTTTTCAAAACCATTAATAATCGCATAATGGATGGGTGCACCACCTCTTAATAAAGGTAACTTAGATGGGTGAACATTTAATATACCATCAGCAAAAAGATCAATAACTTTCTTAGGAATAAACTGACCATAAGCAATACAAATCCCTAGATCAAACTTCATTTGACTTAATTCATCGTAAAATCCTGATAATTTTTCAGGTTGATAAATTGGTAAGTTATTATCAACACAAAATTGCTTAATTGGATTAAGTTTGTTCTTTTTGTTATTTAAATTAACACGGTCGGGCGGAGAAATAATTGCAACAATATCAAAAAAATTATCGGCTAACAACTCTTTTAGACAAGCTAGCGATAATTCTGTTGTTCCAAAAAAAATGACTTTTTTCTTATTCATTATTTTTTAAATTTTCTTTTTAGCTTTAGCTTCTTTTTTAGCTAATTTAGCAGCTTTTCTGCGCTCTTTGATTTCCAATTTTCTTAAGCGTTCATCTTCAGCTTTTTTCAATCGTGCATCTTCTTTGTTTTTTAGTGGTTCGATTCAAGCAAACTCTTTCTTAAAATCTTGCAATCCGTTAATCTGAATTTTTCTTTCAGGCGGATCACGACGACTTTTAGCCGGTAAAGTTAATACTTCTGCTTCAATAATTGCAGGTTCAAACGTTACTTGCGATTTTGCATCCTTAGTTTGAAAATAAATGCAATAGCGTTCACGCGCCATCTCTTTTTTTCTTTTGTCTAAGTATTCCTTCTTTTCTTTCTTAGACAACTTGTGTTCTAATAAGTATTGCTTCGTTGCTTCTTTAAATTGTTTGTGCAACTTACGATCATCGTTAGCTGAAGGACGCTTAGCAACAAACGAATACATGATCTCACGACCATACATTTCGTTATCTTGAAGATAACGCTTAATCGTTTTTCATACTTCATTACGGCGTTCTTCTTTGGTTTTACCTGCAAACTGACCAGGTTCTTTAGATTTTTTTCTTTTATAGATAACATAGCTTATTAGTCCAATTGGAATAACTACTAACAAGACTATAAAAAGGAAACTACTATTCATTAATTTATTGTTATATGTAATTTATCTACTTATATATTATAATTAATAAGTTATATAATTTTGAAGGTATCAACGATATGGCTAATATTAAAGCAAACGAAAAGAGCTATCGTCAGAATCAAAAAGCAAATTTATTAACTAAAGGATTTAAAACATCTTTAAAGAACCAACTTAAGAAAACTAAAGCTTCTAAAGATAAGAAAGATGTTGAACAAGTGTATTCTTTAGCTGATAAGCTAGCTAAAAATAACAGAATTTCTAAGAATAAAGCTCGTCGTCTTAAATCAAGAGCAGCTAGATGATCTAATTCACCAGCTGCTAGCAATTAAACCTTGGACTATTAAAGTTCCAAGGTTTTTTTAATGTGCCCAATACTATTTTTGATTAATTCATAGTGCTGATCAAATTTTAAATAATAAGTTGACATCGGATCGTTTGCCACATCGACTTCTTCTTTTCGTTTGTTCAATAAAGAAGTAATCTTCACTTGATCGATCTTAAAACTAGGACCATAGATCATATATTCTTGAGCTTTTTTAAAGTTATTTTTACATGTTACTTTAACATATCCATCATCTTGGATTTCATCAATGATGAAAGCAAAAGTTTGAGCAACCTTACGTTCATCTTCGTGATACAGCATTGCATCAATACCTGGTTGATTGTGCGCAAAACCTTTATGTGCTGGACGGTTTTCGGCTGATTTTAGATCTTTTCTAGCTTGATCTAAAATAAGATGTTCATCTTTTTGATCAACATTAAATCCATTAGCTAAATAATAATCCATTGCTTGACGATACGATCGAATTACGGTGGTTACGTAATTAATTGATTTCATTCGCCCTTCAACTTTAAATGAAGCTACACCTAATTCCATTAATTGCTTAATTTCATCAATTAATGCCATATCTTTAGGAGACATTGTAAATGAATCAGAGTGATGATTTTGTTTGTCATCTTTTAGTTCGTAACGTCAACGGCAAGATTGTGCACAACCACCAACGTTAGCATCACGCAATGATCAGTTATTTGACATCATACAACGACCACTAAAAGCAATACAAACAGCGCCGTGGATAAAATATTCGATTTCTACTTTATCCTTAACTCTTGGCATCATTAATGTCAATTCATCCATCGTTACTTCTCTAGCTAAAACAACTCGACTTAAACCGTTACTTTTTCAAAATAAGGCGGATTTAGAGTTTGTAACACTTTGTTGAGTTGATAAGTGCAGATCAATGTTTGGGTGGTGTTTTTTTGTATAGTTAATAATAAATGGATCAGCCACGATCAAACCATCAACACCTGTTTCTTCAAGATTAGCAATAAATTTAGCATAACCTTTAACTAAGGGGTTATGACATACAACATTAACTGCTACATAAACTTTACGATTACGCTCGTGAGCGTAATCGACTGTTTGTTTTATATCTTTAAAAAAGAAGTTACTTGCACTAGATCTTAATGAATAAGCCTTAGCACCTAAAAATACCGCATCAGCACCATAATCAATTGCAAACATTGCTTTTTGGACATCTCCAGCAGGAGCTAGTAATTCGTATTTCATTATCGTTTTGTTTCTCCTTCTTCTTTAATAAGGTGTTTAATCTCTTTCATGCCACCAAAAAAACCAGAGGCTATTTCAATGGGCGAACTAATTCGTTCGATTTCATGATATTTTTCTTGGATTAATTGATTAGATAATAAACCGTTTTCTCTTAATTGATTAATTAGTTGTTGGTATAAAAATGTAATTTTTTCATGATCTTCTTCTTGGATCATGATTGAATCAATCCTGACATAATCTAAACCATACTGGTAAAGCTCGTTTAGTTGTTTAATTGCGCAAAGAATATACCCAGTAAACATGTGGGTTCCAAACTCATCTTCATAGATAGCATTAGGATATTTTCTTAACGCTTCACGAATCCATAGTTGTTTTTTAGATGAGAGTTGATCTGAGATCTTAGCATAAGCTTCAAAGTTAGAAATCATCTTTCATCTAGAATGCATGAAAAATGCGTATCCTTGGATTTGCATCTCTAATTCTAGATTTTGTTTATTTTCATGCATCTGCTTAATTTCATTCATGAAAATCTCTCTAGCGATCACTAAATGGTTAATATTATTTTCTTTAAAAAAATCAAATTGACCATAAGAAGTCACCATCGTTTCAGAATGATAAGCAACAGGTAAATTTAGTTGTTTTTCTCGTATAATTTGCACAATTGCATAGTCTTGAAAATAAACTTTATCTACTTTTAGTTGATGTAATTCAACTAATTTATTAGTTAATTCATCTAGCTGATTTTCAAAAATAAAGCTGTTTAATAAAACAAAGATTTTGGTTTTAGCTTTCTTAGCATTACGGTAATCCACCAACTCTTTTAATTCATGATAATTTAAAGTCTTAGTACACCTTAAAGCAAAATTTTCATAACCTACTAAGATACAATCAATCGCTTGATCAACAAATTTTTTAGCTTGATTAAGCGATTGTACTTGAGTTACTAAAAACATAAACTACCCCGTCTCCAGATTGATCAATTTCCACATTAAAGTGTTGTTTATCTAGGTTATAAATAAATCTTTGTCACTCTTGATTCTTATTATATAGCTTGTTATTTGGTTTTATATTTTTTAAAAAAAAATTATCGATAATCATCACACCACCTGGTTGTAGATAATTAAGGTATTTATTGAATAATTCAATCTGTTTGGATTTAGGTCCATCTAGAATGATTGCTTGATATTTATCACTGGGAATAAATTCATAGCAATCACCATTAATTGGATTGATTTTACTAAATTTTGCTAGCCATTTTTGGGCTAACTGATAACGTTGCGTATCTTTTTCTAACGTGTCAATTTTTAAATCTGGCAGATGAGCACTTAGATACATTGAACTGTAACCAATCCCTGTTCCAATTTCAAGTAAACTAGTAATTTTAAGATTAGATAATTTGTTAACTAAATTAATCAAATTATCATCGCGAATGATTGGTATTTTTAGTTCTAAATTTAGTTGCTTAAATTTATTTAGGATATCTGTCATCATCAAAAAAGGATTGCAAGATCACATAAGCAGCAAGCTTATCAATCTTTTCTTTACGTTTTTTTGCTTTAATTTGGTTATCAATTAACAATTGATCAGCAATTATTGAAGTGTAGGTTTCATCATAGATGATAACTTCGTTTTTAAAATTTTCTTTTAACAATTCAATAAAGCTTTCAACCATTTCGGTTGTTGAAGATTTTGTTTGATTAATGTTTTTTGGCATTCCAATTACAAATTTAAATTCATAAAAGAAAGCCGAAGTTTTTTCTTTTAGCTTAGTTAAACATTGTTTAAAATCGTATTCGTTAAAAGAAATCACGCAGTATGGTGAAGCGATTTTAAACTCACCATCGCCTGTAGCAATTCCTAAAGTTTTAGAACCAACATCTAAAGCAACGTAATACATAAATTAATAAAGTTTGTTTTTAATTGATCAATATCTTTGTCCGTGCTAAAACCACCCTGAGCAAAGTTTGGTTTGCCACCACCTTTAGCGCCAAAGGTTTTATTAACTTTATCAATTATCACCTTAGCACTTAACTTATCTGTTGGGTTCTTCATTCCGATTAGATAGCTAATCTTGTTATCAACTTTGTTGATGAAAAAGAAAAGATGATCTTGCTTTTCATTAACTAATTCGGTATGTGCCATTGCTAGCGCTTTGTGTTCTTCTTTATCAAAGAACAATAGCACAATTTTGTGATCTAGATTTTCTAGAGCTAACTTTTTAATCTCACTAGCGCGATCTTTAGTTTTTTTCTTATCTAACTCTAGTTTAATTGCTTTGTATTCTTCTTTTAATTGTTCAAAAGCCCTTAATGTTTTTCTTAAATCTTTAACTGAAGTTGGCAAACTAAACGAATGTAACTTCTTACTGAAATCTAAGTAAGAAGTAAGATCATAATTACCTAGTTCATTAAACATTAACTCTTTTTCTTTTTTAATCTCTTCTTGTTTATCAACTAAATAATTAAAGATCGTTTCATATGAACTGATAATCTCAATTCTTCATCGTCCAGCACCTAATGAGTAAAGATCAGTTATAAAACATTCTTCAATCTCTTTGGTGTTATCAACATGTGTGCCACCACATAATTCAACACTGTAATCGCCAATCTTAATTACGCGCAATAATTCGTGCTTTTTATACTCTTCTTCAAAGTAGGCAATCGCGTTCATCTTTTGACTAGTTTCATAGTCTACGTGATGAACTGTAACTGGAATCTTATCAGCAATCACCTTACGCATTTTTGTTTCTAGGTTTTCTAGATCTTCATATGTTAACTTTGTTGGGTAATTAAAATCCAAAGTCGCTTTAGCTGCTGATTTGAATGCACCAGATTGTTTAATTGTTTCGCTAATTGTATTCTTAAGTGTTGCATGCAATATATGTTCTAGTGAATGGTTTTTTCTTACTAGTCTTCTTCAGTTTTCATCATGCATTAATTCAACTTTTTCATCAAGTCAAAAACTTGCTTTTTTAAAGTGATGTAAATGTTGTTTATTTGGTGCTTTAATCACGTTGTCAAAATGAACAACAAGATTACCTTTTTTAAGACAGTAGCCCTCATCAAATCTTTGCCCACCAGAAGTCGCATAAATTGGCGTGTGTTCAAATACCGCTCAACCTGAACCAACCTCAATTTGATCTACAGGGTTAAACTTATCATCAAAGATTGCTACAACCTTTGTTTTAATGTTATTTTTATCGTATGAAAACTTAGATGGTGCTTCGAACTTAAGTAGGTTCTCATTTTGTTTTTTCATACCTACTTCATTATTGTTTGCTTTTGATACTTGCTGATGTTTTTTAAACAACTCTTCAAAACCATCAAGGTCTAAATTAATCTTGGATTCTGCTGATAATTCCTTAATTAAATCTAAGGGGAAACCATAGGTTTCAACTAGTTTAAAGATCGTTTCAGCTGTAATATTATTAGTTTTTTTGGCTTCATTGAAGATATCAAAACCATAGTCTAATGTTTTTGAGAAGTTGTTTGCTTCATTAGAAATTGCTTGAATAATAATTTCTTTATTAGGAATTAAATGATTAAAGAAGTCGCCATAGAGATCAATGATTACGTTGATAGCATCAACTAAATATTCTGGTTTGGCATTTAGTTTTTTTGCATAAACAAACGCTCTACGCAGAAGTTTTCTTATAATGTAATCACGATCCTTAGCACCTGGTAAAACTCCATCAGCAATCGCAAATACACCACACTTTAAGTGGTCAGCAATTACTCTAAAAGCTCTTAGAACATCTTGCTTATCTTGTTCATTACTAAAGTAATCATCAACAAGATATTTGTGTTTGGTGTGTTTTTCAACTGATTGGATAATAGGTAAATACAGATCAGTATCATAGTTAGTTGGTACATCTTGTAACACACAGACGAAACGTTCTAAGCTAGCACCAGTATCAATGTTTTTTCTTAATAGTTCGGTGTAGTTATTACTACCATCATTGTTAAATTGTGAGAAAACGATATTTCATATTTCAATGTAACGATCGTTTTCAATATCCTCAAAAAAAAGTTTTTCTCCTAATTTTTTAGGATCATATTTTTCACCGCGGTCATAATAAATTTCCGTACAAGGACCACACGGTCCAGAGCCTAGATCTCAGAAATTACGTTTCTTATCACATCTAATGATGTGTTTAGGATCCACACCTTGCTCAAGTCAATAGTTATAAGCATCATTATCATCTTCATAAACTGTGATGTATAGCTTATCTTTATTTAATCCATATCATTTGGTTAATAATTCATAAGCAAATTCAATTGCTTCTTTTTTGAAGTAATCACCAATCGAGAAGTTACCTAACATTTCAAAAACAGTGTGGTGTCTTGAAGTTACACCTACGTTTTCAATATCGTTAGCTCTTATACATCTTTGTGAGTTAGCCAATTTTGGGTTGGTCGGATTTTCTTCACCAGAAAAGTATTTTTTTAATGTTGCTACACCCGCATTTATCCATAATAAACTTGGGTCATTGATGGGTACTAATGATTTTGATTCAACAATTTCATGATTTTTAGACTTAAAGAAATCTAATCAGATTTTTCTTATTTGAGAACCACTTAAGCGTTTATTCATAATATATAAAATATAGTTTTTTAGATATAAAACTAATCGCTTAATTTCAAATTATTCAAATAATCATAAACAATAACTTTATTAATCGATCATCTTAGATTAATTATGCCAACAATTAATTAATATAAAATATAGCGCTAGCTTGAGCTACATTGGTTGTATGTTTCTAGTGACGAACTAAACGTTGTGTAATCTGAATTTTAAACTCCTTAATTTCTCTTAAGCAAGTTTAAAAGTAAACCCATTAACTCTTCATCTATTCTATACTAACGCGTTCAACATCAGCTAGAGTCTGTGTAACTAGTTTAGCAAAAACACTAGAAAAGTTTACTTGTGTCACCAATTACTTAACAAATTTCCAATTAATTTTTGGATTTATTTCATTTTGTTGTTTTTTTCAACTCATTCCTGTTTATCTTATATGTAAAATTGTTTTAACGATTATTTTTGGGTTATAAACCATATTACACAAAAATCGATTAGACACCCTGAATAGATACAAAAAACAATAATTCTTTTTAAGAATTATTGTTCAATTAGTTGATTAAAAATATTTTTTAATAAAGCAATCGGCAACTATTGATATTCTTGCTTTTTATTTTTGCATTAACAACGTTGTATTTAACAAAAAATAATGAAGCAAACGGGACGTACATTAAGATTCTGGTTCTTCTAGAAAACACTCCACCCTTAGCATATGCTAAGAATCAACTTAAGTATGTAAGCACAAATACTAAACTACTAGTAATAATTAAATCTTGACTTCCATAAAGTAAACCAGCATAATTACTATCAATCTCCCCTATTACTTTGTCCTGAACCGCTAAAGGATAAAAATCATCATAAGTAGCAGCAACATAAAAGTAGAATATCAATGTGCAGAATAATGATTGAATTATATCTATAGCTAATAAGGTTAAAGATAATCTAGTTTTATTTTTTCTAACTATAGCACCAAAAGTATAAGGATTTTTATCTAAGATAATTCCTAAGCTCATTACTACAAATGTGATAATGAAGAATGCCCTTAATGCGGTTGAGAAATCAGTCATTAACCTCAATTCTGATACATTAAATTGTCTGTTTCAACGATTAAAATCAAATACATAAGCATTATTTACATCTACTGATGGTTTTAGTTTAAAACCAATTCCATACATAAATGTTATTGTAATTGCATAAATAACAAATCCTAAGACACTAGCTAGATAGAATAACGATAAATAAAGGGTCGTTTTAGTTAGTTTGATCTTAAATACTATTTGATTTGATGCTAGGATTTGATATGACTTTAAACCTGTTTTATCTGTTTCCGATAAAACATTTTCTTCTAGATTATTAGATGATTTGAAATAAGAAATTAACCCAGCAAAGGGAATTAGTGAAAATAATCTTTGATTTTGTTTGAAAAGACTTAACTTAACATAAGCTAAAAAGAAACTTAAATATAAAGTTAGATAAATAATGTTCCAGAATGCAAACGAATCCTTGTTATAGAAATACGGAAGGATTGATGCATAATTTAGAATTGATACTTTTAGATCAGCAAAAAAGTTATTCTTGATATGAACAAAAGATAAAAATCCTGAATAAACTGTGTTGTTGGCAAAATCAACAGTTGATGTTTGAGTTTGATAAATTTGATCAACTGACTCATTTATTGGGTAAAAGTAAGTAATTAAAATTATGATAAAAAAAGCTCAAATAATTAATTGAATGATTTCAACAAATGAAATTATGATTTTCAATCGATTTGGATTATTAATTAACTTGCTGCTAAATTGATAACTTTCTTTACCTGTTAGTAAGATTACCAAACCTACAACAGCAAAAATAACAAAGAAAATCAGCGGTAAAATCAATGAAATATTAAATTTCATTTGATCATATATTAGAAAGTAAAATCCTTGCTTAGAAAGTGCATAAGTCATCAAAGAGACGATTCCTACACTAGCGAATATTACGGTTCCTAAAAATACTAGGAATAATGCTAATTGTCTCCTGGTGATATTGATAATTTTTGTGAATTTCATTTATATCCCTACTTAAATGTATAAATCAAACTAATGCAAAGGCTTTTTTTTTAGTTGTTAAAAAGAATAAAGTTTCATAAATCAGAACTTATAGAAAAATTATTAAAGTTATAATCATCAACTAAATAAATATCCTTCTAGGATTGATTTATTAAAAAAAAGGCATTTTGTCAATTATTTAATAAGGTCTATATCTTCTTTCTAAATCACAAAACTCCATGACATAAAGCAAAACAGCTCTTAGAGATCTTTATTACAGATAAAATCAATTTGTAATTTTTACTAAAATAAATTCGTTTTTTTATCTATAAATTTAAAGTTACTTTTTTAAAATTATTAATAAACAAGCGCAAAAATGAAATATTTTGAAAAATATAAGAAGAAGTTAGTTAATCAAAATCAAGCGGCATCATTAATCAAAAATAACTCAGAAATTTGGTTCGATTACATTCAACCAAAATCGATATTAAAAGGTATTAAAAAATCTTTAGAAAATAACAAGTATTCTAAGCTAGATTTCTATTATTACGCTTCTACAACTGATTGCGAAGAAACAATCTTTTTAGATGAATTTAATCCAATCGTCAGAAGGCATTGTTTTTTCTTTAGAGCTCCTGAAAGAAATGCAATTAACAAGTGCCAAGAAGGATTAATTCCAAATAACATCGAATATTACCCGTTTCATTTTTCGCAATCAACAGAATTGTTGAATAATTTTAATATCGATACAGTTATCCTATTAACTACTGACATGGATGAAGAAGGTTATTTTAATTTAGGTTTATCAACTTGTTTTGATCTAGAGTTAATTAAAAAAGCTAAGCAAATCATTATTGAAGCTAATAAGAATATGCCTCACATTGTTGGTGCTAAACATAAACTTCATATTAGTGAAGTAACAGCTATTATCGAATCTGACTATAAATTAACTCAAGCTATTAATATCCAACCATCTAAAGAACAATTAGCAATTGCTGATTATGTTGCTTCATTAATTGATGATCGTTCTACTATTCAATTAGGGATCGGTGCGATCCCTAATATGGTTTGTAAAAAACTTACGACTAAAAAAGATTTAGGAATTCACACCGAAATTCTAGGTACAGGGATGATTGAATTAATCAAACAAGGTGTGGTCACCAACAAATACAAGAATATCGATAAAGGTGTATCAACTTTTGTATTCGCTGTTGGTAATCATGAAATGTATCAATATCTAGATCATAATGAAGAGTTTAAAATTGCTAGGTTTGATTATGTCAACAATCCAATAAATATTGCTAAAATTGATAATTTTGTTGCAGTTAACTCAGCAATTGAAATTGATCTATTTGGCAATGTTAATGCTGAACAAATTGATCATCAACAATACTCAGCAACAGGTGGTCAAGCTGATTTTATTAGAGGTGCTAGTTATTCTAGAAATGGTAAAATCATTATCGCTATCAAATCAACAACTAGTGATTACCAAACTTCTAAAATTGTCACTAAACTTAAAGGAGTCACAACCACTTTAAGAAATGATCTAGATTATATAGTTACTGAATATGGAATTATTAATCTTAAGGCTAAATCGATTAAACAGCGTACAAAATTGTTAATTAGTATCGCTCATCCAAAATTTAGAAGTTATCTAACTAGAGTAGCTAAAACAAAAAAGCTTATCGATTAAAAATCGATAAGCTATTCAATAATCCTGGTAATCTTACCACCACCTACAACAAAAAGATCTTGATTATATATCACACCATATTGACCAGGGGTTACACCAATTTGTTTTTCATATTTCACAATCACTTTGTCATTATCATATGAAATAATTTTACACTCTTGGAGCTTTTGACGGTGCCTAAATCTGATTCATAGTTTTCGTTTAACTAATTGTTCTTTATGCTCTATTAACCAATTAAAGTTTGATAACTCACAACTAAATGAAGCTAAGTGTTGATCTTTGGTTGATTCATAGCAAACATATAATATGTTCTGATCATGATCTTTCTTACATACAAAGATCTTTTCTTTAGTTCCACCAACATTTAAGCGTCGTGATTGACCAATCGTATAGAAGTATAATCCGTCATGTTCGCCAACAACCTTGTTTTCGTTAATTAATACGATTGGTCCTTTTTTGATTGCTAGATAGTTGCTTAGGAATTGTTTAAAATTTCGTTCGCCAATAAAACATATTCCTGTTGAATCTTTTTTTGTAGCCACATATAAATTAGCTTGCTTAGCAATATTTCTAACAGTCGGTTTATCAAAGTCACTTAAAGGAAAGATGATATTTCTTAACTGTTCTTTCTTAAGCATTGTTAAAAAATAAGTTTGATCTTTATTATGATCTTTAGTGTGCACTAAAAATGGTTGATTATTTTTAATAACCAATTTTGCATAATGCCCGAAAGCAATCTTGATATCATCACCAAATTGCTTTCTTAACGCATCAATAAACCATCCAAATTTACCAAACTGGTTACATAACACATCAGGGTTGGGCGTTAATCCCTTTTTGTAATCATCTAACGTTCTTAGAAATACATCATTTCAATATTGTTCGACAAAATTGAAATGATACAGCTTTATATCTAATTGTTCGCACAACTTTTGGGCATCTTGGAAATCTTGTTTAGCATCACAACCTTCAATGTCATTATTTAAATGATCTGATAATAGCTCAAGATTAAGATCCTTATCTCAATTTTGCATAAAAGCAGCCACAACATCATAACCCTGTTGCTTTAACAAGTAAGCACAAACAGCTGAATCCACCCCACCTGATAGTGCTACTAAAACTTTAGTTTTTTTTTGATTTTTAAAAAAGGTTATGGCTGTTTTCTTATCATCATCAATCGCTTGTTTTAATTCGTTAAACGAATTAAACTTAATTACTGGTCTAATAAATTGATAAAGTTCAACCTTAATGGTTTTTTTATAAATATCTTGATCGAAATCAAAGATATGTGCTTCGCATCTTCTTTGTTGTTCGTCAAAGGTTTTAGGTTTTCCAATAAAACAAACACCATTATAAGTGATATTATCAACAATCACCTTACAAGCATAAGATCCTTCAGTTAGATCAATAATCTGGTTATCTAAACTAATGTTTGCTGTAGGAAAACCAATTGTTCGTCCGCGTTGGTGGTTTTTTATCACCTCACCTTTTAAATAAAAGGGGTGGATTAATAATTTGTTGGCCTGCTCAAAGTCACAACCGATTATTAACTGCTTAATCCCGCTTGTACAGCAATCATCCTTGGGAATAACGACAACTTCAAAACCATTCTTTGCAAACAAAGAATGATCAACCTGATCTTTACCAAACTTAAAATCAGACCCAACGATAATTCTTTTGGGTCTTATTAACTTAATATATTTATGAATGAAACCTTGAGCAGTTAAATTATTGTTTAACACATCATAGATTAAGAGTTGTTCAAGATTAGGCAATTGAGCTAATTGCTCAATTGCATCTGCTCTAGTATATAGTAATCTTTGCTTTTTAGGCACATGATTAAAGGTTAAAAGATTAAACTTATTAGATTGACTAAAAAGCTTCACATGACCCCTGTGAATACCATCAAAAAAACCAAGAACCAAATCAACATCCTTGTTGATTTGGTTGATTGTACTACTTTTTAAATTGATAATTGATAACATCTTTTAAACTGTATTGACCAGACTTCGTACGAACTAAATCGACCATCATGGCTGTGGTATTAAAGTGGTCAGCTAAATCGACCACAAAAGAACGTACATAAAAGCCTTTTTTAACATCTAGCAAGATCTCAACATAATCACCATAATACGAAATTAATTTCGCCTTATATAATGTCGTTAAACGTTTAGCTAGTTCAAAATCCACTTCTCTGCGAGCTAATTGATATGCTCTAACACCATTAACTTTAAGGGCTGAGAACTTTGGTGGTGTTTGATAAAAACTATGATTATCTAGCTGATCTAGATAATCATTTAGTTTATTAACATCTGGAACATAATTACTAGTTCTAACAACCTTCCCCATGATGTCATAAGTATCAGTGTGGGCGTTAAACTTTAGTTTAACTAAATATTGCTTATCGTCTTGATTAAGACGACTTAGTTCTTTGGTTTTTTTATTGGTAGCAACTACCAATACCCCTGATGCTAAGGGATCTAGGGTACCATTATGTCCAGCTTTTTTAATTTTAAAGCGCTTTTTAAATAGGTTTAAGCAAAAAGCACTTGAGATATTTTTTGGTTTATCAATAATAACAATTTTGTTATTATAATCCATTGTTATTGAAAGTTTCTAATCAGGTTGTAACTGTCTAAATTAGAATAACCAACAATTAACATTACACATGTAATAAACATTAATAAGATCCCAACAAGGATTGTAGCTCAGATAATCATGTGTAAAGTAAATGAGCGATAGATCTGGTTAATTCCTGAGAAGAATGCCGCAATAAAGTAAAGATAAGGTAAGAAGAAGATGGCAAAATAAATAATTGCCATAATTCTCATCGCCTCATTTAAATGCTTAGCATTATTAACAGCAGGGTAAAGATTGCCTGATAAGTTAATGAATCTTTCCATGATTCCTAGAATGATGGCGAAGAAAATGACTAACACTGCTGTGATACCAGAGATGATGTATCATTTTTGTCTCATTAACTTATCATTGTTAAGGTGTAGCTTATAACTTTTAAAAATATTTTGTTTTTGCATAATTTTTAATAAATTTTAAAAAATTATTTAAATCCGATTTGATTTTAAAAATTAGTTTAATCCTAATTGCTTGATAATCTGGTATTTGAATATTTATAAAATCTTCTTAAAGTTTATAATATTGAATTAAAAACTTCACATTATTTTAGATCGCATAAATTTAGTTATATAGAAATTTATCCTATAAATTAAATATAGTTTTCATAAAAATACATCAGAGGGAACGAAGCTAATTTTGTGTAATCTGGATTTTTTTCGAACTTTTAGTTTTTCTTAATTAAGTTCGGAAATACATCCATTAACTCTTCATATATTCTATATCAATTTCTCAGTCTATTACTTTTCTGATTTAGTTTTTTGTACCTTGGGTTGTAACCAAAATGTACATAAAGGTCTAATAACAGTTGGTTTATGTTATTAAAAGACTTTTTAGCAGCTAGGAAACTACCAATTACTGAATTATAGTTTTCAACTATGTTGCTGGTATAAACTAATGTCCGTAAA
>NZ_JADI01000007.1 GCF_000518305.1 Mycoplasma imitans ATCC 51306
TAGCTGCTAAAAAGTCTTTTAATAACATAAACCAACTGTTATTAGACCTTTATGTACATTTTGGTTACAACCCAAGGTACAAAAAACTAAATCAGAAAAGTAATAGACTGAGAAATTGACATAGAATATATGAAGAGTTAATGGATGTATTTCCGAACTTACTTAAAAAAAACTAAAAGTTCGAAAAAATCCAGATTACACAAAATTAGCTTCGTTCCCCTAGAAGGTGATCATCAAACTATTATGCTAAACAAAGGCTTAAATAAGGTTTTTGTTGCAGGCGCTGGAGGTGATGCAGTCGCTGTAGCGAATGCTACATTTACATTAGCTGAATAAGATAAAAATTATCTATCAAAAAAAACATTTATTGTTTAATAATTTGTTTTTCTATCTAATAAAATTTCTAATTAATGATTTTTATTTTAATCAAATTTGCCGTAGATTTTTAACAATTTTGAATGAAAAAAATAACGATTAGCCAAAAAAAACTAATCGTTATTTTTTTTCATATGCTTATTTGATTATTTTAAGTTTTTTAAGATTTGTTCAATCACTTGTTCGTGATCCATTTTATGTCTTGCTATCAGATCCTTATTGTCACCATGACTAGGGATTGATTTAAAGTTATAAGTATATAATCGCTTGTTTTGATATTGTTTTTCAAGAATTATTCTGTAAAATTCATTAGCTAAACCAACATTTTGATAAATATCCTCATAAAGATAAATATCATCGTATTGATCTAAGATTCTTGTAATGTTTTGATCAACACCTTTACCGTGAACTAAGATTGCATCAAAACAATCGATACTATTTATTGATTTATCATCTAATAATTGTTTAAAACTATTAGCGTTGTTATTGTAAGAGATTAATGCAGTTTTATTTAAAATTTTCGTTAAATTTAATCTTACTCATTGGTTAAGATCATCAAGATTTTGATAATATGATTGGTAATTTTTAAATTCATTGAAATAACGGTTGTATCTAATTGCAATTACTTGTTGCGTGTTGTTGCTAGTTTCATCAATTAGTTTTTTTAATACAATTGGATTACTTGCTGCATAGATTTTTGAATTCGGAGTATTTTTAATCATTCCGATATCAAAAATACCGTGATGCGATGAACCTTCAGTCCCGTTTAAACTGCAGCGATCAATCAGTAAATTTACCCCTAAATCTAGTCGTGATAAATCATGAATTAATTGATCATAACTTCTTTGTAAAAATGTTGAATATATCGGTAAAAACACAGGTATTTTATTTAAACTAACCCCTGAAGCCATTGATAGAGCATGCTCTTCTGAAATCCCTACATCAATGTAGTTTTTCTTATACTTATTAATGATATCAATAAATCCAGTTGCATAAGTCATCGCAGGATTAATTAAACAAATTTTTTCATTAGATTTTAGTTTCTCTTCTAAATGAGTAGATGCGATAAATCCAGATTGATCTTTATAGGTTTTATTTGTACGATTAGAGTTATGATATGAGCCAATTAGATCTTGTTCGGCTTCTTTAATTCCTTTACCTTTAATTGTCTTTACGTGAACAATTACTGGACTATTTTTAACTAATTGTTTAGCTTTTTCTAAAGCTTTAAAGATTTGATCAAGATTATGACCATCTTCAACTTTTATATATTCATATCTAAGTTGTTTAAAGAAATTGTATTGATCATCTTTCAAGTTTGCTAACAACTTATTAAATTCACCGAAGTTTTCAGAAATAGACATCTGATTATCGTTCAAAACAATAATCATCTTGTGATTATGAAAACTAATATTATTAATTGCTTCAAACGCTATTCCGTTAGCTATACTTGCATCACCAATTACAGGGATAATTAATTGATTCTTATTTAATAGTTGATTACTGAAAACTAAACCGCTAGCCACACTTAATGAGTTTGAAGTATGACCACCAGCATAATAATCATATTTAGATTCATTTAGATCTTGCAATCCACTTATTCCATTAGTTTGACGAATCGTTTCCATCTGATCCAATCTACCAGTTACCATCTTATGAACATAAGCTTGGTGACTGGTATCATAAAACACTTTATCTTCATCTAAATTAAAGAAATGAGCTAAAGCAATACTTAGTTCTACAATTCCTAAATTAGATGATCAATGAATGCTTTTTTGTTGACCTAAATTAATTAAATAATTTCTGATTTCGGTTGCTAATTGATCTAAATGCTTTCGATCAATTTTTAAAAAATCACCGTAATTTTTAATAGTTTTTAATAGTTCCATTATTCTTCTTCTTCTTCGTTATTAATGTCATCAACTGATAAAGTTAAATGATCAATCTTTTCTACTTGTTCTTTTAAGATATTTAATAAGCCCTTAATCTTACCATATTCCATTCGGTTAGGACCAACTATAGCTATTTGGTGTTTATTTTGATCAATTTCAATCAATGTTGAAGCCACCGATACTCCTTCAATCCCGATATCTTGCCCAAAAGTAATTACTGACTTACCAGTTTTTTGTTGCATAAATGAGATCTGTTCTCAAATTGAGGTATTCTCTAGTAAATTTAAGATCTCACTTAGTTTGTTATGATCATGAAACTCGGGGTGAATTACTAACTTCTTGGTACCTTTAATATTAATCGTGCTTTTTTCATTAATATCAAAGATATAATTAACAATTCTTTGCATCACAAATTCATATTCATGAACTTTTTTTCTTACGATCTCTTTAATTGCACTAAGCTTATCTTTTAGTTCAATAAATGGAGTATCAACCAACCGATCATTGAAAATCTGTACACAAGTTGATACATCATTATATTGCACTAAATTTTGATATTTAATCGTCTTTTTAATCACTTCACCAGATGAAGAAACAATTAAGATTAATGCAGTATTTTCATTAATCTTGATCAGATCCATTCTTTTTAGTAAATCATACGATTTAAACTTGGTAATGACAGAAGGTAAGTTGGTAACATTATTAATAAACTCAACAGATTGTTCGATCACCTCATCAATTGAATGATAACGTTTATTAAGAATCGCCATTAACTTTTGTTTTAATTGTTCTGAGATCTTGGTTTCAGCTAAATTAGCTTCATAATACTGATAACCTTTAATAGTCGGAATTCTCCCAGCAGAAGTGTGCGGTTTTTCGATGTATTTTTGTTTTTCAAGCACACTCATTTCATTACGAATCGTTGCACTTGATACTTCGTTATTAAAGTATTTTTCCAAAATTATCTTAGAACCAACCGCAGTAGCAGTTGAGATATACTCATTAATAATTGCCTTCAAAATTAGGATTTGGCGTTCTGTCAATTTATTATTCATCATAATAAAATTATATAAGACAATGAATTTTAATCTAAAAGAAAAGCTGGATCTTGCACCAAAAAAACCAGGGTGTTATTTATGAAAAAATAATCTTAATGAGATTATTTATGTTGGTAAGGCTAAGAATATTTACAAAAGAACCCATCAATATTTTAATGGTCCAAAAGATTTAAAAACATCAAAGCTAGTTAATGATATCTTTGATGTTGAGTTCATTGAAGTTAATAATGAAAATGAAGCATTATTACTTGAAGCAAACCTGATTAAAAAACATAAGCCAAGATACAATATCTTACTAAAAGATAATAATGGTTATCCTTATATTTTAATCACCAAAGAGAAGTATCCAAGACTACTTTATACCAGACATTTTGATCCTAAAAAAGGTAAGCATTACGGGCCGTTTGCTTCAAGTGAAATGAAAGCTTATGATCTATATAACCTATTATTAAAGTTATTTCCCTTAAAGAATTGTTACAACAAAAAAGGTCGTAAGTGTGAGTTTTATGATCTTAATTTATGTATGAAAGCTTGCACTCATGAAGTGAGTGAAGCTGATTATGAAGTTGTGAAAAAAAAGCTTGATTATTTTTTTCACAACGGTGCAGATCAAGTGCTTGATAGTCTCAAACAAAAAGAATTAAGTGCAAGTAATAAATTTGACTTTGAACAAGCCAAGAAATATTTGGATCTGCAAAAAGCAATTAAACTAATTTTTGACAAACAGATTATTAATCTGTATAGTGCTAAAGAACGAATTGATGTGCTTGGTTATCAAACCAAAGAAAATGTCATCTGCATTGTGTTGTTTTCTTATGTCAATAGTCAGTTAGTTTCTAAAAGCACGATCTGTGATTTCTATTATAACGAAGAACAAGAAGTAATTGCTTCTTATCTTAGTCAATACTATAAAGATAACATTAAGCCCAAAATACTATATGCTTCATTAGATGAAGCTAATACCAAATTACTAAAAACTAGTCTGGAAATTGAGATCATCAATCCTAGTAGTGGCAAGATGAATGAGATCATGTCATTAGCGCTGCAAAATGTTAATAACGAACTAAGCCAAAAATATGACATTCTAGTTAAAAAAGAACAAAGTTTTAGTCAAGCAGTTGAGCAATTAAGACAATTGCTCAAGCTTGATCGACTTAATCATATTGAAGTGTATGATAATTCCAACTTGTTTAATACGGACAAAGTTTCTGCGATGATTGTTTTTGAAAACAATCAGTTTAACAAGAAAAAATATCGCAAATACAAGATCAAAGACGACCAGACACTAGGTGATTATCACTATATGTATGAAGTGATCTATCGTAGGTTGTACCAATCACTTAAAAATAATTTTGTTGATCTACCTGATCTGATCATTTTAGATGGGGGCAAACACCAAGTGCTTGCAGCTAAAAAAGTGATTAGTGATTTAGCAATCACGCATAAAGTTAATATTATTGGTTTAGCAAAAAATAATAAACACCAAACTGATAAGGTTGTTGATTACGATCTTAATGAACATGCACTAGATAAAAGATCAGTCCTATATTTTTTCTTAGCAAATCTACAGGAAGAAGTGCATAAGTTTGCCATCACTTTTTTTCGCAAGCACAAAACAAAATCATTTTATGATTCGATCCTTGATGGAATCAAGGGATTGGGAAAAAAACGCAAGCAACAACTATTAGAACATTTTAAAACAATCGATGAGATCAAAAAAGCTTCGATCGCTAGCTTAAGTCAAGTTGTGCCGATTGAGATCGCCAAACTAGTTAAGCAAAAATTTGATCAATCGTAGCAATCGCGGTTTTGCGATATGCCTTAATTAAGCCACCTGCACCTAATTTCACCCCGCCAAAAAACCGCACGACAAACACGGCATAACCATATAATTCTTTAATTCTTAATAGATCATAAATTGGTTTGCCTGCGGTATTTTTTGGTTCATTATCATCACTGTATCCAGCAGTATCAACACCGTTATCTTTGAAAAGATAACCATAGCAGATATGAGTGGCTTTCTTATACTGTTTTCTTAGTTGTTCAAGATGATTTTTAACATCTTGTTTAGATGAAATGGGATATGAAATTCCAACAAATCTAGAGTTTTTAAAATAAAGTTCGACCATTAATTAAGATTATATTAAAAATGATTATTTGCTATATTTAGCAAAACTGATCAATGTATAATTAATTCAACTCAATTTATTTCAAACCAAAATCTGGTTAATGATTAGTTGCTAACAATATAAATTAAATATATTGTGCTATAATTAGAACGATGATCTTCAAATATCTATTTGGATAGAAATCGAATCATCAAATCATATCATAACAAGCAGTGTTTCACTCACCTAAATCTCTTAAATGTAGATCATGGTTGATCATTTAGATTCTTAAAATATATATTGTTATTAGCAAACAATAAATAATAATCATCAAAAGCTGATATCTAATAAATAAACATTATACCTATAAGAATCTCAATGATATTTATATATAGAAATAGATATAAATAGCGTCACACTGCGTTTAGTTTGTGTGACATTTTTTATTTTTACAAAGGATTATATGAGTCAACAAAACAATCAAAAAAATCGAAGGCCAAAACCAAATTTACCCCCAATTAACAAGAACATTAAGTTTAATAGCTTCACCTTAATTGATGAAAATGGAACTAATCTTGGGGTGGTAACCAAAGAAGCTGCGTTAGCTTTAGGTGATAATAAGGGCTTGGATGTTGTTGTAATCTCAAATAATCCCGACACCGTAATTGCTAAGTTGATGGATTATGGGAAACATGTCTATGAACAAAAACGCAAAAAGCGTGATAGCAAGAAGAAACAAACGGTCGTTAAAGTTAAAGAAATTAACTTTAAAGCCGGAGTGGGTGATCACGATATTGAATGAAGAGCCAAGAAATCAATCGAATGGTTAAATGACGGATTTCATGTCAAATTTACGATCAGAGCATTTTCAAGAATGATTACTCGTGAAGAGTTAATCAAAGAAGTTTATGATAAGTTTTATCAGATAATTCAAGATTATGCTGATGTGCAAAAACCATATACGAAGGTTTCACGCAATATGTATGAAGCGGTTTTTATTCCAACTAAGAATAAGAAGAAAGCTGAACTAAACCAACCAATTAGCCAAGAAACTAAATAATTACTATGCCAAAAATGAAGACAAAAAGTGCTGCTACTAAGCGTTTTAAAACAACTAAAAGTGGGAAAATTAAGCGTAAGCAAGCTTACACTTCACACTTAGCACCAAACAAAACCACTAAGCAAAAACGCCACTTAAGAAAAGATGGCTTAGTGCACAAAACTGATTTTAAAAGAATTAAGCAATTAATTGCTAAATAAGATAATTTAGGAGAATAACCAATGAGAGTAAAAGGCGGACCAACTACAAGAAGACGCAGAAAAAAATGATTAAAGCAAGCCGAAGGAACATTTGGTACTCGTCATGCATCATATAAGGTTGCTAAGCAAACCGTTATTAAATCTGCAAAATACGCGTTTAGAGACCGTAAGAATAAAAAGCGTGAATTCAGAGCACTTTGAATTCAACGTTTAAATGGTGCACTACGTGAAATGGGTGTAACATACTCTGTGTTCATTAATTTATTAAAGCAACAACAAATTACGATCAACCGTAAGATGTTATCTGAAATTGCTATCCACGATCACGAAGCGTTCAAAAAATTAGTTAAAGAAGTTACAGGTAAATAGTCATCATGCTTTTAGACCTTGAGAAGTTAATTGAAAAACAAGCAGAGATTGATAGTATCATCTTTAAAAAGACTAAAAGCTCTTATAAAAAAAATCAGAAGCAAAGAAGGTTATGGCTTGCTGTAGAGATTGGTAACTTAGCTAAACAGATTGAAGCATACAAATTTTGAAAAAACCAACCTAAGCACGATGAAAGCGCTATTTTAGAAGCTTTTGCAAACGTTTTACACCTATCTTTAAGTTTTTTAATTCAGTTTAAAACTGAGATTGACCAAGACAAAAAAGCTGAACTTAACTACGTTTTTGATGTTAAACAACAAAAACAAAAACCTTCAAGTCTAATCGCTTCAAAACGTTTTTTAGAACTTTATGAACTATGTTTATCAATGGAAGATTGATGATCATGCCAAAAGTTCATTGACGAACTACTAACTTTAATTAGCTTAATGCGTCTTAACTTTAATGAGTTATTCAAAGAATATATCAGACAAAGTGGTAACATTTTAAAACGCATTGATGAAGATATTTAAAGCTAACCACTTTAAATATCTTTTTTATCTTATCCGATTACTATTATATGGATCAAATCAAAAAAATTATTGATGATTTTAAACTAACCATCAGTTCAGTTGATAATCAAAAAGAGTTGATTGTAACAAAGAATATCTTTGTTAAAAAACACGTAAGCCCGTTATTTCAACAACTTCGTAAGATTGAACAACTTGAAGATAAAAAAGCTTTTGGTAAAAATTTAAACTACTTGCAGCAAACAATTCAAGAACTGTTTGATCAAAGAAATCAGCAGTTATCTACTAATTTAGATCAAAGCGAAAAACCACCATATGATCTAATGATTCCAGCGCTTGATTTAATGGATGGTTCGATCCACCCACTAAATTTAGTGATTAATCAGATTGTAGATTTTTTTAAAAAGTTTAATTTTACGATTACCAATTATCCTGAAGTTGTTTCAGTTAAGCATTGTTTTGATGATCTAAATATCCCTTTAGATCACCCAGGGCGATCAACAACTGATACGTTTTATACCGGTCAAAAGCAGTTGTTGCGAACTCATTGTACTGCTGGAACAATCCAAGCAATCAGTGCGATGAACAAACACAAAGATATCCGCGTGATTAGTTTTGGTAATGTTTATCGTAACGATACTGATGATGCAACTCACTCTCACCAGTTTATGCAAATGGACTTTATGTGGGTTAATAAGGATCTGTCATTAGCCAATTTAAAGTGGTTTGTCACTAAATTTATCGAACATATGTTCGGGAATGATCTAAGAACTCGATTTAGATTATCGCACTTTCCGTTTACTGAACCTAGTTTTGAAGTCGATGTAGAATGTTGGAATTGTCAAAGTGGTTGTTTTTTATGTAAAAAAACTCGCTGGATTGAAATTATGGGTTCAGGGATCTTGCACCCAAAAGTTCTAGAAGCTGCTAACATTGATCCAGAGAAGATGGTGGGAATTGCTGCTGGAATTGGGCTTGAAAGAATCGCAATGTTAAAAAATAATATCACCGACATTAGGGATTTTTATCTTAATGATTTTCGGTTTATTAAACAATTTTATGAGTAGGAGATAGATATGTTGTTATCAAAAAAGGTGATTGCTAATTTTATCCCCACAATAGCTAAAGTTGAAGATAATAAGATCGTTGAAGCACTTAATGCGATTGGTGCTGAAGTTGAATCGATCAAAACTTTTAGTATGATCGATTATTTAGTAATTGGCAAGATTTTTAATATTAAAAAACACCCTCATGCTGAAAAACTAAATATCTGTTCGATTCAGATTAGTGATAATAAATTTATCAACGTGATTTCAGACTCACCTAATCTATTCGATCAGAATAGTGTTTTAAATAAGTATGTAATTGTCGCAATGGAAGGTGCTGAACTACCTAATGGAATCACGGTAATTAACCGTGATATTCGTGGGATCAACACTAGTGGATTATTATGTTCTTATGGTGATCTTAACCCCCATTACAGCGGTTATTTATCTGAATATGATAGTAAGAATATTATTATCTTAGATAAGGCTAAACTAGGTGATAGTGAAGTTTATAAGTATCTAAATATTGATGATACGATCTTTGATATCTCAATCCCATCAAGTCGTCCTGATTGGTATGGGATTAGATTTTTAGCTAAAGAATTAGCGGCTTATTTAAATCTTAAATATTTAGAACTTGTAGGTCGATCAAAACAAACTGATTTTCACCAAATGAGTTTTAAAGTAGTTGATGAAACTAATAATAAAGCTAAATATTTTGGTGGAATTCATTTACGTAACTACCAATTAAAACAATCAAGTTGAAACACTAAGGGGATCTTGATTAACAATCAGATTAAACCAATTAATGATCTGATTGATCTATCTAATTTAATTCCGTTGTTTGCAGCTAATCCAATCCATATTCATGATGCTGATAAGATTGTTGGTGATGTAAGATTAATTCAAGCAACTAAACAAGAACAATTCCAGGGATTAGATAATAAGTGATACACAATCCAAGAAGGTGATCTACTTGTTGTGGATGATGAAAAGATTATCGCGCTTGCAGGAATTATTGGATCAATGGCGACAGCTGTTGATGATAATAGTATTAACTATTTTATTGAAGTGGGTAATTTTGATAAGAATCAGATTAGTAAATCTGCTTCATTCCATAAGATTAGCACTAAAAGTGCTAGTTTATTTAGCAAAGAGATCTCTTTATATCAAACCCAAAAGACTTTTGAATACTTATACCAATACTTATTAAATAAGGTGTATAACCAACAGTTATCTGAATTATCAAAAGCGATTAGTGTTGATGAATATCACCAACAAATTAAAGTGAATTATGATAAGATTCGCAGCTTACTAGGTAACACTCATCACCTATCAGATGCTAAGATTCAAAAAGCTTTAGTCAACCTTGGTTTTTTAGTTAAAGATGATATTGTATATGTTCCTAGTTATCGTAATGATATCTACAATTGACAAGATTTAGTTGAAGAACTATTAAAGATATTAAACATTAATCATTTTGAACCAATTCCGATTAAAGCCGATTATTTACTTCAAGTAAATAATGAAACAAACGAATTGTTAGATCGGTTATCAAAAAAATTAAGATCACTTAAATTTAATCACGTTCGCACTTACAATTTAACATCACAAAAACGTGCTGATCTACTTAATTTATTTAAGTACCAAGATCCAGTTGTAGTGAATAATCCGATTGCTGAAACTAGACAGTATTACCGTCAAAATATCTTATCTAACTTATTAGAGATCTATCAATTAAACCAATCTTATAAAAATAAATTATATCCAATTTTTGAGATCCAAAGTTTATTAAGTAAGGATGGATCGTCTAACCATCACATTGGCTTAATTATGACTAATAACTTATTTAACCATAGTTATGATCCATCTAGTGGGATTAAACTTGATCTAATTACGATCAAGGGAATTAGTGATATCATCGTGCAAAATTTTGGGTTTAACTGTAATTACCAAACAATTAATGATGATACTTATTTAGTTAAAAACGACTCATTAAAACTGGTTGTTTATGATGAAACGATCGGTTATATTGGTAAGATTAAAAAATCTGTTCTAAAAGAATTTGATTTAGATAACCACGATATTTATTGTTTAGACATTAATCTAGAACGTTTAATCACTTCGATTAATCGTTATGTACGAACCTATGAAGGTTATGATCATCACCAAGAAGTAAGTAGAGATATCACCTTCCAATTAAAAAATGAAGATGATTTCAATAGCTTTACTAACGTAATTAATAGTTTTAATAAACTCTCAAAATGAGAGATTATCTCAATCTTTGATGCAACTAATCAGATTGATAATAATAAAACGTATCAACCTACAAAATACACGGTGAGATGTTATCTAAAACAAGGTGATAAGACCTTTACTACTCAAGAGATTAATCAAGTCTTTGATGAATTAATTGATTTGATGAAAGCTAAGCAGATTTTGATTTAGGATCGGTTGAATATGTAGATAAAAAATGAACAGAATTAACGTGTAGTTAGTTCTGTTTTTTTGTTGTTAGATAATATTATTGTTTTAGCCTATATAAAATGTAAAAAACATCGTTTTTACCGTTGAATTTTTAAAAAAAACACTTAAGTTACTAAGTGTTTTTATACTTGAAAGATTGAATTTATTTTTTCTTAAATACATCATGTCCGCCAAATTTGTTGCGTAATGATGCTAACAATTTATTGGCATATAAATCACTTTGTTTAAGTGATGTTTGTCTTGCAAACAATGCAGAAGCAATAGCTGGAATTGGAGTACCTTGGTCAAGAGCTGTTTGAACAGTTCATAAGCCTTCTCCACTAGCATTAACCACCCCAGAGATGTTTTCTAGTTCTTGTTTATTATTAAATACTTGCTCCATTAATTCAATTAATCAAGAACGAATAACACTACCGTGATTATATAGCTTTGAAACCTTAGCTAGATCATAATCAAATTTGCTATCGTGCAATACTTGAAAACCTTCAGCGATTGCTTGCATCATACCATATTCAATTCCATTATGAACCATCTTAGCAAAGTGACCGCTACCAGCTTGTCCGGTGTGTAAATAACCATTAACCACGCATAATTTTTCTAAGATCTTACCAATCTTATTAATGGCATAATCATCACCTCCTACCATCATACAAGCACCATTGAGTGCTCCAGATGGACCTCCGCTTACACCGCAATCAACAAAATAAATTGATTTAGCTTTGGCCTTCTCATAATTGTTTAAACTATCTTTGAAATAAGAGTTGCCAGTATCGACAATTATTGAATCTTTTGGTAATAGTTTAAGCAAATTATCAACAATTTGATTAGTTGGTTCACCACACGGTACTGAGATCAAAACAACATTTTGTTTAGTAGGATTAACTAATTGTTCAAGCTTATCAACCAACTTAAAACCTTCAGATTTTAATTGGTCGTATTTTGTTTGATTAAGATCATATCCAACAACTTCATAGCCGTTTCTTTTTAAGTTTTTAATCAAACCTTCACCCATCTTACCTAAACCTATAAGACTTAAAGATAATTCATTATTTAACGACATTTATTAAACTCCTTTTTTTGTTTCAACATTACTGTTATTATTTAACGATTGATCAGACGGTTGTGTAGGAATTGCTTGTTCTTGATCATCATTGATCTTATTTAGAGTTTCTAAATAAGTATTAATATTCTTTTTAACAATTCTTGTGTATTGTCTTGCTAAGATGACAATAATCATAAATAATGCTAGATTCAAACCTAATAAAAGGTATAGATCGATCGTTCTACCAGCGTTTAGATAAACACCCTTAACTAAAGTAGCAATCATTAAACCAAACCCGATAACAAGCAATAAACTAATAAGTGTTTTTAGATGTTTGGTTGTTTTATTTGTAATCTTATCTGCATATTTATTACCAACTCATAGTTGATAATTCAATCAAACACTAAACCCAATAAAGATAACCATAAAGATCGTTAAAGCTATCTGAATAAATAAGTAATTAAATACTGAACTTACTACAGATGTTGTGGTTGTTGTGGTCGATGTATTCGCTCCATTAATTGGATCTGGAACATAATTAATTGTTGTGTTATACAACATAATCTTTTGATCAAATAAAGCAGCATCAATAAATAATACAATTGCTGCAAAAAGAATCAATACAAAAATTCATTTTAGTGTTCTTGATAGTGAATCAACACTTTTAAATCAGTTAGCAGTTTTATTTTCTAATTGTGCTTGCTTTTTAACTTTAGTTTGTTCAGATGAACCGACTTCAATTTGAGTTATCGGTTGGTCTTTTAAATTCTTATATAATTGATCATAAATTCCTTTATCTAAGAATTTAGTTACGGAATAAACAAAGGCGTTTGGCACCTTATCTTTAGCAAATTGTTCAAAAACGTTTGTAGTTACAATCACATCTGCGTCGGCTGGTAAATCTTTTAGTGCACAGTTAGTTACATTATCGTTTACATTATTTTCTTTTACTCATTTTCGAATGATGCCAGCAGCCATAGCTGATGAACCCATTCCAGCATCACAAGCAACAACTAAGTTTTTAACGTTAGCTCAACTAAATGGTTTGGTATTAACATTAGGTTGTTTAGATTTAAAAGTCATTCCAGAATCACTGAAGATAATTTCTTGAGTAGCTACTACACCTTTTTGATTTTTCTTTTGTAATCAATGAATAACAGATGCAGCACTAAAAGTTACAACTGTTCCAGTTAACACACCCGCTATATTAATTCCTAACAATTTAGATGTTGGTGATGTTGATACAACTGAGATAATTGATCCAGGTGAAACGATTGTTGAAGTTCCGCCATCAGCAAAACTAAATACAGTCATACTAGCAGCTGCACCTAGAATTGTGCTAATAATAAAGATTGGTCTTTGTACTACGTATACGTAGTAAACTTCATGGATTCCACCAACAAACTGAACAACAGACGCTCCTGCTGCATTGGCTCTTTCAGCACCTTTTTTCCAAAAAACAAATGATAATAATAACCCTAAACCAGGTCCGCCGTTTCCAGCATATAAGAAATAAATTGAATGAGGATGAGCAACACCGTTAAGTTGTTGTTGACTGATATCATTTAAACCTAATGGTGACATTACTCCATAGTTAAGTGCGTTGTTTAAAAAGATCGTTCTTAATGGTTCAGTAAAGATCGTTAGAATCGGATAAACATAACGGCTTTGTCCAAAGCTGTTAATAATCATCGTGATTAAGATTGTTACTCCATACATGATTCATGGTCATACATAAAATAACACTAATCCCATTAAGATGGCGATGATTGCTAATGAGAAGTTACGAATTAACATCTCAAAGCCAGGACGAACGCTGTCAATGTAGTTTTCTTCAATTGTTTTAAAGATCTTAGTACCTAATGGTCCTACGATCATTGCTCCAATAATTTGGTTTGGATCTCTTCCAGCAAAACCGTTGAAAACGTTTCTTTGGATTATTTCATTATAGGTAGTTGTACCCATAACTCTAAACCCGTTTGTATCAACGATAAAATATTGTTTATCGTTGATTCCTTTGATTAGTTCTTGACCGTTATAGAATTTATAGTTATTTGCATTAAACTCATAAACGATTTCACCAGCGCCATACTGGTTTCAAATCGTTGTAGTTCCTACAATAATAATCGTGGTTAATAACGCCGAGATTGCCGCTCCTCGTATCCCATAGATCATCTTACCTGCGTTGATAGCGATTAATAATGGTAATAATCATTTAATACCAATTGGTACTAACTTACCTAACTCAGGTGCTTGAAACCACCCGTGGCTATTTGGACTGTTGTATAAGAACGCAGATGCTCATAGACCTCAGGCAATAAACACACCAATAGTTGGCATGATCATTCCACCCATAAAAGACCCAAATTTTTGGATCTTTTGCCTAATCCCTGAATCTGAGTGCTTCTTAAAAACACGCTGGGAATCATCAGATTTCTTTTGATAAATTCATCCGTGTGCTTTTAAGTATTCAACAAATTTATACTTAAAATTACTCATAGATTAAATTAAACATATAGTTTAATTTTAGAATCATAGACCAGCTAATTTTTATTACTAATAAAAATAAGAAATAATTTGGTGAACAAAAATATTGTTAATTTAAAAATTAATTTTAAACAAAAAGAAATTACCGCATTTTTCAATAATTTTATAGTGTAATGATCATCTTGATAACAAAGAAAAAACACCAAGAAAGTCTTGGTGTTTTTTTATTATTTATTAAGTAATAGCTTAACTTAATCGTTCTTTTTTGAAGGTATCAATTAATTCTTTGTACTCTTCTTTTTTCAAGTATTGATTTACCCCATATACATAACTGTTTTTGTATTTCTTAGAAACGTAGTCCACAAACGTTTTTTGGGTAACGATGATATCAATATCGTGTGGTAAATCTTTAATTGCGCAGTTAGCTACTTCAACATCTTTAATGCCGATATTTTGGATCATTTTTTTGATCATACCAGCACCCATAGCAGATGATCCCATACCAGCTTCACATGCAAACATCACTTTTTTAGCTTTAGCTACATAACTACTTAATTCGTTGCTTGTAACTGTTGTTTGTTGCTCTTCTTTAAGATTAATTGATTCGATCGTTTCTAGAGTTGAATTAATTGGTACTCAATCGATTTGATCTTTGTAATAAGGTTTGTTTACTCATTTACCATCGTTTTCAACTTTAGTTAGTTTTAGAATCTTTTCATTATATTCAGCAATTAAATTATCTTCAAGAATTTTGTAATTAGCAGGGTTAGATGATTTGATTTCACCAAGCTTGTTAGCTAGTTCAGTGTTTAGTTGTTCAACTGTGCTCTTGTCAAGTTCTTTTTGTTGAATTGAATCAACGAACTTAATAGTTCGTTTATAAAATTCCATCTGTTTTTGAACGTAATCTACAGCTTTAATTTCATTTTCTTCAACAGATACTTTTACGCGTTTAGCATCAGAGTGTTGCATCTTTTTGATCTTGAATTTTAAATGATCAATCTGACGCATAAATTTGTAGTCAGCATCAGCAACTTTTAAGTTGTAATCAATATTTACATTTTCAATACTAAAGCTGTCTTGAGGATTAATTTGTGCAAGCAGGTTATTTTTTCATTGATTAATTTCATCAATGCGTGCATTGTATTGAGAGGTTAGACTTTCAATTTGTGAACTTCAAGCTTTAATCTTTTCTTGATGTTTGTGTTGCTCAACTGATTGACTAAATCCAGGTTTGTCAAAATACTTTTCAAGGTATTTTTCTTTTAACCCGTTTTCTTTTTGATACTCTTTGTATCTAAAGCTTACGATTCGTTTGGTATTATCATTGATTGGGAAGTATTCTTTTGAACCATCACTTAATGTGATAACTTCTCATAAGTAGTTATGTTCATCAGTTACTTTTTGATAATCAATTACTTTTATCTTTCTTGATAAGTTGATATCTTTAGCAAGATCGAATTGTTCTGATTTGTAAATCTTAGAGATTAGTCTTAATTTTGTTGGTGAGAAGATAATTCTTTGACCAGTGCGGATATTTTTTCATAGTAAGCTAATTGAAGTTAGACTAAATACGATAGCAGCTGAACCAAAGATTGCAATTGTTAATGCTAAATAGTTAAGCGGTTTAGATGAATATACCGATAAATAGTTCATAATTACACTACCTGGTGAAGGAGTGAAGATACCACCAAATCCAAAAATTTGATAAATTGCACCTGCAAATACACCACCAGCCATAACAAACAGCAAGTTAAGTGGACGCATCAATACAAATGGATAGTAAACTTCGTGAATACCACCAATGAAGTGAATTGGAGTTGCAGCAGTAGCTTGAGCTTTCTCTTCTTTTGTACCTAACAGAATATAAGCTAATAATAACCCTAATCCTTGTCCTGGGTTTGGATCTAGATAGAATAATGGAGAATATCCAATTCTAGCTACTTCTTGATAACCCAATGGCCCTAAGATTCCGTGGTTTACGGCATTGTTTAAGAATAGAATTTTTTCTAATTCAATAAATATTGGTAAGATGAACAATAATTTTGCATCGTTAATTCCTTTAATAATGAAGAAGAATACAACTTGCAATAAAGCCATCAATGGACCAATCGCTCAGAACGAAACAAAGATTGCGATACAACCAAAGATTCCTAATGAGAAGTTATTAACTAACATCTCAAAACCTTGTTTAATTTTATCTTTATATAGAGTTTCAAACTTCTTGAACAGATAAGCAAATAACGGCCCACAGATTAATGCACCAAAGATCATCGGTGATGTTCCTGTGTTGATTAAAGTTATATTACCAGTAATCTGAACTAAGATCGCATTAAATGTTCATAGGTTTTGAATTTCAGATATTTGCTTAGCATCTTTATCTAGCTGGATCATTGAATAAGAGATTACACCAAGCGTTGACACAAAACCAATTAGTGCACCCCTTCATCCATAGATCTGTCGACCACCTAGAAACGACATAATTAATGGAATTAAAAACAATATCCCAAACCCAATAACGCGATCCATTCCATATAGATATTTGATTGAATCCGCATCAGATCACTTATCAATTGGAATGTTCTTTTGATATGCTATGCCAGTTTTTACCCCAAGAATAATCGCGGTAAATAACCCTCATGCAATCAATACACCAATTGCAGGAATAACCATTCCTGCCATGAAAGAACCAAACTTACGTAATTTGGCTAAAAAACTTTTTGAATGAACTTGCTTATTACCAAACTGTTTCAAGTTTCCTGTAGTTGGTGACTTATAGGTTACTTCATAAACAGTAGGTTTAAAAACTGAAACCATAATTAATTTTCCTTATATCAATCATCATTTAGTGCTAGGTTAGCATATGAATCACAACCATTATGAGTAGTAGATTTGTGAGTGTTAAAAGTTTGTTCAAGCGTTAAAGTGTCTTCTGGTTTTAATTTAATCTTTACCCCTTTAACGTTTTCTTTAATTTCACTTTCAACAGCACTTCGTACTACTGGACAAAAACCTAAACTAGCTGAGTATGCAATCATTAATTGTGCAACACTGCATGCGTATTTTTTTGCCATTTCAGACAATAGTTTATTGCTAAAATTTAGTTTAGCATTACCCATCGCTCTCCAGCCTTGCATTGCAATTTTGTGTTCCTTACAATATACAATACGATCTCTTCTAATATATTGCAGGTTAGCTTCGTTTTGAACCACTTCGGGATATACACCAGTTTCGTTGTATAAGATTCTGATCATATCAGGCTCAAAATTCGAGACGCCAATCGTTTTCACGAGACCTTTTTTCTTACATTCGATTAATTCTTTTCATGCCATAACGTTCATCGTGTTATCCACGTGAGGACGATGTAACATATAACAATCAATCAATTTTATGCCTAATCTTTTAAGCGACCCTTTTAATTCTTTTTCAACGCCGTTTTTAAAATCTGATGGTCAGATTTTTGATTGTAAAACAGGTTGAACAAATTTTGGATCTTCTTTTTTAAGTTTTTTTAAAGCTACAGCTATTAATTCTTCTGTCTGATACAGTTTTGCTGTATCAATAAAATCATACTTAGCTTTAATCGCCCATTTAATGGCGTTATTCATCTCGTTTTGATTTAAAATCTTGTATGTTCCAAAACCGATTTTAGCTTTTTTAATATCACTCATATCCTTTATCTACTATCCATGTATTTTTTGCCAATGCTATATATTTGATCTAGAATTTGATGTTTATAATCATGATTTACTAAAAATTCATATACAGGGATAAAACGTTCATTTTTACCGAATTTTTGTGAAATATTTCGACAAACACGTTTAATTTCATCCATTAAATATTTGTTAGAAAAACGTTCAATATTTTTTTCTAAGTATGCTTTAGTTTGATTAAGATCAAGATTAATAAGTTTTGATATCCCAACACTTAATTCATCAACAAGCTGACTTATTATTGGCTTTAATAAATCATCATTAATCGTTTCATTAATGTATTTCTTGTTATGTAATCAACCTAAAAGACCAATGCAAAAGTGTAAACCATTTACACCGTAAAATTTCTTATTAAAAAAGTTGTCGTAGTTTGTTTTAATTTCTATTGATCCATTTTTGAATAATCAAGTTGAATCATGAAACTGTTTTGAATACCAAACACTAAAGAAGTCTTCAACTAATAAATCTAATTGATTTTCTCTTTGATTTGGCACTAAACGATCAACAACAACATTTATGTAAGTTAATTTATCTTTTAGTTCGGGATTAGTTTCAATAACTTGTTGATAAAGATTTTGCGATGCTTTATATCCGTTTTCAAAACAAGCTAAAGAAAGCTTATCTATCTCATTTCTTTTAGTTAGTCCTTGTTGAATTAATTCAACAAGTCCAATTAAATTTTTTGCGCCAATTGATGTTGTTATCATTGAAGCTTTAGTTATCATCTCAACTATTTTGGGATTATCAACCCCAAGAACAAGTCCAGAACAATCTGAGATATTAATCTTTTCGTTTGAAGGTAAAGTTATGATTGTATATTGGTTTTTAGTATTGATCTGATCAATCAATTCTTTGTTTAAATCAATAAAAACTAATTGAACCTTGTTAATTTTACTAACATGTCCAATTAATCCTCGTCCAATATTTCCTGCGCCAAAATGTATAACTAAATTATTCATTAGCAGCAATCATCCAATCTAAAACCTGTTTAGGTGTTAATTTATCTTGATAAAAGAATGATTTAACTTCATCCTCATCACCAAACGCTACTCCAATACTGCCAATCACATCTAAAGTTTCATCACCAACAAATGCTAATCCTAAAATAACCTTAACTTCTTGGTTATCCCATTGAATTGGATTCTTAAGAACTAAGATGCAAATCCCATTCTTTTTGATTAGATTTTTAGCTTCAACCATTCCGTGAGCAATAGCAATATAATTACCTATTGCAACGCTTGTTAGTTTGTCGCGATCAATCATTGATTGATGATAACCATCATCAACAGATCCTTGCTTGCTTAAATTTTCATAAACAAGTTTAAAAACCTCGCTTTTGTCAGAGGCTAAAACATTCACAAAGATGTTTTCTTCTTTTAAATATTTATTAATCATTCTCAAATTGTTCAGATTTATAATACAATTAATTTCACTCATTTTTAATGAAAAATTTTTAATCAAATCACAAAGTGGTTAACAATAATTAAAATGATTTATTCATCATTTTATGTTTTTATAAAAACAATGATTTTTCTTAATAAAAATAAAAAAATCTTCTTTAATTAGAACTTAAAGAAGATTTATGAAATTTATATTAATGGTGGAGATGACGGGAATCGAACCCGTTTCCACAATCGACTCATCAGATTAGTTTTATTTACAGTTTAGATACTTGTTAATCTAAAACCAAGTAATAAGTATCAACATCTTGGTCCGTAGTAATCGTTAGGTCAAAAAAACTGATTAATCAATATTAACAGTAAAACTATAAACGAGTTACAAGATCTAGTTTTATCCTAATTTCTAGGTTACAAAAAACCTAGTACGCTATTTATTATTTATTTAGAAGTTTAAAGCGTAGTTGTTTGATGCTAACTGATTTAAAACAAAGTTTTCGTCAGCTAGTTCTTTTGAAGTTTTGTCGGTTATTATTACCTTGAGCTATAAAGGGCAGACCCTACTGAACTAATAAGTTTATCAATCATGTCGAAGCCTTGACATCCCCATGAATAATAAATATTTATTTGTCTAATACTAGACGGTTAGATTTTAATTAAATAAAATAATTTATTAATAAATCTTATATTATAAGATCTTATAGTTTTGAAAAAAGTGATTAGTAAAGATATAAAAGTAACCAACACAATAACACCTAAATAAAAGTGAATGGTTGGTTATTAATTAAGAAATTATTAATTAAATTGCGTTCAAGAAGATAAAATGACCTAGATTAGCTGCTGTGTTAGGGTATTGAATACCGTCACTTAGTTGAACGGTTTTTCAAGACACTAAATAAAGATTAAATGAAAGTGTTTTATTTGTTTCATCAAATACAGGATCGCTAAATAGTAAGTAGAAAAGATCTAAGCGATATAGCTCTACATTATTTCTTCTGTATAAATCTTTTTGTTGTTGTGTTTTATAATCATCTACTCAGTTAACAATTTGTTTGTCTAATGAATGACCATCGTATTTTATTAATGATAAGAAAGCTGCATAATCATCTCTTTGTAAGTACAATTCAGTCGCTCATTTAGATTTATCCTTATATGTTTTAGAATCATCATTAGGAGATGCTAATAACTGAGAATTGTTATTGTTTGGTTGAGGATTATCTTTAATTTCTTTAATTTTTGCAGCTAACTCAGTATCATTTAAATTTGTATCAATATCAATAAGTCTATTAGACAAATTACCACCATACATAGCTGTTATATTCTTAGGGTTCGTAGCGATGTATGTTTTGATAAAGTTTACAGAATTCTGATTAAATGGATGTACTAATCTATATTGATTATTTGCAATATCAACATTTATATCTCTTTGTTCAGAAAAATTTGGCGCATTAACTGTTTTAGGATAGCCTTGACTAACCGGAGTAGGTTCTTTATTTGCTTCATTATTACCCATATCAGGTTTGGTGTTGTTAGGGTCTTGAGGTTTTTCAATAGGTTCTTTTGTTGGAGGGGTTTGGCCATTTGACATTTGATTACCACAAGAACTTAAAAACAATCCACCACTAATTAATGCTAAACTAGACAATACTAGAAAACGCTGCCTCAATTTAAGTTTCATGAATTTATAATCTTATTGCTAATTGATTTTATTTCTAATAAATTTAAATCAATGTCGTATTAACGACGATAAACAAATTAATCACTATTTATATAATTATAAATAATATTAACTTTTTATTATATTATAAAACAAAACACTTCATCGGTTAATATTTTCATAACCGATTAATATATTGCATGAGTTATATCATCAAAAATTTGAAATGAAAACAATGAATAATGATCTTAATTGGGATCATGGCTTGTATTGTCTATGTAGTGGTTTCTGGTTTTGTAGTGCTAATCATTCAGAACTTTGTTGATCTGATTAGTGGAATTAAAAAACCGGATTGACTAGTTCCAAACCCTAATGATAAATTAAGAGCTACAATTAATCTTACAGCTCTGAGTTTGAGTTTGATCATCATTAGTTTCTTTATTAAAGTTGTAGGTAGAATTATCTTATTAAAACAAACTTTATTAGCGGCAAATTTATTAAAAAACGATTTGTATTGTAAGATTAATTCAATCGGTTTACAACAATTTTATAAATACAAAAGGTCAACATTAATTAATCGACTTAATGTTGATTATTTTAAGCTAGAAAAAACAGCAATTAATGTTTTAGTTTACATGATTGAAAACATTTTTGAAGTAGCTGTTTATATCGGTTTTTCAATCGTGTTAAGTGATTATTTATCTTTAATTTATTTAATCTTTATACCAATTGTAATTTTTTTGATCGTTCAAGGCTCAAAAAGAACCAAAGATCATTACAAGAAAAGTTATCAATCCTTAGATAACTTAAATCAAGTTATACGCGAAAACATAGTTGGTGCTAAAGTAATAAGAACGTTTAATTTAGAAGATTTTCAAACTTTAAGATATGATAACCATCACAAACTATGATTCAAATCTATTTTAAGAGCAGATTTAATCCTAACTGTGATGTGGCAATTAATATTTTTAGCCATTAATATTTTTATTACTTTAACTTTAGTGAGTGCTGGTTATCTAAATAAAACTAATTCATCTTTAACACCAGGTGTAGTAATCGCATTTTTAAACTATCTAACTTACACTAGTTACGTTGTAATTGGAATCTGTGATTACGTTTTAAATATTCTTAAAACAAGACCTGTAAAACAACGTATAAAAGCAATTTTTGAATTAAAAGATGACACTGATAATAACAAAGCAATTTTTGATGAAATTATCGGCAAAATTACGTTTAATGGTTTAAATTATAAATACGAACAAAACAACTTTAATGTTCTTAATAATATCAATTTAACAATCAAACCTAAAGAAAATATTGGGGTAATTGGATCAATTGGTTCTGGTAAATCAACTTTATGCAAATTGATTGCTAAAATTAATAACGCTTCAGATAATATGGTAATGATTGATAATGTTGATATTAATAAATATCAAATCAAACACATCAGACAATCGATTGCGGTTGATTTTCAAAAGAAACAGTTATTCTCTGGAACAATTCGATCAAATATTTTAAAAGCAAATCCAGACGCTGATCAAGATCGAATTAATCAAGTAATTAATCATGCTTGTGCAAATGAATTTATTGATAAATTTGAACAAAAACTAGATCATAACTTAATTGAATTTGGTAATAACTTATCAGGTGGTCAAAAAGCTAGAATCTGTATAGCAAGAACACTAATCAGAGATAGCAAAATTATGATTTTTGATGACTCATTAAGTGCACTTGATAACATTATAGCTAAAAAAGTTTTAGATAACATTTTATCTAACTATGAAAACAAGACAAAGATCTTTGTAAGTCAGCAAATCAGAACAATTAAAGATCTTGATAAGATCATCGTTTTAGATCAAGGTAAGGTTGTAGGTTATGATAATCATCAAAACTTATTAAATTCTTGTGAAGTCTATAAACAAATTTACGATTCACAAAAACGAATAGGAGATGATGTTTAATGAAGCACTGAAAGCAACTATTCTTATTACTTAAAAATGATAAGAAAATCTTGATTTTAACGATGATTTTAACAATTTTCAAATCTATTTTTAAGATTGGAAGTTCAATCATTTTTGGTTACGTAATTCAAAATATTTTTGTTAATATTACAACCCAAAATCCAGTTGTAGCTCAAGAAAATTGAATTAAATTATTACAGTTCTCTGGAATTCTAATCGCAGTTTATTTATTGTTGTTTGCCTGTTATATTTCAAGTTCGATAATTACACTTAAATTAGCGTATAAAACAACGGTAAAAATAAGAGATATTGTGTTTAGGAAGATTCACAAAATAGACTTATTAACATTAGAAAAAATGATGAACGGTGAAGTGATTAATAAGATTGCAGTTGATATCGATTTAATCTCTGCTAATTTATCAACATTTTTAAGTGAATTATTTTCAACACCGATCGTCACAATCTTTATCTTTGTTGCTATTTTTGTAATATCACCATACTTAACGTTAATTACAATCGGATTAATGCTGATTATGTTTTTGGTTCAAATGATTTTAATTAAAAAAGCCAATGCTGCGCAAGAAAAAAGTTTAGCTTTGTATGAAAAATTATCAACTTTTATAGAAGAACATATCCAACAATACGAGCTGATTAAATCATTAGATATTACTAATGTAGTTAATAAAGAATTTAAACAATTGTGTGATGATTATCTAAAAGTTAATCTGAAATCAACTAAGCTATTTAGCATGATTTACCCAATTAATTTCTTATTTGAAGACACGGTAATTGTTAGCGCATTTATCTTTTCGTTGTTATTTCAAAGCTTCAATATTAGTTCAGGTTCACCAATACCATTTTTAAATCAGGTAAATTTAGCACTAATCACTACATTTAACTTGATGTTAAGATTTGCACTAGGTGAGTTAGGCTACTTGTTTAAAGTATCAGCTGATATCCAAATAACTTTTGTTTCAATTAAAAGAATTCAATCATTCTTAGATCTAAAACAGAAGTTTGCATACCAAAACACACCAGTTGAAAAACTAAAGTATATTAAGTTTGATAATGTAAGTTTTTCATATGATAACAAACATTTAGCTCTAGATCGAGTTAGCTTTAAAATTGATGCTAACACTTCAACAGCAATCGTAGGTCAAACTGGTTCAGGAAAATCAACGATTATGAATTTATTATCAAGATATTATCAACCAACTAATGGTAAGATCTATTTTAATGATCGTAATTACGAACAGATTGATGAATATCAATTTAATCAAAAGATCAGCGTTGTTTTACAAGACAGCATCATGTTTAGTGATACGATTTACAGCAACATCGCTTGCGTCAAGCCAGATGCAACAAAACAAGAAGTAATTCAAGCTGCTAATGAAGCTAATATCAATGATTTTATTAGTAATCTAAAAGATGGATATAACACGATCATTGATGAGAATCAAAGCAATTTTTCAAGTGGTCAGATTCAACAAATTGCATTGGCTCGTGCATTTTTAAGCGACGCTGATATTTTGATTATGGATGAAGCCACATCAAGCGTGGACTCAAAAACTGAAAAGCTTATTCAGGATGCGATCTTCAAACTAATGAATAAGAAAACTGTCATCTTAATCGCGCACAGATTATCAACAATAGTTAATGTTGATAATATTCTAGTAATGCAACACGGCAAGATTATTGAAACTGGTAGCCACGAACAACTTATTAATAAAAAAGGATATTATTATGATCTTAATCAAGCTAATGTTGATGAATCTACCTTGATGTAACGTGTTTTTTGGTATAATATAAAGGACTTATTTATAAAAATAAGCAAAATTAGACCAATAATCTAGTTTCAACCGTTTAGTAGTGGTATCTAAGTATCAAGTTTTATCTTGATCACCATGATAACGAGTCTATCTGGAGGAAATACAATAAGATGTTTGCAGTTATTGCATCAGGTTCAAAACAGTACCGCGTTAAGTTAAATGATGAAATCTATGTAGAAAAATTAAATTCTAAAGTAGGTGATAAAATCGTTTTTGACAAAGTGTATTTCGTGAACAATACTTTTGGTAAGCCTTTTGTTAAAGGTGCTTCTGTAACTTGTGAAGTACTAAAACAAGGTAAACAAAAGAAGATTAATGTGATTAAACACATTTCACAAAAACACCACTTAAAAAAATACGGTCACAGACAACCATACACCAAGCTTAAAGTTGTAGCAATCAATCACGGATAATAATTTAACAATGATTACAATAACTTTTTATGCTAGCGCAATTAAGGTAAGTGGTCATGCATTTTTTGCTGAATACAACCAAGATATTGTGTGTGCAGGAGTTAGTGCGATTGTTTTTGGCGGGATTAATTATTTTTCACCAAAAGCAGTTAAAGTGATTAAAGATTCACAAAATAGCACAATCTTTTTTGAGTTATTAGAAGTTGATAGTAAAAACTTAGTCGCTATTGATGTGATTAAGACCCAATTATCAGTGATTGCTTCAGTCTATGATCAACACATCAAGATCATTGATGAAACAAATCGAATCGTTATAGGAAAATAAAATGAAAAAAATCTGATTTCACTTAGACCTGCAATTTTTTGCTTCTAAAAAAGGTGTGGGTTCAACTAAAAACGGACGTGATTCAAATCCAAAGTTTTTAGGTGCAAAATTAGCTGATGGCCAAGTTGCTAAAACCGGTCAAATTATCTACCGTCAAAGAGGTAATAAAATCTGACCTGGTAAAAATGTAGGACAAGGTAAAGATGACACCCTATTTGCATTAGCAGATGGAGTAGTGCGTTATACTAAATTCTTAGGCAACAAAACCAAAGTTAGTGTTGTTGAGCAATCTAAGTAATTTTAAAAAATAAATAATTAAAATAAAGCCAAGCAGTAAAACCGCATTTGGTTTTATTTTTATCTATATATGAAAACAAACAAAATTAAGTATTTAGGTTGTTTTGCGGGCGCAACCAAACCTGATTTTATGCTGGGAATGGTAAAAACAGTGGTTGATTATGGCGCAACCAGTTTTATGTTTTATAGTGGACCTCCCCAAAGTTTTAGAAGAACACCAACCGATCAATTTAAATTAGATTTAGCTAAAAAATATTTAGCTCAAAATAATCTGGGTGATTTAGGTGATAATTATGTGGTACACGCACCTTATTTAATTAATTTAGCTAATGGTGATAAAGTTAAGCGCGAACGCAGTTTTAATTTCTTTTTAGATGAATTAAAACGTACCTACGAACTAGGTGCAAAATATTTTGTTTTACACCCAGGTTCAGCACTAAACGTTAAAGATAAAAAAGAAGCATTAGACAATCTTGCTAATGAATTAAATCGAGCAATCTCAATGACAAAAAATACAATTATCTGTCTTGAGACAATGGCAGATAAAGGTCAACAAATCTGTTCAAAATTTGAAGAGTTAAGATATGTAATTGATAAAATTAATGATCAATCAAGGATCGGTGTTTGTTTTGATACTTGTCACGTTCATGATGCTGGATATGATTTAGCTAAAACACAAGAAATTATCGATCATTTTGATCAAGTAATTGGACTTAAGTACTTATTCGTAATTCATTTAAATGACTCTAAAAATCCAATAGGATCTAAGAAAGATCGTCATGCTAATTTAGGTTATGGTCATATCGGTTTTGAAAATCTGATTAACTTCATTTATCACAAAGAAATCTGCAATAAAATCATCATTCTTGAAACCCCATGAATTGATCATCCAACCAAAGGTGAGATGCCATTATATAAAGAAGAAATTAAAATGATTCGCAATAAAAAATTTATTGAAGGACTAGTTAATGAAGAATAATAACCAGCTCGATTATTATCTAAGTATTCTAAATAAAAACAAATACCGCATCACTAAACCAAGAAAGCTAATTCTTGAATGTTTACTTGATGATTTTAACTACCATTCAATTGAAGATATCATCCAACATATCTACAAAAAAACTAAGAGCAAACCAAATGTATCTTCGGTATATAATTGCTTGCAAACTTTTATCCAATTAAAGATTGTCGATTCGTTTTTAAACACTTCGCATGATATGAAGCGTTATTATACGATCAAACATGAAGTACACGAACATATTTATTTCATAAATAACCAAAAAAACGTTAAGCAAAATCTGAGCACAATTATTATTCCCAAAGAGATTAATGATCAATTAAAGGTTTATTTTGATCAATTAGGGATTGTTAATCCGCAATTTTATATTGTGGTAAGCGGAGATAATGATAAAGCAATCAAACCACATAAAAACGATGAAAACAAAGAATAAAACATTTCATACGATCAACGAGATAATTGATGATCTTAAAAACAGCGAACTAATTAATGATCAAAACACCCAGTTTTATCTATCTCTTTTAGAGATGATAAAAGCCGATATTGATAAGAAAAATTTCAAAAAAGCTTTATTAAGTATCCAAGAAGAATTAGATACAGACTATCTGCCGTTGGGATTGATTGAATATTTCAAGCAAGCACATTTAGTTACCAAACGCTTAATGTATGAAAATGAGTTTGATTGACTAGAAAAACTTGACAAACAAGAGTTGATTAACAAAACGGTTGTTAATTTTCCAGATAACTTATGATACTTTGATTATTTAGCAACCAAAGAAGAAAATTACTGAAATATTGATGATTTCGAGTTTTTTCGACATATCTTTATTACTAAGACGTACGATAACAGCGATAAGTTAGTAGCAGCACAATTATTACAAAAGATCGATCCTTTTATCAACATCAAGTTTGATGTTTATAATAATAAACTTAAACAAACGTTTAAGATTACCTTAAAAAAAGATGATATCTGAGCCACTAACACCCAAGATTATTTCAATAACGTCTTAGATCAGATCGAATCTAGTTTTTACAAAGATCCATCAAAAGAACAATTGGCTTCAGAGATCGTTAATAATATTATGCAAGATTATTATCCCGCTCATCCAGATCTTGTTAGTGTTGATGAATTAGCTAAAGGAATCATTCAATACGTTAAAAATTGTTTTGATAATAAAAAACCCGATCAGAAGATTAATGAAATCGTTTATGATGTAATCATAAACTGTATTGAACAATAAAATTTTCTTATTGTAAAATAGCAGAAGTATAATATTGTTTGTAACCAGGAAAAATCATGTTTAAAATTCGAGAAAAAACTAACGTTGATCATAAGATTAAATACATTGTTGATGTTGATCAAAAAACCTGAAATGAAGTTTACCAAAAGAAGGTAAATGCTGCTGTAAAAAACGTTAAAATTCAAGGTTTTAGAAAAGGACACGTACCTTATGAAGAAGCGATCAAATACATTGATCGTTCTAGATTATTTGATCGTGCGATCAATGAAGTTGTTCAACCAATCTACCAAGATTTAGTTAAGCAAGAAAAGATTAAAGATTCAGAAGATATCTTAGAAGAACGTCCAGAAGTAGACGTAGTAGAAATTGATGAAAACAAGTTATCATTAAGCTATAGTTTTGAAACAATTCCTGAAGTTAAATTAGGAAACTATTCAAAGATTGGTGGGTTTTTAACAGAAACTCCTGTTAAAGAAGAAGAGGTTCAAGCTGAATTGGTAAGAATCTTTAAATCAGCTGGAAAATTAGTTGATAAAAAAGAAGGTTCAACTCTTGAAAAAGGCGATATTGCCTTCTTAGATTTCTCTGGTGAGATTGATGGCAAAGCTTTTGAAGGTGGTAAGGCAAAAAACTACGAATTAGAGATTGGTTCTAATTCATTTATCCCTGGTTTTGAAGACCAAATGGTGGGAATGAAAGTTGGTGAAAAGCGTGATTTAAACCTAACTTTCCCAAAAGATTACCACGAAAAAACTTATGCAGGTAAGCCAGTATTATTCAAGGTTAAATTAAATTCAATGAAAGAAGTTCAGTTACCTGAAATGACTGTTGAAAAATTAAATGAACTTATGAATAGTAAGTACAAGACTTTGGATGAAGCTAAAGAAGATATCAAAAAACGCATTGATAATAACAGAAAAGAACATGCTAACCAAATGAACACAATGTTATTAACTCAATTTGCTAATAACGATTGTGAATTTTCACACATTCCAAAAAGCTTAATTGATCGTGAAGTAAACTTACTTTACCAACAGTTCGCTAACCAAATGCAACAGATCAAAATGACTGTTGAAGATGCGCTAAAAGTTCAAAACCAAACTAAGGAACAACTTTTTGAAAGACTAACTGAACAAGCTACTAGAGCAATTAAACTAGTTTTAGTATTAGAAGAAATTAGTGATCTTGAAAAGATCAGCATAACTGAAGCTGAAATTAATCAAGAGATTGAACAACGCGTTAAGGAAATTACTAATAATCAAGAATTACCAAAAGAACAATACGACGCGATTAAAAAATATTTAGAAAACCAAAAAGAACTGATCGAATCAATGTTAACTAATAAGAAAACAGTTGATTTAATCATTCAAAAAAACCTAGCTAAATAATAATAACCTCCTCCTTAATTAGCACTTAAATTATTTGAGTGCTAATTATCATGGTATAATATTACTTAGATAGTTCTGTTTGAAAGGAAAAGAACACACTTAAACTCATGGCAACATCAAAATCAGCACAAAAAGCACCTTTATTAATTTCGCGAAAGATGGTTGTATTTCCTTACAACCAATACGTTTTAAGTATCGGTCGAGCACGATCGATGAAGCTTATTAAAAAAATAAAAGCTCAGCGTAGTGAGGAATCAGAAAAAAGCAAATCAAGCCAAACAAAAAAAGAGTTTGAAAAGATTTTGGTTGTTGTCCAAAAAAACGATACCATTGACAAGCCGACTGTTAGTGATATCTACAAATATGGAACTTTATGTGAAATAACTAAGATTAAAGAAGAAGTTGATCAAGAAACTGGTGAAGTTACTTATGAAGTATCAATCCGTGGGATTGAAAGAATTAAAATTAGCACTACAAGTCTTAAAAATGTTTCACTAGAAGATTACATCGATCCAATTAGTTATTCAATATCTAAAACTTATTTATCAATTAAGCCTGAAGAATTATGAGATAAAATTCAAAAAGAAGGTGTTTTTGATGAAGCAGATCTAAAAGAGATGACAAAAACCGATCTGACTACAAGAGAGTTAGATCGCATCTCATTAAGTTTAGCAGCTAATGCTAACGCGACATTTGGTTCTGAACTGTTATCAGAACATAATCAACAAGCAATCTTAGAATGTGATGATATTAAAGAACGTTTTGAATTTTACTTTAAGATTTGAAGAAAAGTTCAATCAAATATCAAAGCTAACGAACGTAACGAAGATATTAAACAAGTTGAACGAATGATTGAGCTGAAAATGAAAAAACAGCTTACTAAGCAACAAAATGAATATTATCTTCGTGAAAAATTAAAAACGATTAAAGAAGAGCTTGGTGATATTACCAATAAAGAAGATGATGTTGAATCAATTCGTGCTAAGGTTAAAGCCAACCCATATCCACAACACATTAAAGATCGAATTTTAACCGAAATTAATCGTTATGAAGCCACAGCTCCCCTATCTCAAGAAGGGAATGTTATTAAAACATATTTAGACTGGTTAATTAACTTACCTTGATGACAGACTAAAGAAGATAACTTTGAGATTGAAAAAGTAACTAAAACCTTAGATAATAACCATTACGGTCTATCTAAAGTTAAAGAAAAGATCATTGAATACTTAGCATTAGCAATGAGATCTAAAAATGCTAAAGGTCCAATTATGTGTTTAGTTGGTCCTCCTGGAGTTGGTAAATCATCATTAGCTAAATCAATTGCTGAAGCACTTAACAAAGAATTTGTTAAGATTTCGCTTGGTGGTGTACACGATGAATCAGAAATTCGTGGACACAGAAGAACTTATGTAGGTTCAATGCCTGGTAGAATTATCAAGGGAATGAAAAAAGCTGGGGTGATCAATCCGTTGTTCTTATTAGATGAAATCGACAAGATGGGTCAATCAGTTAACCACGGTGATCCAACAGCAGCATTATTAGAAGTGCTTGATCCAGAATTAAATAACAAATTCAATGATAACTACATTGAAGAAGATTATGATTTATCAAGCGCAATGTTTGTAGCAACTGCTAACTACGTTGAGGGAATTCCTGAAGCGCTTTATGACAGAATGGAGATTATTGAATTAACTTCATATACTGAACATGAAAAATTATCGATCGCTAAGAATTATTTAATTCCTAGATCATTAAAAGAAGCAGAATTATCAGATAATGATCTAAGCTTTAGTGATGAATCAATTATGTACATCATTAAGCACTTCACTAAAGAAGCTGGTGTAAGAAGTCTTGAACGGGTATTAAAACAGATCGTTCGTAAGTTCTTAGTAGCAAGCTTAAGAGATAAGAAGTTAAAAAAACAAGTAATCAATATACCTGAAGTAAAACACTACTTGAAAAAAGAAGTGTTTGATTACACCCAAAAAGATGAATTCTCAATCCCTGGGATCGTTAATGGAATGGCTTACACCCAATATGGCGGAGATCTATTACCAATTGAAGTAAGTATTGCCCAAGGTGGTAAGGGTAATGTTGTGATTACTGGTAACTTAAAAGAAACGATGAAAGAATCGGCTAACGTTGCTTTAGGTTATGTAAAAGCAAACGCTGCTGAGTTTGGGATTGATTATGAAATATTCCAAAAAGTCGATCTTCATATACACGTTCCAAGTGGGGGAATTCCAAAAGATGGTCCAAGTGCAGGTACGGCACTAACAACTGCGATTATCTCAGCCTTTACTAATAAAAAAGTTAGTCCATCAGTAGCGATGACTGGTGAAATTACTTTAAGAGGTAAAGTTCTACCTATTGGTGGGGTTAAAGAAAAAACGATTTCAGCACATCGTGGTGGCGTTCGTACGATCTTCTTACCTGAGAAAAACGAAAACCACTTAGATGAAGTTCCAAAAGAGATCTTAAAAGATTTAGAGATTATCCCAGTTAAGGAATACAAGGAAATATACAAAAAACTCTTTTGTAAATAATTAAATAATAAAATTATCTTGGCTTTTAATTAATCGCCAAGATTTTTTTTATTAAATAAACCGCGTGAAACAACAAAAACCATTTTGAGTCTATTTTGCTTTTTTAATTAGACAAATTATTAAAAAACCTTTCGTTTGAGCAACTTTTGGCACTCATTTTGCAATGCTTTTGGTGATTTTGTTAATCTTTCCCTTATATCAAAAAACTTCACCTGCTAACTATTGGAATAATCCAGTAATCCATGTATCAACCTTTTTAATTCCGGTCGCTTCAATCTTTGGAATCATGGTTGCGATGTTCTTATTTAAGGATGGTGTATCTGATGGAACTGAGATTATTGTTATTTCCAAACCTGTATCACGGAAGATATATGTATCAGCAAAGTTTTTAGTATTGATTTTAACGTGTTTGGTCTTTAGTTTTTTATTGATTTTTAGCGCTTTGATTGCTAAGGTCAATCCCGAGTTTAAACTCCAAAATATGAAAGACTTAATGTTAGGAATTTTTATTGGAAACTTTATTAACTCGTTATTTTTTGGTTCGGTTTCAATTCTAATTTCATTTGGTTTATCAAAAAACAGCACAATTGTAATTGTGTTCTTGGCGACATTCTTAATGAATTTCCAAACACCCTTATCAGCTTTGTTTTTCAAATCACCTTCAAGGGTGTTAAGTGATTCACAACATGTTTTGGTTGATCGTTCATTATTAACTAATCAATTAAATAAAAACAACCAACCAGTTGGACAAAATATTGTTTATGAACCTAATCCAACTAAAAGTGATCAAAATATCAAACAGTTATATGAGCAAGCAGAAGCAAGCACTTTTTTTAACCAATCATTTTATTTCAATTTGGGTAACGCATTAAACTCAATTTACAACCTTAACAGCTTATCTTACGAAAATAGTGGTAACATCAGTTTCTTACCCTCTAACACGCGCATCATTTTTGATCGTGTATTTGATCCAAACGATTTTTACAACATTAATCTATACGTACAAAGACCAAACGAAAACGGATTATTACAACTACAACAATACAAAGTTTTCTTATCATCTCCAACACCTGAAAAATCATCAACGTCGATCATTCGTGTAATCGATCCACCTAAGTATAGTTATTTAGATGATGATCAAAATAACTATACGGTTAAAACTGCTGATTTTGATCTTTATAAAAAGAATGAAAATAATGATGATTTATTAGCTGAAACCTATAAGATCTTTTATCAAGATGTATTCACTTCAAATAAAAACAGTCAACAACGTTCAATCGCAACATTATTATCATCGTTATTTGATAAGTATGCTAATGAAATTAGCAATCTGAACAATCTAACTCTTAACGATTTAATCGTTAAAATTTCACCAGATCTAGCAATTCTAAATGACTTGTTGCGTTCACCAAACTTGATGTATGAATTTACTAAAAACTTTGAACAATCTGATGCAAAAACTAATGAACAAAAAGCTATCAACGCATATAAAAAACGAGTGAATTTATTCTATGCGTTGGCTGATACGAATAGTTTAGCAAAGATCAAGAAGTTTAAAAAATACACCCAAACGATCCTTGATAATGATAAGTTATTTGATCAACTAAAAAACTTTAGTCTGCAACAAATTATTGATAATAATTTAGCTAACAACCTTTTTGTTAAGTTGTTATTACAAAACTTTTTAAACAATTTAGATTTAAAAGATTTAACAGTTAATGATTTAAAGATATTGTTCTATCAACAGCTCTTTAATGAGTATGTAGCAATTTACATGACCCAACTTGTTAGCATCTCTCAAATTATTGAACAGGTTGAAGGTAAGGGTAAAAAACGTGATTATTATATTAACTTATATCCCAACGCAATTCGTCAAGATCAACTAAATGATACTTATGTAATATCTAAAAAACCAATCGTTAACCCTTGATTAATTGTGCTAATTTTATCACTAATTTCAATTGGACTATTAGGCGCATCATCTGTACTATATTATTCAAAAGACTATGCATAACGACAAGATTTTAGAAGTTATTAATTTAACCAAACAATTTAAGAAAAAACAACCGCCGGTGATTAACAATTTAAATTTTGTTGTTAAGAAAAACCAGTATCATGTTTTTATTGGTGCTAATGGAGCAGGTAAAACCACTACGATTAAAACAATTATTGGCGCATTCAAAAAGACGAGCGGAATGATCTTAATTAATAGGGTTGATAGCACTAACCCACAAGCAAGAAAGGCAATTGGTTATGTGCCTGAAGTTTCGCGTTTTGCTAACACGCTAAACACATTCCAATATTTAGTTTGAATGGGACGTTTGTCAGGATTATCTACAGTTGAAGCCGAAAAAAAAGTTCACAGTAAACTTGAAGAGTTTAATATGATCAAGTTAGCAAAAACTAATCCAAACAAATTTTCTTCTGGTCAGAAGAAAAAAATCATCTTGATTCAATCTTTATTAAGTGATCCTGAACTATTAATCTTGGATGAACCAACTGCTAACTTAGATCCTAAAGCAAGAATGGAATTCATGGATTTCATTAAACAACTACAAAAACAATCTCAAACATCAATCTTCATCTCATCACACGTACTAACTGAAGTTGATCAGTATGCTGATAGTATCACCATTCTAGATGGTGGTAAGGTTGTATTCAGTGGTGATCTTAATGAGATTAATCAATCTAATAGCAAATACAAAAAGTACATTCTAAAAGTAAGCGATCAACAAGCTGCAATCAAGATCTTGAATAAGACTGGATTTAACTGGATTTATAAAAAAGATAAACAAGTGTTCTATCTATATTGCAGCGATCAATTAAAAATTGATAATTTGTTACACGATCTGATTCTTGAAAAGAATCGAATTTTTGAATTTAGAGAACATCAGTTCTCAATTAATGAAATATACGAACAATACATTAAGATTGGTTCGGTGCAAACTAGTAGATAAGTTGATCCAAGCTTTTAATCCTGGATATTTAAATTATTAGTTTACAAATAATTTAAATTTATTTTTATTAGAGCTTTTAAATAATCGTTAAACTAATTTTTATACTAGAAATAATAATTATAAAGATAAGTAAAAACATGAACCAAGATGAAATATAGATCTCATATTTATCATTTCAACTCAATTATTCACCAATTCAATTTTTAAGCTTAATATTGATTAATTCAAGGTGTTGTTTAAATTTTATTTCAAGAAAAAAAGACCGTTTTTTTAGCTTAAAAAACGTCCAAAATATCAGAACGGATTGTTTTTGGAAATCAATCGAATCAGCACCTAATTTTTAATTGCTATACATCAAACAAAAAAATACTGATAAAAACAGCTAGGTATTTTGATCTTTTAAGCTATCAAAGTTTCATAAAAAAATAATGTATAAAATACCAATAAATTAATCAATAAAACAAAATAAATATGTGTAATTAATTAAAAAAGTGATTCAGGTCTTTTTTTTAGCAATCTTACACATCATAAAATATCAAGATACATTAATATGAAGCACTCCAATACCTTTTTATTTATTCCAGCAATTAGTGAAAAATTCTTAACAAAAAGTTTAACACTAAGTCCTTATTGTTTGATCTACGATTTAGAGGACAGTGTTCTAGCAAAAGATAAAGAGTTAGCACTAAAACAACTTGGTGATTTTTTAGCTTTAAATGCTAACAAAATTAACGACGTTAAAATAGCAATTCGATGCAATCCAGAGAACTACATTAACGAATTAACTTATCTGTTTAATAAGAAAATTAATTTTGATTATATTGTTTTACCTAAGTTCGAAAGTCGTGTTGTTTTAGAAAACGCAATTGATTTTCTAAAAACAAGAAACGCTGAACAAAAACTAATTTTAATTATTGAATCTGCAGTTGGATACCATGAGATTATGCAAATTAAATTAGCTAAAGAGCAATCAAATTATTTTTACGCAATCTTTTTAGGTACAAATGATCTTTCGTCTGATTTAAATTGTGAAATTGAATCAGAAGTAGTTAATAAGGTTAAATTAGATTTAGCATTATATGCTAAAGCTAACAAAATCATTTATATCGATGCTCCTGAGTTTGATATCAACAACCAACAAAAAGTTATCGATATATGCAAATACAATAAGAAAAATGGAATTACGTATAAAGGTGCAATTCATCCCAAACACATTGAATGAATTGATTCAGTTTATTTAGTAAGTGAACAAGAATACTTGAGAGCAAAAAAAATAATTGAAATCTTAAATGAAAAAGGCGCTTCTAATTTAGGTGGCGAAATGATAGATATAGCAAATATTGAAAAAGCAAAATACATTATTAAAAAATACGAGGAGCAAAAATAATGAGCGATACATCTAAAATAAGTCGATATAAAAAAGTGGGTGAAAACCGCTACCGTGAAACTACTGGTTTATATTACGAAGATTTTAACGTAGGTGATATTTTTGAACACCGCCCAGGAAGAACCGTTTTAGACGTTGATAATGTTTGGTTTACATTATTAACATTAAACCCCCAACAAGTACACTTTGATCAAAATTATGCTGATAAAACTGAATGAAAGAAACTATTAGTTGATTCAACATTTACTTTAGCGTTAGTTACAGGAATGTCTGTAAATTCAATTAGTGGTAAGGTAGTTGCTAACTTAGGATGAGATGAAGTGCGGTTAACCAACCCGGTATTTGCGGGTGATACGATTTATGCTGAATCAACAATCTTATCTAAACGTGAATCTAAAAGTCGTCCAACTCAAGGAATTGTAACTGTATTAACACGCGGCATAAATCAAGATGGTAAAGAAGTTATTAGCTTTAAACGTACTGTTTTAGTACATAAACGTGATAATAACACAATTGAAGATAAGACTAATTATTAGGATTTTAATTAAACGAATTAGGTTATAAAAATATGAAAGACGTACACGCAATCTATAAAGAGAAACTAACAACACCCGATAAGGCGATTGAATTAATTAAAGACAAAACTCGTTTTGCTTTTCCGATGCATTTTATGCAACCAAAAGCTTTGTTTGAAGCGATTGCAAATAAAGCTAGAAACGGTGGTTATACCAGACTTGATGCTTATTATTTCTCTTCAAGAGAACACACTCGAAATACAATTTTAGATTGAGATTTAAATAAGATTATTGTTCCTCACTCGTTTTTCATTAGTGAAATTGAAAGAAAGATTAACGCTAAGATTGATCAAGAAAATGGCGAAAAACGCGTAATGTTCCATCCTTGCCATTTCTCTCAAGCACCCAAAGTATTTACTGAAGTGATTAAGCCAGACACATTTGTTACGATGGTATCACCAATGGATAAATTTGGTTTTATGAGCTTAGGTTTATCAAATGATTATGCAAGCGCTTTAGTTAAAAACGTAAAAAATTTAATTGTTGAAGTGAATGAAAATGTTCCATATACATATGGATCTGAAAACGTGATTCACGTTTCGCAAGTAGCTGCGATTGTTGAAAACAACGTTCCTTTACTTGAAATGCCTGATACTGAACCTAAAGAAGAAGAGATTAAGATTGCTGAAACGATCGCTAAGATGGTACCAGATGGTGCTACGATTCAAATGGGTGTTGGTGGTTTGCCTAACTTAGTTTGTGAAAAGTTAAAGAATCATAAAGATTTAGGAATTCATACTGAAGTATTAACAAAGGGGATGATTCACCTAATTCATGCAGGTGCTGTAACAAACACTAAGAAAAATATTAACAAAGGTAAATCTGTTTATACGTTTGCAATTGGTGATAAAGAGATGTATGAATTATTACATCGCAACCCAACCTTATCAAGTTATCCAGTAGATTATGTTAATGACCCTTCAGTAATTGCTAAAAACGATAACGTAATTAGTATTAACTCAACGATCGAAATCGATCTAACAGGAGCGTGTAACTCTGAACACTTAAAAGGTCACCAATACTCAGCTTCTGGTGGACAATTAGACTTTGTTAGGGGCGCATATTTATCTAAGAATGGTAAATCAATTATCGCACTAACTTCAAGAACATCAAATAAGAAGTTCTCAAAGATCGTTCCCAAACTAAGCGGACCAGTAACAACACCAAGAAATGATACTCACTGAGTGGTTACTGAATATGGTGCAGTAAACCTAAAAGGTTTATCAAGTTCAGAAAGAGCAGAAGCATTAATCAGTTTAGCTCACCCAGATTTTAGAGAACAACTAAGAGCAGAAGCTAAGAAGTTAAACATTTTATAAAATAAACTTGTTCATTTTTTAAATCACGAAAATAAAACCTTATGACTAAGATCATAAGGTTTTATAATTTACAGATCGTTTTAAATTGAAGAAAAGTCTTCTTTTAGATAGTTATCAACATCATCTTCTAAGATCTGAATTCTTTTAGCACCAATCGCCTTATTGGTATTATCATCAAACTGCATTAAAACAGCGTTGAATTGCGCTCCTAGTTTAGAAACTTCTAAACTAAATCTAGCATGCGGGTGTAAGAATTTTGTAAGCACGTTTTGCGCTTTAGCACCAATAATACTTCCATAACCAGGACCACACATTCCCACATCAGTTACATATACCATTCCTTTGGGAGTAACTCTTAGATCGGCTGTTGGAACATGAGTGTGGGTTCCTAAAATTGCAGAGACACGACCATCAAAATAAACCGCTAAAGCATTTTTTTCACTAGTTGTTTCAGCATGAAAATCAACAATATGCAGATCATCATCACTCATCTTAATTAGATCATCTAGACAATAAAACGGATTGGTTAATTTGAAATTCAGTTTTACCCCTTCACCTAACAGGTTGGTAATTCTAATTCTTTTATTATTAACTTGGATAACATTTGTTCCTACACCAAGATCTGCATATTCAAAGCTATCATGCAGATTTAGTGGGCGAACAATATTAGGTTGATTCTTTAAGATCTCTATCACTTCTTTTTTAGCCCAGGTATGATTGCCCATCGTAAAGAAATCAATACCATAACTCATCAATTCATCGTAATGATCTTTATTTAAACCTTTACCATGAGTGCAGTTTTCTGCATTAGCAATCACAAAATCTACTTGATGTTGTTTTATCAAGTTTTTTAGATGTTTCTTAATGATCCTTCGACCATTATTTCCAAAAATGTCTCCTAGAAAAAGAATGTTCATAATGTTTTCTATATCAAATTAATCAATACAAAATATCTGATCAATTTGAAGATCATGATCATAGATTTCAAATTGATCATTCAGCATAAAATCATATGCTATAGCTATCTTGTAATTGCTATATTTTAAATTATTAAAAAATCTATCATAGTAACCTTTACCATGTCCTAGCCGAATTTTGTTGGAATTATATCCAACAATCGGAATAATAAATAAATCTAGATTGTTATTTAAATTGTTTGGATTGGCTAGTGGTTGTTTAATCTGAAATTTCGTATCAAAGTCGAAATTCAAGTTGTCGATCAGATAAAAGTCCATTAGATCATTATCTACTCTAGGTAGATAAATCTGATAACCATCATCTAATAGAAGATTAATTAAATCAGTAGTTTTATATTCATAAAATAAACTACTAAATAATCCAATTTTTTTAAAATTTTGACGCTTTATAAATTGATAAACTAAATTAGTTAATTGCTTATCAATAAGTTGCTTATTAGGTGTATTAGCAAATTGTTTTGCTAATTCAATTAGCTGTTTTCTTACTATTTGCTTATTTTGCATAAGTAATCAGTCTGTGGTTTTTAATTAGATCTTTAGTTCCAGCTTTTTTATCTTTGAAGCTAACCTTAATTGTTAGATCATCAACTTCTCTTACAATTCCTTCACCATATAATTGGTGATAAATGATCTCACCAACAAAATAGTTATGCTCAACTTCATTAGTGGAATTTCAAGCATCTAATTTAGATGATGATTTTTTAGAATTAAATCAGCCATCATCATCTGTTAAAAAATTGTGTTTATCAAAATAATTCTTAGATTGATCTTGCTTATCAAGGACTAAATCACTTAATTCGTATAAGAATCTAGAAGGTTGGTAAGATTCTTTTGATCGCGCATCATAATCTTGGTTAGAACATAATCAAAGGTTGTGTTTAGCTCTAGTATAAGCCACATATACAATTCTGCGTTCTTCAGCTAATTTAGCTTTGCTATTTGTTGCAGCAATAGCACGACTGCTTGGTAAGATGTTTTCATTCATATTAATAATAAAAACATTTTTAAATTCTAGACCTTTAGCGCTGTGAATTGTCATTAACTTAAGTGCATTCTTGTTATATGTTGGTTGGTTATTATCAAGATCGCTTTCAAGTGCTAGATTTTGAATAAAATCATTAATTGTTAATTTCGTATCAAAATCTGCTTCGTATTCTTTTTCATATTTGTTTAAGAAATCGATAAACTCATTAACGCTATCGTGCTTACTTGTCTCGGTTAAATGATCATAATAATTAGTTTGTTTTATTATTTCATTTAATGTTTGATAAACCGTTCAATTGCTTTGATTTGCACGTAATTCATCGATCATTTTTTTAAATTTTTGCGCGCTTTTTTTAACATTTGGTTTTAATTCAGATTCATCTAAATAATCAAGCGCTTCATATTCGGTAATATTCTTTTTATTAGCTAACTGTTTGATGATACTAACACTCATATCACCAATCATTCTTCTTGGTGTGTTGATAATACGATCAAAAGCAATGTCATCATTAGTATCAACTAATTTAAGATAACCGATTAGGTCTTTAATTTCTTTTCTTAAAAAAAATTTGTAACCACCAAAAATCTCATATGGGATACGATTTTCTTTAATTAATCGTTCTAAAGACACTGAACTAAAATTAGTTCGGTATAAGATAGCAAAATCACCATAAGTATAATCTTTAGATGCAACTAATTCTTTAATTTTATCGATAACAAAACGGTTTTGGTACTCAATATTACTAAAATTAATTCATATTGGTTTTGTTCCTAAATCAGTTAAATCATGTGATAATAACGATTTAAAATAACGTCTATTGTTCATCTTAATTGCATCGTTAGCTAAATTCAAAATGCTTTGTTTTGAACGGTAATTTTGCGTTAAATACTTAACAACTAAGTCGTTAAAATCAAATCTAATCGAGTCACCAATTTCACTATGAGCACCACGTCAACCATAAATAGATTGATCAGGATCACCAACAAATAAAAAGTTGTGATTTTCTTGTCTTAGTAGTTTTACAATCTTATACTGAATTTCGTTAGCATCCTGAAACTCATCAACTAAAATAGCATCATAACGTTTTTGTCATTTTTTAAGAACAACAGGATCATTTAAAAACAGATCATAAGCAATATTTAATAGATCATTAAAATCAATTGCATTAAGTTCTTTTAAAGCTTTTTGATAATCGTGATAAAAGTTATTTAACGGTTGTACTAAATTGGGGGTGATGATGTGATCTTCACCCAGTTTATTAAAGTCTGATGATAAGAATTCAACTAAATCTAAGTTATAAGTTTTAGCATCATTAATAATACTCATCACCTTTGCTTTTTTAAAATCAGCATATTGAGTGTAATAATATTCGTATTTTTGTGATTTTAATAAATCTTCAACCAATTTAGCTTGATCAACTTCATCTAAGATATTGAATCGATCGTTTAAACGATCGATATTACTAACTTCTTCTCTTAGAACTTGTGCACAAAAACCATGAAAAGTTCTAAAGTTTACTTGCGCTTTTTCTTGATTAAGTAAACGTTCAAGACGATGCTGCATTTCTTTAGCAGCTTTATTAGTAAATGTAATTGCTAATATTCGATATTCTGGAATATGAAAATGCTCAATTAAATAAGCTATCCGAGACGTTAAAACTTTTGTCTTACCAGTTCCAGCACCAGCTACAACAAAAATTGGAATTAAATCACTTGTAACAACATCGTACTGTTGCTTGTTTAAAGATTTTAGATAATCCTGCATAATTAAAGGTCGTTAATTTCAATATTCCCTGGTAGATTGATATCAATCTTATTACTTTTATTTTTATCTTCAACTTGTTGATATGCATTGGTATTGGTTTTAAGATCAATCATAACTAAACTAGCCATCTTATCATGTAATGTTAGTTTTCTCGAATTTATTGCAACAAAGATAAAAATAACAAATAAAATGATTGCATAAATTGCATAAATTCCACGGAAAAAACTAACAAAAATAATAAATTTAACCGGTTGATCTAATATGTTATTTTTAATAAACAAACCAAGAATTTGTTTTTGTTCATTATTGTTAAAAGCAAACAATGATAATCCCATTAAAATTAAAATAACAACTAAAAATAAATAGATCAACAAATTATGTAAAAACAAGTGCCCTAAATATTTTTTTAGTTTAGTTCGTTCTACTAATTGAAGTTTAAACGCTAACCTAAATAAAGTCTTACCTTTAGTAAGTCACGGAACTAAAATAAAATAACTGCTATAAATTAAAAAGCTAATCAAACCAACTAATAAAATATAAAGACCAACCGAATAATTAGTTCAAAACTTTTCAAATAAAAAGTTGATTAAATAATTTAAACCCATGCTAATTAAACTTGCAAATACTAAATCAAAAAATCCAGCAAATATTCTTTTAGTTGCTGAAGCTAGTTGGTATTGAGTTTTAGTCTTAGTAGTTTCGTTATAAAAAATAACGTTCATTATTTATCAGCATCAAACTTTGCTTGAATTCAAGATAAACGCGGTTTAAACTTGATGAAGTAGTTCTTTCAATTTGGATTATTAATTAATTCTAAGAATTTGTTCTTTTCATACTTAGGGTATAAACGTAAAACTAATTCTCTTGCGATCTTAATCGCATTGCGTTTATCTTTATCTGGGAAATTTGAATTAATTACCAACGAAATGAAATGATAAAACGCCATAATGATCGCACAAAACTCCAGTTTATCATAATAACTTTCATTCCAGTCATTATATGTTTTTAATTGGTTGAACTGATTGATTTGAAATAATACATCATAGATGTTGTTGTTCAAATTAATCTCATTTCTTCTTTTAGCTAAGATCATTTTTAAAGCTGCAACCTTCTTAGCTTTTCCATATACTTTCAAGATAAATATTCCTGGTTGGTAGTGAGTAACATTGAACTTAATCTTGTTATCAACTAATAACTTTGTTTTAAACACCTTATCATAGAAGTTTAATGAATGATTAGCAATCAGATCAACACTAAATTCATCATAAACAATTAACTTGTTTTCTTTATTGCTTGTTGAATCTTTTTTCTGGTCATAAAAAGCAGGTTCATCAATCAAGTAATTGATTACATCAACATCATCATCTAAACTTTCAATAGCTGCACTAAATTCGTCTAAGAAATTTTGCTTAAAAATAATTAGTTGATTAGTAAACAAGGTGTACTTCTCATTTGCTACTCTAGCACCTAGATTGTAAGCTTCGCTCATTCCTAAAGATTGTGAAACATTCACAATCTGGTAATTGAGATCGCTATGCTTACTTAATTCATTTTGTCAAATCTTAATCACACTCTCATTAACATCATCATTAATAAAGATTAATTCATGATCTTTGAGATTGCTCATACTAAATAAAGAATTTAAAGAATTCTTTAAATTGATCACTTCTTGACTTAGATAGTATATAATGGATAACTTTGACATAATTCTATTTATTATATAACATAATAAAGTAGTTCTTGGATTCTCTTTTTTAATTTAAATTAAAAATTTATAATTGATTTGTTTGATATGGAGCTAATTAATAATAAAAACGAAAACAGTTGTAATCTTGATATAAAAAACATTGTTAATTTCAATATTCAAAAGATTAACAAGAGTTTTTTTGATTCAAATCTGTTTAATAGTTCATCACAAAAAATTTCTAAGAAAAACTACAAGTTATTAAAAGCTAATAACGAAGAGTTTTTTGATGTTCAATCACTATTAAATGAAGAATCGATTGGTGATATTATTAATTTTTCTTTAAAGAAGATTAATAGTATTATTGGTACAACAAATCTAAACCACTTTGATGTGATTCGCCATGATGAATATGGTGAAGCGGTTTATCTTAATATTTCTAATATTAACAATGATTTTGAGATTGAAGCAAAAAAATCGCAAGATTTAAGATTTGTTTTTGAAATGTATGTTGAAGATTATTCTTATCTTAAACAGTATTGCGATAAGATTCAGATCAACATTTTGTTTGATGAATCTAACCGAATTATTTCGGGTAATTTTGTTTTTTTCAAGCAAGCTGTTGAAGTTGATCTTGAACAATTAATTAAGCACGTATATCGCAATTATTTTGTTAAAAATTTTATTAAAGAGCACTTTATGAATAATTCCTTAAGAAATCAGGTGCGCTTGTTTGAAGATTTAACTATTAATAAAGAAGATAAATCAATTTATTTAACTTCGAAGTTTAAGAGTCAATTTATCTCAACTTTACATCATATCGACGAAGCGAATAATTTGCATATAGATCATGAAGAATTTTTTTACGCGATAAATATCTTAAACTTTATCATTTTAATGATCTACGAAGATCTTAAAGCTTTTTTTCAATCTAAAAAACCGATTAGTTTTTTAGATTTTATTCAAAGAAAAACTAACTTGAGTAACGTTAAATCTAATACTCATGCTGAATTAGATTTCTTAAACTTATTCAATTATGTAAATAGTAAATACTTTTTTAATCACGATCTAGATTTACATCAAGAAGAAGTAGACAACTTAGAAGACGCATTAGATCTGATTAATGAGTTTTATGATCTTTATCAATTCGAACAGCGTTCGTTATCTGATCAAATTTTAAACTTTGAGATCTCTTTAACAGACCATAAATTAGAAAACTATAACAAGATTATCTTGCTATTAATGTATCCAGAATTATTTGGATTAGATAATGTTGAATACGTTAATTCAAAATTTGATCAACTATTAGAATCATTTACTAATTTTCATATCTATGATAATATTGATTATCAAAAAAAACACGATGCAGTTTTATGTGAATTAAATCCAAACTATGAGTGTTTTATTAATTCAAATAAAGATTTTTTAATTATTAAAAGTAATTTTGAATCGCTCAATTTATTTGAAATTTATAACTGAGCGTTGATATATGAAAACTTATATGAAGCTAAGTACATAAGTATTTCAAATAAATTCTATAAACTAAAAAACACTCAACCTCAGATCATGAGAGTATTGTTAAACCAACTTGATCAGTTAAAATACTATACTGCTAAAAAGATCTATGGACTAGGTCATATCGAAATTGTTATTAGTAAATTGTTAAAATACAACGATTTTGATAACACGATTAATCAGTTCATTAAAACGATTAACCGTGATGATCAGATGTATGGTAAATCTAAAGAAAGAAAATATTTGATCCTAGGGATTATTTCTGCATTCTTATTTGGTGTAATGGACTTCTTAACAACAATCTTTTCAATCTTACCAGTTACTCAAGACGATTTAAGTATTTCGGGTAAAAATATTCCCAGTCTAGTTGTTATTAGTACAGGAACATTGTTAGCATCGATTTTACTAATCATTTTAACAGTTAGTTATTTTAAGAAAAAGCGGCAAAAATAACTGATTTTAGCAAAGATATAAACTTTTTTAACTCATCATTATTATTAAAAATATTACATAATTATTCGATATGGATTTTGACAAGAAAATTTTAGAAAAACTAAGCATTAATACAACTTATCCTTTTTATATTGACAACGTTAATGTCAAGTTTTTTAACAGTTTACAACAGCACCCAAATAAGTATTTTGTTAACAAAATCCTACCTAAAATTAAGACCAAACTTGATGAAGAAGAGTTGGAAAAACTTAAAGAATTAGATGATCTAACAAGAAAAGATCGCATTAAATTGATGCTTAACTTAGCACTTAAAAAAATCGTTTCAAAAACTGGATCATCTAATAATGACTTCTTTAAGGTTTTAGGTTATGATCAATTTCACGAACCACTATATATTGCTGAAAAAGAAGTTGTCGTAAACGAACTAATTCATAATGAATATGAAGAACGTCGATATAAATATTTTATTGACGTAAATAAGGATAGCTATCTTTATCAATACGCTCACAGAATTGATCTATGGTTCTATCTTAATGAAGAAAACAAAATCTTATCTGGTTCATTTAGTTTTGAAGTATTAAATCTTCAAGACGATTCACTAAACGAAGAATTAGTTTATGAAAAAATTTATTTAATTTCGCTAATTAAATATTTTATTTACAAACAAATTTCACCACTATCACTAAACAACATTATTGATATCATTGATAATGATGATTTTTTATCAAATTTTGATAAGAAATCTAACAAAGAACAACAAAATAACCTTAATAAAAATATTTATAAGAAATCATTAAGTTATGAAGTGTTAAAAAGTAACTGAGATAATTTAATTACTGATAAATTCTTATCACACAAAGATTACGATCAAGAAAAAAAGAATCGCATTAAAGATGATTTATTCTATGCGATCATGAATCTAACAATGATTAATCTTGCATTGTATCAAGAATTAAAGTCTTACTTTAACTCAGAAAATCCAGAATTAATCTTAAGCATCTTAAAAAACCCAACTCAGATTAAAAGCGACCCGGATCAAAGACCTTTTAATGATTTTATTGAGTTATCAAAACATTTAAAGAACAGTTACATAAAAAAGAATTCAACTAAAATTGATTGAAACAAAATTGATGACATTGATGGATTAGTTAACGCGGCTAAAAAAGAGCAAGCTGCCCAGGACTATGAGGCATTTAATACATCAATTAACTTCTTAGAATTGCAAGTAAAAGATCAAGAAGTATTTGCTTCATCAAGTGATTTTTTATTAAAACATCAATCAATCTTTTTAATCTATTCATTAATTATTAATCCAAATAGATTTGGATTAAACTCAAACACAACACAGATTGTTAAATATAGTGATTTGATTAAGAACTTAAAAAATATGTATATTACTGAAGGTTCAAAAAAAACAATCATCAAGGATATTAATCAATCTGAAGTGGAGATTAATAAGAACTACATTAGTTTTATTAACTCTTCTAATGATTTTGTAATCATTAAAAAAGATAACCGACAGTTACTTAATTTTTATGTATGAGCAATCATTTATTCAGAAAGTCGTAAGTGGATCCACCACGATATTGAATACGACTTTAATAATGACCGAATTGTTAAGACGTCTAATTTTTATCGTCAAAAGATTGAAGCTCTTGAAAACTTAAAGTTTGACTGATACGATGATTTTTATGGGATACCTGCAATTAAAATAATAGTTAAAAAGATCGACCAGGTATCAAGCATTAAATCTTCAATTGATATTTTAGTGGGTACGATTAAACAAAAAGACGCACTGCTTAAAAAGGATTTTGAAAGAAAAACGATGGTAATCGCTTATGTGGTTGCTCTATTCATTGGGTTTATTAACTTCTTTGGGATGATCTTTACGATTCTTGCAGTAACAAAACCAGAAGAAGGTTTAACAACAACCAACATTATCGTAATTAGTATTGCTTCATTATTAATTAGCTCCTTGATTGGAATTATTAGTTTCTTCTTATTTAAAATGGCCAGAAACAATCGCTATTACAACCCCAAAAAGAAGAATAAAAAATAAAAATGCAACTAAAAAAATGACTAGGTAATTTACCTAGTCATTTTTAGTTTATTGATTGGTTAAGCAATTATTTCTTTCTCATTGCCATTAAACCAGCAGTGTTGATTACGTTTCATGGTTCAACAAATTCTGGTTGGAAGAAGAAGTCTGCGTAAGCTAATTGATCAACAGTCATCTTGTTGTAAACTGCTAATGAGATTGCGTTAATGTTAGCTGTTAAATCATGCTTAGACATAATTTGACCACCCAATACAACTTTAGTCTTCTTATCAAAGATTAACTTGAACATTACCTTAGCTTTTAATTCTTCAGGAACAAAGCTCATCTTGTAGTAGTCATTAACTATAACACTGTCGATTTCAAGGTTTAATTTCTTAGCAAAAGCTTCATTAATACCAGTTGAAGCGAACTTGTATTCAAATACTGATAGAGCAGATGAACCTTGAATACCAGGGAATTTGTGTTTAGCTTCAACTAAGTTTTTAGCAGCATATCTTCCTTGTTTTCTAGCGTTTGTTGCTAATGCAATGCTGATATCAATGTTAGCAGGGTTAAACTTAATTAATGTAGCATCACCAACTGCGAACACGTCTTTAGCACTTGCTCTTTGGTATTCATCAGTTTTAATGAATCCGTTTGGTAATAATTCAACAACACCTTTTAATCATTCAGTGTTTGGAACTACACCAGCAGCTACTACTACTAAATCAGCTGGAATTGATTTTTTAGAAGTAACTACAGCAGTTAACTTATCAGTTCCTTCAAACTTAGTAACACCATCACTTAATGAAAATTGAACACCATGTTTTTCCATTTCAGATTGTAATACTGAAGTGAATTCCTTATCTAAGTAAGTAGGTAAGATTGTTGGAGTAATATCAACAACTGTTACATTTTTCTTAGCTTTAGCAAAAGCTTGAGCAGCTTCAATACCAATGTAACCACTACCTACAACTACAACATTTTTAACCTTAGGATCTTCAATCTTACCACGAATCTTCTTAGCTCATGCACGTCCTCTCATATAGTAAACGTTTTCAAGGTCTTGTCCTGGAACGTTTAATTTTCGTGGAACAGATCCTGGGCTAATGATTAACTTATCATAAGATTCAACTCTTGATTTATTAGATACTAAATCTAATACTTCAATTGTGTGTTCATCAGGATTAATTTTTGTAATTTGTGTTTGTTTGAATACTTTTACACCTTTAGCAGACATTGATTGTTCGTTTGAGTAACGAATTGTATCAACATCTTTAACGATTCCTTCTAGGTATAATTGCATACCACATGATAAGAATGAGATGAAATCTCCTTTTTCATACCAGTGAACTTGAGCATCTGGGTAAAGTTCTAAAACTTCATTACAAGCTTCAAACCCACCATGAGATGATCCTAAAACGATAACTTTCATTTATCTTGGCTCCTTAATATATATATTATTTACATTAATTTATATTATAAATTAACACGAAGAAAAATAATTCTAAATAGCAACTATCTAATCATTTTTTAATCTCCAAATAACGGTGATTTGGTAATTCCCAAACTGTTAGAATTTTCTTCTTTATTTTGAATTAAAACAACTGATTTCACTTCAGGAATCTCTGACTTTAAAATGTTTTCAACCCCATCTTTATAAGTCATATCCACAAGGCTACAACCATCACAGTTACCTAACAATCTTATGGTAACGATTCCTTTTTCATAACCTTCAAAAGAAAGATCACCGCCATCTCTTCGAATTAACAATCTTAGATCGTCCAGTAGATCTAAGATTTCAGCTATTACTGTTTGTCTTCTTCTAGCCACAATTAAATCTTTTTAGTAATCTTATTTTCTTGTTTGTTAATTAATCTGATGATGTTTGTGCGGTGTTTTCAGATAATCAAACTACTTAATAAAGTGTTGGAAATAGCAAAAAACACAATTATGTATCAATCATTTTGATAAGTTAAATATGTAATCTTATCTAAACTAAATCATCACAGATAATCCAATCAAGGGATATATGGCAAGAATAAAAAGATAACAAAACAAACTATTGATGCTAATGATACATATTTAGTAATCAAGGTAATTGTTCACCAAGTAATCCCAATGATTAAAAATCATCAAGGTGATACCACAAAAACAAATCCGGCTGTAGTAGCAACAGCTTTACCACCTTTGAATTTAAAATACACCGGATACATATGCCCAAAGATTGCTGCTAGCGGCGCTAAATATGTTAAATAATAAACCCTATTAACAACTGAAGGATTAATTCTAAGAAATTCAGCACGTAATCAATATTGGAAGATTAAAAAAACAATCGCATAAGGAATTACTGATTTAATAATTTCAAAAAACCCGATTATGATTGCAACCTTTTTAGGAAACACTCTAAATGAATTAGTCGTACCAGGGTTTTTTGAACCTAGTTCGCGAATGTTTCTTTTAAAAATCATACTAGCAACATCTGCAAACATAATCGAACCAAATAAGTAACCAATTATTAAGCTAAAAATTACTAAAAAACTGATATATCCCGCTTGATTCATAATGTTACCTCTTAATGATCTTGAATTTAGTGTGCCCTAAAATCAACTTATTTTTATTTAATTCATGATTAAATTTTTCAACTAACAACTCATTAATATGATCAATAAAGATTGATTCAACATGGTGACCTATATCAATTACATTGATATCATGATTAATTGCATTGATTCATGAAGATCATTTTAAATCACCAGTAATTAGTAAATCATACTGCTTAAATAGTTGCGTGTCTATATCATTAGAACTATAACCGCTACCAAGACAGATCAAACCTTTTTTAAGTTTTTTATTAAATTTAGATGTTGATAAGTATTGAACTTGATCAATATACTTGATTTTTTTTAAACTAGAAATTAATTCATCTAATGAACAATTAAGTTCGAACTGATAATAATTGTTAATTGGTGTCGGATCGAATTTGCTGATATTAAGTAGTTTAAAAAAGTATGAATGCGCACCGCGTTCATTAAAATCATATGCAGTGTGTAATGCTAGAAAACTACGATTATTTTGATAAAAATCCTTATAAGCATTCGCTATAAATGAATCGTTTTTTAAATCATTATGATCAATAAACATCGGATGATGCGAAATAATTAGATTAGCATTGTGTTTTTTTGCTAATTCAAAGTTAAAGCGATCATAATCAGCGCATATTAAAAGCTTAATTAATTCATTATTTAAATTTTTATGATTAATTAACTTTGCATTATCAAAAGCTAACTGATTTTTTAACGGAAATTGCTTTAAGATTCAGTCGGTAAGTCTTCTAATTTTCATGAGTTGTTAAGAAAATTTTCGTATTCAGTCATTGCAATAACTTGTAATTTCTTTCTTGCATCAACTGGAATATGATCAATCAGTTCTTTTTGTTGCTTGATATATCCGATTAATTCTGGACTGTTTTGATTTTTTAGGATTGGTCCTATTACATAATCAGTATCAGTTAACTCTTGAGTATCTTTAACTTTAACCGCTTTAATAATTAAGTAGTAATGATTTCTTTCAAAAACAATTAACTCATCAACAATCTGATAATTATTTTTTGTTAGATAGTAACGCATCTTAATGTGATTTTTTTCTGGTTGTAAAATTAATGTTTTTAATTCAACAACAGAATTGTTAATAATCTCATTAATCTTTGTTACTCCAAGACCAGCAATTACACAATAATCAATTGGATTTTGAATACTTAAATTACTTAAACCATCATTAAGAATATTGATAATTCTTTCTTTACCAGCAATCTTTCGAGAATTAGCAATCGCTTGTTTTAATGGACATAAGTTGACATCAACATTAAGCACATATTGTGCTTTATTACTTTTAATTAATTCAATACCAAGATAACCATGGTCACAACCGACATCAGCCACTAAGAAGGCATCATCAATAAGTTGAGATATCGCTTTAATTTTCTGAGTCATGTTTTAAGAAAGAACGTAATCTTGTATTTTTTGAAGGGTGTTTTAATTTTCTTAAAGCCTTAGATTCGATCTGACGAATTCTTTCTCTTGTTACATTAAACTTTTGACCAACTTCTTCTAAAGTCATCTGTTGGTGTCAAGGGTGCAATCCATATCGCATACGAATGATTTGTTCTTCTTTTTTTGTTAATGTATTAACGAATAATTCGTTAATGTGTTCAGTAACAATTAGTTTTTCAGTATATTCGTCTGGTTTTAAGATATCACGATCCTTAACAAAATCAACAAATTGCGATTCTTCATCGTGACCGATTGGTTTATCTAATGAAACCGGTTCTTGGTTTAGTTTTTTAATATCTGCAATCTTTTTAGGAGTAAATCCATTAACTTGACCACCCATAGCTTCAGTTAATTCTTCTAATGTTGGATCACGTCCTAATTGTTGAGTTAGCAATCTTTCAGTTTTGATCAACTTGTTGATTGTTTCAACCATATGAACAGGAATTCTTACCGTTCTTGCTTGGTCAGCAATCGCTCTAGTAATGGCTTGTCTAATCCATCAAGTTGCATAAGTTGAAAACTTATTACCTAGTTTGTAATTAAACTTAGAAATCGCTTTCATCAATCCGATTGATCCCTCTTGAATTAAATCAACGAAATCTAAACCTCTGTTTAAATATTTCTTAGCAATAGAAGTAACTAATCTTAGGTTTGATGTAACTAATTGGTTAACTGCATACTCTCTAGTATCTTCATCAGTACTACCAAGTAATTTAGCAATTTGAATTTCTTCACCAAAGTTAAGAATTTTAGATGATCCAAGCGTTCCTAAAAATGCTTTAACGTTATCTTCAACCTTATCTTTAGTTGAAGCACCCTTACTAATTAAATCATCCAAGTTTTTGTCGATTTCGCTTAAATCTTGGTTTTTTCTAAATAACGAAATCTTTTCTTCAACATTATCATCTAATTGAATCTTATTATCTTTAAGTTCTTCTAGAATTTCTAAATCTTCAGCTTCAGTGAATTCGTAGTTCTTAAATACTTCGATAATTTCTTCAGTTGATAATGATTTGGTAGCTTTGGCTTTTGCTAAAAGGGTTTTGGTAACCCGAATCGTTTCTTGATCATTGTTCTTGGTTTTTGATGAAGCTTCTAGCACTTCATGATAAACAAGATCATTTTTTTCATTACTTGGGGCGTGTTTTGGTTTTCGACCTCTTTGACGCTTTTGAGTAGTGATTGGCTGATCGATATCAATCTTGCTGTCACTGAAAAAATCACATAAATTAAATTCTTTATTTTCTAATTCATCTTGTTCGCTAAAATCTGTTTCTTTAAAAGATGATCGATAGTTTTCTTCTTTAAAATCATCAAAATCAATATCATCATCTTTAATATCTAAATCATCAAAATCTAGTGAATCAAATTGATCATTATCTTCATCTTTTTTTACTTTTTTCTTAACAGTTTTTTTAGCTGATTTTAATGAAAGTTTAGTTTGTTTTTCTTCAGTTTTTTTAGTTTTAGTTTTGTTTGATTCTTCTTTATTATCAACTTTTGCTTTTTTAGCTACAGGCTTAGTTTTGCTTTGTTGAACTTCTACTTCTTTTGTTGCAGTATTAGTTTTTTTAGATGCAGTTTTTGTTTTCTTTTCTTCAACTGCAGATTGTTTTAATTGTGTTTTGGTTTTAGCTTTTTTAACTTTAGCTTCCACATTTTTTGTGCTAGCTATTTTTTCTTCTTTGCTAACTTGTTCGCTAGTTTTTTTAGCAGTACCAGCATCTAATTTAGCTGGTTTTGAATCTTCTTTTTTAGTAGTTGTTTTCTTAACTGAACTAGTTTTTTCTTGTTTCTTTGCTAGTTCAAGTTTTTCTTTTAAAGAAATTTGTTTGTTGTTTTTAGATTTTAAAACAGATTTATTCTTTGCTGTTGAGTTTGTATTTTTTGCCATTCTTGTAAATGTAAGTATTAAAAAGCAATAATTGATCTATATTTTACAATATTACAAAAATATTAATACGTTATTTTATTTTAATAACTCTTCTAAAACGTTTAGATTTTTAATCTCAGCTAATTTAAAGATATCACCTCTAGCTAACCAATCGATCAATTGTTGCTTACTTTTAAGCTCATATAACTCTTTAAAACCATCGATCCCGCCTTCACATGATTTTAAATAAGTATTCAACTCTTCTTCATTAATGAATTGATCGTGAATTAATGAAGCATACTTTAAGTATTTAATATCAGATAATAACTTGTTTTTTAGGTTTAGAAACGAATCAATATCCAAAGATCGATCAATATGTTTTTGCATAACAAAAACAATATCATCGAACAGTCTTGTTTTATCCTTGTTAAGAATTCGATCATTTAAAGTGTTGTTCTTAGCATGTAATAAGTAAAGGTTGTTAATCTTACGATAGATTAATTCATTAAAACCTTCCAAAAATTTCTTACTGAAGTTGTAACAGAATAGAATTGCTTCTAATTGTTCATTAGTGCTTAATGTTTTAATCACTTTGTTACTTAATGTTATCTGTAACATCGTGTTAAATAGATATCTGGTAGGTTTGTAATAATTAACTTTAGTTAAAATTCGGTATCTTACGTTAGATAATTCTTTGTAAGTTACATACTTAAAACTAATCAGATAGTAATGACAAATCTTAATTACAGCTTGAACAAAATTTCTTAGTTGGTGATTGATTCTTTTATCCAGATTGTAATCATTAATTACAGAAGTAATATCAACTTGATCTTCAAGCTCTGGATTAATTTCAGTTAATTCTTGATATAGTTGAGTTGATAAAGAATTATCATTATCATACTCAACATTTTCTTGTTCTTTTTGAGTAGATAAATGCTTGTTTATTAACTCTTTAAGCAAATTATCGCCGTCTGGTGAATGATAAACTTCATCCAGATCTTTTTGGCTAACATTTGCATAATCTACTTGATAAACGTTATGTATTCTTTTTCTTGCTAATAACTTAATGCATGTTAATGTTGCTTTTCTACCAGCATCATCATTATCAAGTGCTAAAACGATCTTTTTGATTTCTTTATTTTTGGCCTTAATTAGATCAATCTGCTGATCTGTTAAAGCTGTTCCCATAATTGCTACAGCATTTTTAATCCCAATTTGGTACAAAGCAATCACATCCATATAACCTTCGCAGATATATAAAGTTGAATGATCTGTGCTTAGATCTAATGAAAAGTAATTATATAGATTATGTCCTTTGATGAAATAATCAGTTTCAGGCGTGTTTAAATATTTAATTTCATTATTTTCATCGATCGTGCGTCCAGAAAAACCAACAACATTACCATCAGCATTTTTGATCGGAAACATTACCCGATTAATAAAATAACAAACATTCTTTTCTGAAATGTATTTGATGTATCGTAGATTGCTTAAGATGATTTCATCATCAACTGTTTTATTTAAGTGTTTTTGATAAAACACTTTTAAATCAGCAATCAGTTTATTAAGCGAATAAGATTTGGGGTGAAAGCCAATTTCGAAATTGTTTAATAATTGTTCGTTAATCAATCCTCTTTTATTTAAAAACTCACTTAACTTTTGATTTTTAGTAAATTCTAACCGCAAGTTGCTGTGTGCTCTCCATGCTAAGAATTGATTTAATTTGTAAAATTCTTGATCTAACTCGTTAACCGTATTGGAATTATTATGCTTATTAAAATCTAATGAATATCCAATTGCTGCTAAATCAATACCTTCAAGCTCTACAATCTTTTTAAGTGTTTGCACAAAATTTAAATTTTCTTTTTTCTGAACAAATTCAATAACTCCACCACTTTCATTACAACTAAAACATTTTCAAACTTGTTTAGCATCATTAACACTAAACGAAGGGGTGTTGTCGTCATGAAAAGGACATAGTGATTTGTAATTTGATCCCTTGGTTACAAGGTCAAGGTATTTCGAAATTACTGAAGATACACTAACGTTTTTTCGAATGTATTTGGCTAATTGATTTAAGTCATTACTCATGCAAACTAAAGATTATTTGAAATTCATTTTTTTAAATCAGCAATTGGCAACTTAATTTGTTCCATACTATCACGTTCTCTAATCGTGATGATACCTTTTTCTAGCGAATCAAAATCATAAGTTAAACAATACTTTGTACCGATTGCATCATATCTGCGGTAACGCTTACCGATTGATCCTGCACTATCAAAATCAAATCTTAGGTTGTTGTCACTGATTTTTAATAGATCGAGATAAAGTTCGTAAGCTTGATCTTTTAACTTGTTAACAAGTGGTAAAACAGCTAATTGATATGGCGATAGTGAAACGGGCAATTTTAATACTTCTCTAGTTTCATTATTTTCTAGTTGTTCAACCTGATAATGCGCGCAAATAATCGCATATAAAAGTCTTTCAATTCCTACTGATGGTTCAATAACATCAGGAATAATCTTCGTTTTTTCGATTTCATTGTTATACTCAAGGGGCTTTCCTGATTGATTTGAATGCGCAGTTAAATCAAAGTTACCACGATGTGCTAATCCCCATAATTCAGATCATCCATGAGGAAAATTAAATTGAAAATCAATTGTTCGAGATGAATAGTGAGCTAATTCATCTTTAGGGATATCATGTCTTCTAACTTTGTCTTTATTGATTTCTAATTTATTAATTAAAAAATCTTCAATTCGATCAACAAAATCATTGAACTTATCTTTAACCAATTCAGGTTCTAAAAAATATTCAATTTCAAATTGTTCAAACTCTCTTGTTCTAAAAATGAAATTACCTGGAGTGATCTCATTTCTAAATGCTTTACCAATCTGACCAACACCAAATGGCAATTTCATTCTTTGAGTTCTTAAGATATTCTTAAAGTTAATAAAGATTCCTTGAGCGGTTTCAGGTCTTAAATATATCATATTAAGCGAGTCTTCAACTACACCTTGAAACGTCTTAAACATTAGATTAAACTTTCTAATATTCGTTCAATTAATTCCTTCACACTTTTCGCACTTAATCTTTTTATCGACTAAAATTTTTTCTAAATAAACTGGCTCAGTATTTTCAGTAATCTTTATAGATTCATCACCAAGAGCCTCAATTAACTTATCAGCACGATAACGTGATTTACAATCCTTACAATCAACTAAAGGATCTGAAAAATTATCTAAGTGTCCAGACGCTTTTCATACTAAAGGATTCAAAATAATTGAACTGTCCAATAATTTCATGTCTGGTTGACAAAACACGAAATGTTTTAGTAGCAGTTGCTTAATATTATTTTTTAATAATGCGCCTAGTGGCCCGTAGTCTCATGAGTTGGCTAAGCCATTATAAATCTCGGATGATTGATAAACAAAGCCGTAGTTCTTTAAGAAATTAACAATTTGATCTTGTTTTAAGTCCATGATATTTTATTTTAATTGTATTAAATAACTAAATACTGGTTCTAAATAAATGCCCGCGTTATGATAAATCGCGTTCGCCAACCCCCTTATTAAAGATATGTATTGTTTACTATCTAAGGGAGAAATTTCATAGTCATTTTTATAAATTAACCAAAAAATATTACGCATAAATTTTTTGTCATACAAAAATTCATGTTGTTCATAAGCGCATTTTTCACACAAACCATACATATTTTTAAACGATATCGTAATTATTTGTTTGCTATGACAAATTCCACAGTTAACAAATTGAAAAGCAATTCCTTCTAGGTGAATGATGTGTAACAAAATATAAATAATAATAACTTGATCACTGTATTTTTGCTCAATTACATAATTAATTACATCATCATAAAAAGCAAAAAAATTGTTGTCTAATTCACCACTTTTTTTATTTAAATAATGGTGCATAATTACCATCGGTAATGATTCACTGATCGTAGCATCTTTAGTGTCAATCTTGTGAATTTTTTTTAGTTTAGATAGTCGTTCTAATGAACGAGATTGAAAAAACTCAAAATCGTGCAATGATCCTAGTGTGATATATCGACCGTTTTTAGATAACAATTTTTTACTTCCAACACTTATTAAATTTAAAATTTTATTCTCGTCAAATAACACCTTGATGATCTGATCATTTTCACCATGGTCAAAGTAATCAATAATATAGCCTTTTTTGGTTATAGAACTCATTTTTTATGACCTAATGATTTTATTAAATAATCATCGTTACGTCATTCTTTTTCGACTTTAACAAAAAGTTTTAGGTTGATCTTACAATCATAAATATTTAGTAATTCATGTCTTGCTTGAATTCCAATCTTTTTGATCATCGATCCCTGCTTACCAATAATGATCTTTTTTTGTGATTCACGTTCTGTAACGATTGCGCATTCAATATTAAAGATCTTTTTTTCTTGATCATAGCTTTTTGCTTCAATAATTACTGCTACAGAATGAGGAACTTCTTGAAAAGTATTATTTAAGATCTTTTCACGGATGATTTCTTTGATCTCAAAATTATCTTTTTCATTTTCATCCAATTCATATTCTGGTAATTGGTAATTTTCATCTAATAATTGTTCTAAACCTTCGTCGATCTGATCATTAATATGATCAGTTAAAAGATTGGCTTTAATCCTTTTAACAACTTTAAATGATTCGTTAATTAATTTATCAGCTTCGTTAATATTCTGTTCAGTTTTAACTAAATCGATCTTTGAATAAATCACGATCAAGTTATCAATCTCATATGATTTCATAATCTTTAAAAGATTAATAAATTCTTCGCTTGGTTTTTTAGTACTATCAACAATTAAAATACAAGCATGAGCGTATTTGTAAGCTTGTTTAATCTCGCTATTTAAAAATAAACTTAATTTATTAAAACTCTTGTGAAATCCAGGCGTATCTAATAATAAATAATCGATTTTCTCATGAACAATCTTATGAGCTATGACGTTTCTAGTTGTTTGATCATACTTTGAAATGATCGCAACTTTACTGTTAGCAATCTTATTAATTAACGTAGATTTGCCAACGCTTGCTAATCCAGTAATGACAACAATTCCTGATTTTTTCATATCTTATTTTTGGCAGTTTTAATCACCTTATTAACAATTTGCTCTTGAATTGTTAAGGTAACATATTCATAAGCATCGCTTTGCTCATGATCAAATTCTAAAAGGTGTAATAATCCATGAACAATCATTCTAATTAATAAGTACCAATAATTAACATCGTATTTAATTGCATCTTGCGCGATCTTTTTTGGACAAATGAAAATTTCGCCCAACAAAGGTGTTACTACTTCTGCATTCTCTCATAAGCAAACACTAATTACATCAGCAACGTATTGTTTGTTTCGTAGTGAAGAATTTAGTTCTAGGCTTTCTTTTTCACTTACAAAAATAAGCTCGTAATATAACTGATTTTTTATTTTGAAATGAGTTGAAAAACACTGATTAACTAAATCTAAGATTTTAGAAAAATCTTCTTTTATATTTTTTGGAACTTTTTTTAAATCAAAATGATTAATCATATCGTTAATTATAGATTAACCGATTTAATTAAATGATCATATAAATGGGTTTTGCCTAAATAAAAGCTAATTGTTCCGATATTTTCATCAATCGATTGATTACTAATCTTGATTAAGCCATTATTATCGCTGTCTTCAATAATAAACTTAAGGGCGTTAGCATTGTTTTTGTAATAACCGATCAAGTATTTTGCTTTTTTCTTTTCAATGAATTTAACCAATTCTGCATTCTTATCCAAATTAAGATAAATCGTTTCATCTTGTTTTTGAAAAAGATAACTTTCATAAACATTAATTTTTACCAGAAAAACAATTGCTAAAAAAGTTATCAAAACAACAAATAAACTAGCTATTGTACTGTTAATAATCTTATTGGTGTTCATGTAAGTTAATCTGCTTTTTAAAATATTCGCTAAAACTATAATCATGCTCGATCATAATTGTTAAATTATTTTTGATGATTTGTTTTATGATGATATTAAACACTCGATGCTTTATTGCTTCATCGACGTTATTTAATACCTCATCAAGTAAGAAAAGTTTGTTACGTGAATTATATGAATGTAACAATTTTAATACTTGATTTTGACCCGAACTCAAATTGTATTTATCAGCATCAAAAAGCTTAAAATATTCGATTATTTCTAATAATTCTGGACGTTTATTCTTTTTCAAAAATTCGATTAATCATTCATTACTTAGTTCAACGCTAGTTCTTTGGTCTGATAAGTAAACTACATTATTCATAAATCATTGATTTGAATATTTGTTGATATCAATTTCGTTAATATAAATTTCACCTGAAGACAACAATTGTCTTTTAATAATCGATTTAATAAGTGTAGACTTACCGCTAGCATTTCTTGCAGATAAAAATACCGGTTGGTTAATTACTAAATTTAAATTATTGAATATTGGTTTAGCATCAAAAAATAAATAAACATTCTTGAACTCTACAGATTTAATCTTTTTTGAACGATTTATTAATATTTGCGGTTCTTTTTGTAATAAAAGTAAGTTTCAAATATGTTTTTTTGCAATCTTAAATTCATAAGATTCATTCACAAATTTAATCAAGCCATCAATGCTTCCTATAAGCAATCCTTGTAATGTACTAACATAAATTAAAGTCGCTAAATCAATCGTATTTAAATTGATTATCAAAGAAATTCCAGCAACTAATGTAATACAGGTAATAAAATATTTGATTAACTCAAAAATACCATTACTAAAGTTTGCGCTTTGATTCATCTTCTTGTTCAAATTTAAGCTATCACTAAAAACTGTATTAACATCTTTAGACCATTGCTCAAAAAAACCTGAATGTTGTGTATTTACAATGGTTTTATGAAACTCATATAAATAAGTTTGTTGTTTAATTTGCAATTCTCTAGATTTTTGTTTATAGCCTTTAAATCAAAATAAGTTCAGAACTAAATAAATCAATGAAACAAAACTTTGAAATAAAGTTATGAATAAAAAGAAAATGTGAATTCTATAAAGCAAAATAATAGAAACAAAAACTATTAACGTATTATTAATAAAATTTACGATCTTTTTTACATAAAATTCTAAACACGTTAACAAGAAATCATCATATTTATAGATCTTGCCAATATCATCCTTTATTAATCTAATTGTCTTGGGTAAGCTAAATGTGACTAATAATTGCGATCACCAATACTGGTATTGGTTTTTGATTAATTGCTGTTGCCAAATACTTAACAATCCCGATCCTGTTAGGTTGATCACTTTAATTAAGATAAATGTAATAATAATTATTAAAATGTTATTAATTACCGAAGTATTTATCACATCATTAATTAGGATTTTAAATAAAAAAGTTAGACCAATACTTGTAGAGGTTACTAATAATTCAATAACTAAAAAGATAAAAATATATTTAATGCTAATTATCTTTGTGAAACTAAATTTTGTGTCATAATCAGGTTTTGTATAGTTTTGATAATCTGGATTAACCCTGATAATAATTCCCGCGAATCTTTCCTCAAATTCTTTATAACTAATCAACGTTTTATTATTGCAGCTAGGATCAAAAATAACAAAATTTGTGTTCTTCTTTTTAACAACAACAAAATGGTTAAAATCTTCAGCTTTTAGCAAGCAAACTAAATATTTATCATTTAGTTTTAATAGTTCTTTAAAACTAGCTTGATAAGACTCAGATATTAAGTGATGTTTATTTGCAATATCTTCGAACTGAATAATGTTAATTCCGCCACTAGAAATATGAGTATTAGCCTTGATTAAAAAATCATTTAGATCATCATTGAAGTAATGGTTGTATAACATCCTAATTACTGCAATTCCACAATCGTTGTTATCTGTTTGCTTAATTAATCTCACGGTTATCTTCTATACATAAAAAGATATGTATTTTTTATTTAAAAAGAAGATAATTTTTCAAAAAATTTTAATGTAGAACTTTAATGAATAAAGATTGCATTGATTTTTTTAACAGAGATAATGATCCATTAATAAATATATCAATTTTTACCGTATTTTAAATATATTTTTGTTGCTAAAGTTATTAGCTGGCACCGAATTCAATTTTGTGTAAAACAATTAATTAACTCAAAAAAGAAAGGTTAATATAATTTTATAAAGGTAAACAAGAACAAATTAAAAAAGAGAGCAGATAAATAAATTAAAAGATTAATTGTTTAATAAATTAAACAACTAATCCTAAAAGCTAAAACAATTAATTCTACAAAACTCATTATGTTCCTAGGTGTTGATTAGAAAATTTAGTTAACGGTGACGCGCTTGAAATTAAATCTGTTTAAATAAAATGTAAACTAAAAAGTTTAGGAAATCAAGATTACATAAAATTAATTTTTTCTCCAATTTTATAAGATTAACTTTTGAAATTTGCAATTATTTGCAACAGGTTAATCTTGTTCAAGGAAAACATGAAGGTATATAAAACAAATCGCAAAAAATGAATATAAAAACCTGTTTAATACATATCTTCAAGATCTAATCAAATTTATATTTTAACCAATTTATATTTTCTATTTATATCGAATTTACCGCATATTTTTAACATTTTTTAAAAATTATAATTAGTTTCTAAATTTAATAAAAGTTACTTTCTTAAATAAATATGCAGATTGTTTTTATTGATAATGCCTGCAATATTATTGCTCTAGAAAATCTTTTACGGTGATGATTTAACAACTACAGAATAATTCGAACAAGCGTCGTTTTACTTAACCAAAGACATAAGACATTTGATGTTGAATTTGAGGTTTTCAAAACTAATGAATAAACTAATTATCTGTTTTGAGTTAACACAAACATGAAGAACATGTACCTTTTAATGTTTTCAGCATAATTGATCTAATGACTTTTATATTTATTAATAATTATTTCTGATCCTAAAAATGTATGAAAAACCCTACAAATGATAATAACTTTTGTATTGTTATTATCGAAATGCTTACTTAAATTAATAGTCTTGGTGCACTAATATATTTCGATTATCAGATAAACTTTTTTAATTCAAATAATGAAATAACATAATCCTTAACAAAAACTTATTAACAAAAACCGCTAATGCGGTTCATATTCGAATTAATATCAATAACATTTTTTACGGCATATTAATTTGATATAATCTTATCTTGAAAAAATACAAAAGAAGTTTTATATATTAATAAAAATGTTATGTTAAACAACAATTCTGAAAATTTAAACAACGATTTGCAATCTAATCAAGCTCCAGTAAGTCAGCCTGATGCAAACCAACTTCAACAAAGAATTGAAAAATTTGAATTAAACGAATTAAAGAAATTCGCACACAATTTTAAACGTAAGGTTTATATTCCAGTTATCGTATTCTTTGCTTTAAATATTTTATCTTTCTTAATCCTTCTAAGCGTAGCGGGTGTTGTGGGAGCTAATATATTTAATGGATCTACAAATGGTGGCATGATTAACTCAACTGTTATAGCATCTGGTGGAATCGGTGCAATTCTTAGTTATTTATTAAACATTATTGTGTTTATAGCTTTATTGATCTTATTTATTATGGGCGCATTCTATTCAGCCAACAAAAAAATTGATGGCTTAATGGGTCCAATGGTATTATTTATTATTGCTATATTCATCCCATTTATCGGGGGATTATTAGGACTAATCGCTTCAATTCTTGCTAAGAAAACTATCGATAAAAAAGTAGCTGAAGTTGAAGCAACTCAAACAAATATCTAATTAGGATTTCAAGCAAATAATTTTAATAAATAAACCCATTAACAATAGTTAATGGGTTTTGTTTTTAATTTAAGTAAAGTTGAATAAAGTGTAAAAGAAAAGTTTTTAATCATCTATTATTAATTGTTAAGTTTCAAATAATTAACCATTAATTAAATGTATTTAATTAAGAACGATTTTTTCGTTATAATTATTGAAGTATTAAAATTAAATAATATGGATTTTGATAAAAAAAGACTTTACTGAGTCAGATAAAAACTTTACGAGTGACTACACTAAGGTTGATACTGACAGTTTAAAGAAGCCAACAGAAGAGATCTAAAGATTAGAAGCTCTTATTAAGGAGCAAAAGCGTGCTGAAGAGATAAGAAAAATGGAACTTGAAAAAGAAAGCATGCGTCGCGGATTAGATAATGATCTTAATAGTTTTTTGAGTGCGACAAGTAGTGTTCCAAACAAGGATAGCAAAACTGCTAATCTTGATATTAACAAGATTAAGACTGAAGTTGCTAACGCAGTTTTAGAAAATCTTAATAATGATAAACTCGAACAACAAATAAAACACACTGATCGCTTTGTTAATAAAGTTCACAAACAGTTATCGTTTTCTTTATCATACATTTACTAGTGGGCGCTTTACTAGGTGGGGCAATTACTGCTTTATTATTATTTAAAACTAAAATCCCTAGAGGAGCATTCATTGCACTTATGGTTGTAGTTGTAGTTGTTGGTACGGCTGATTTAATTGCATTTACAATCTTGTCTTTTTATGGCGTGTCATTTGTTAATGGAACCAACATGAAGAATACTAAAGGGTTATACATATCATTCATAATCTCATTTATCTTTATGTTTCTTGTATGAGGGCAGTTAGTTCTGATTATCGTTTCATTCAAAACAAAAAATGCTATGATTGATTGAGAACAAGAATTAGAAAAAAAGATTGAACAATTTAAGCATCAAACAGTATCAATAAAAAATAAATAAACCCATCAGCTTCATAAAACCGATGGGTTTTTAATTTGTAAAGCCTTTAATCTATTAATTAAAGGTTAAGTTTTTTGGTTGTACTTCTAACTTCCAACTGACCAACAAAGTGTTGATTATAAATATAAGTAAAAATAGAAAAATATTGATAATTAAGAAAGAAAATATGAAAGGAAAATAATGATAGAAATATATATGCAAAAATGAATAAATTAATACTATCAATTGTAAGCTAAAAGTTTAAAAACCAAAAAGTTGACTAAAAAAGGATTGTTATTATTTACGATAAAAGGAGTTTAATTATGAAACTATTAATAATAAATAGAAGATTAAAAAATCATCTTATTCATCACTATCTAGCAGACTTAAGATGCTGCTAGTTTCAATTTTACTTTCAACACGAATCGGAGTCTTATTCGTGTGATCGTCATTATTTTGTTTATGAACAGAAAGTTTATTTTCTAACAGCTTGGGTTGGTTTCAGACATAAGGATTATTGAGATCAGTATTAATTGCATAATCAGGGCGATTGATTAAATCATAAGGATCATATCCTAAGTTGCGATTAGAATGGATCAAACTACTAGTTTTTTTGCCAAGAATCGTAATGATATTATCATTACCATCAACATACTTTGACCCAAACACAATATGGGCGTTTTTGTTGACTGAGGCTTTGATTCTAGCATTAAGCTCATCATACAACCTTCCGGGCAGTTGTTTGCTGAGTTGATAGATGACAATCAACTGGTTAGCATCTAATCAATCTTCGTTTAGTAATTTTTTGTTAACTACTAAGCTTTCTTGGCTACTTAAGAGTTTAATCTCTTTCACCAAGAACTCGTATGCTTGTTGATCATTTTTTTTAAAAAAACTGATCAGATCAGCATAATCTAAGTTGTGAATCGATTGTTCATTAATTAAATTAACGATTGTTTTAATTGATAATCCAATATTATGACTAATCTCTTGACTGCGTACATGAACTGAAAGATGATTTAAGTTTTTATTAATATCATCCATTCTGGTTTGGCTAATCGCGTTAGCATTCTTTAATAGCTCATATAATGCGTCAGTGGCTTTTTCATAACTAATACTACCTTCAGTATTAGGCGGCATTACCACATAAGCCAAGGTCATAATCTTTTTGGTTGCTGCTTTATTAATAATGTAAGTTGAACCAGCACTTCCAGTCCCCTTTCCAAGACCTGCAATCACAATACAGATATCACATTCTTTTAAGATCTCATTTAATTCTTGATCAAAGTATTGCGAGATTGCCATTCTGGCTTTTTCAACATCACCACCAGCACCATTACCAAACGTATAAGGTGAATCGATCAGATATCTGATCGCTTTAGATTTGTTTCTAGCTAATTGGTTAAGATGTTTACAATCAGTATTTAGTTGATAAAACATCAAATTTTCACTAACTAAATCGGGGTATTGTCTTAAGATATCTTCAACAATATTATTTCCAGCACCACCAATTCCAATTACTTTGATCTTGTAGTTTTTCTTATATTTACTTACAAAATATTGGATCTTTTCTTCAACTTCAGGTTGATCTAATTCTTCTTGTTGATTGTTTAATAATTGTTCGTCAAAATAACCCAATTTAATCGGATTAGCATGTGAATCCTTCATCAACACTGCTTCCATTTCTTTTTGCAGTTTGATTAATTGTTCTTGCATTGCCTCTAGACTTTTGTCGGGTTTTTTATCTTTTTGATCGAACATTATTTAAATCTTATCTTAGCTAGAATATTACTTAACTCTTTGTTGATTGATAATAGCATTGCTTTCTTATCACTTTCATGATCGTAGTTGTAATCATGTGGAGTGATCACGTAGTTGTCAATCTTGTTGATTGCGCAATCAAATTCATATTGTTTTTTGATTGCTCAATAAGCTTGCATAAACTTAGCTTTAGCACATGAAAGTTTTGGTGGGTAGAGTTTGCTAATCTCAACATCATTGATCAATTCAGTTTCTTTGTTTAATAAGTTGTTAGCAATTGCGCTATTGCGGTTGGTATTTACAATGATCTGTTTAATTGTTTTTTTAAACTCTCTTTTAATTAATTCCAACTCTTTGTTAATGTGATCAATGATGTAAACTAATTGTTTTTGAATGCAACTATCAAGATCTTGTTTTGATAGGTATTGATAACTTAAAAATTGTACGTTGGTTTTAATTAATAAGTTATATGAACTATCTTCGTTTAAAGTTAATAAACTGTTATTAAAGTAATTATCAACAATTGCAATTAAATCATCATTACGACTTTTAGCATTTAACTTATTAACCACATTTTGCTTAATTTGGTTAATGCCTAAATTAATCTTTTTGCTTACCACATAAGTTTCATTTAGATAAACACTTATGTTTGTGTAATCTTCTAGAATATCAACAACTAGAGTGTCGTTGATATCTTTTAGTTGTTGACTGGTTTGGTAATTTAATTCTTGTGTTGAGATAGCACCAACTATTAGATTAATCTCAGCTAATAGTTCTTTAACTTGTTTAACTAGTAAAGACTTAGTTGTGTAAGTTAGGATTGTTGCGTAATAACTTTTATTAGTTCTTAATTCATCAACTGGTTTTTTAGATGATTCATCGATCGTTTGATAAACTTGGTAACTTACTAATTGTTCAGACGAATTACGTGTTTTTTGGTGATTTAAAACAAACTTTTTAATTTCGTTATCAAATTGTTGCGCACTTAGGTAGTTAATTAAACCAGTATTAATTTGGTTTGATTTAAGATCGTTAATTAAAGCGTCAAAATTAAGAATTACTTTTTGAATTACCAATTTGTGTCGTTGATTAATTTGTTCAATTTGGTCTTGAATCTTTTGAAGTAATAATCTTTGATTAATGATCTTAGTGTTGTCATATAAGTTATTGTTTTCAATAGTTATCTGACGTAATAAATGCATTGATTGGTCAGTGTTTGTTGATAGTACCAAATCAATTTTGTGCTTTGAGAAGTTTAGTGTGCAATAAGTTTGTTTTAAGTTGTACATACTTTAATCGGTGATCTTTTCAAGGACGAATAGTTTTGCTGAACGCGAACGGCGATTGTTATTAAGTTCTTGTTCAGTTGGACTTAGTCCTTTATTAAAGTGGTTATGGTATTTTTTTAGTAATTCGTTGTTGATTGGAATATTGTTAAGTAATGGCGTTGCTGATAAGTTTCTAAAAGCTTTTTTTACGATCTTTTCTTCTAAGGAATGAAATGTAATGATCGCGATTCTTCCATTTTTATTTAAGTAATTTGGAAGATAACTTAGCAGTTTTTCTAAGACTTCTAATTCATTATTAACAGCAATCCGAATCGCTTGGAAATATTTTCTTGCAGGATGTTTTTTTGCATACAGTTCTGATTTTTTAAGATTATTTTTAATTAGTTCTACTACTTCTAAAGTATTTAATTCTTTTTGTTCAAAAGCCTTTTTAAGTGCTACTACAACTCGATAAGGATCTTTAATTTCACCATAGTTGCGCATGATTTTCACTAGTTGATCAATTGATGAATTTTGAATCAATTTGGTTGCATCTAACTCTTGTTCTTGATTCATTCTCATATCAAATCGACCTAAAGAATGATAACTAAATCCGCGCTGTGGTTCATCTAGTTGGTAACTTGATACACCTAGATCAATTAAACATCCATCAATCTTATTGACATTTAATCTTTGCAGATGCTTTTTTAAATTAACGAAGTTGTCATTAACCAGAGATACATTTTCAAACTCACTAAACAACTGCTTGCAATGTGCTATTGCTTGCTGGTCTTGATCAAACCCGATTAATCGACCCTGATCATTAAGTGCTTTGATGATGTTGTAGCTATGACCACCAAATCCAATTGTGAGATCTAAATAAGTTCCGTCCTTTTTTGTTATTAAGTTATCTAAAACTTCTTTTAATAACACCGGATAGTGAATATTATTATTAATGATCATCATCCATTGATTCAGCTAGTTCGTTAAACTTATCAAAGTTAGCTTCATTAAATTGTTCATAAGCATTTAGATCTCATAATTCAATGTGATCTCCCATACCGATGATTACAACTTCCTTATTGAGATTTGCCATCTTTTTAAAGTTTGCTGGAATCAAGATACGGTTGGCGCTGTCGATCTCTACTGTTAGTGAGTTAGCAAATAACAAACGTTTGTAATTACGGTTTTGTTGCTTGTTATTTGATTGACTTAAGAACTTATTTGCGTAGTTTTCGAACTCTTGGTTAGTACGTAATTCTAAACAACCATCCAAACCTCTTGATAGCACTACGTTATCTTGAATTAATGCTCTTAATTTAGCTGGAATGTTTAATCTACCCTTAGGATCGATATTATGTTGATAGTTGCCAATAAACATTGTATCTAACCTCCTATTTGTAGACCTTGCGTACTACTAATATTTTAAATCATTTTTTCCCACTTTCTCACACTTTTTCACACTTTTAAATCATGCGATAGCTAAAACCCTTTATTTTAAAGGAATAAACTGATAAATTTTTTTGTTTACAAACACTAAAAAAATGACCGAAACCGGTCATTTTATCTGAATTTTGATTAATTTGTGGCTATTGGTGGGAGATTATTCGTTTTCATCATAGCGATTCGAATCAAAGAAATTTCCTTCTTGATAAGAATCTGGATCAAAGTGTTTGATTTGAGGAAGATCATCAGTTGATTCGATTCCAAATAGATCAAAGAACTTTTCAGACACATTATATAAGAATGGACGCCCTGGAGTGTCTGCTCGACCAACTTCAATAATTAATTGTTTTTCTAATAAGTTATCTACTAAAGCTAATGAATCTACCCCTCTAATCTCATTAATTCTTACTCTAGTACAAGGCTGATTATAAGCAACAATCGCTAATACTTCCATTAAACTTTTATTCAATGGATTTTTAAACTTCTCAGAAACATAGCGCTGCATGTCTTTTTTTACAGTAGCTTTAGTTAAGATCTTATATCGACCTCCATAGTTTTTAATCGTTAGACCAAAGTTGTTATTTTGATCATAACTGTAGATCATCTCCTCTAATTCTTTAAACAATTGATCTTGATGAATCTTGGGTAAGATCTTATTTAGTTCTTGTAAAGTCATCCCATTTCTTCCAGCAACATAAAGTGCAGCTTGAATAATAGCTTTGGCTGACAACTCTTTAGATTCACTAGATTTCTTAACTACTTGGGTTTGTTCAAGATCATCAACAATTTCACTAGTTTGTTCAATAGCGTTACGCACTGATTGATAAAACTTATCGTTATCATCAGTTTCAAAATCTACAGTAGAGTTACCAATATCTTCAAAAGTAGTTTTTTGTTTTTTTGCAGTTAACTTATCAACAGCTTGAGAAAACTCCTTTTGATCTTCCATAATCTCTTGTGTAGATAGTTCTTCTACTTTAGTTTGTTTTTTTAGATTAAATTTTTTGGTTATCTTTTTGATCTTAGTTTTCATAGCTTATTTACTCTTCTTTTGGTGATTCTTCATTTTGTTCATCATCAAGTTTGATCAAACCAGTGTGTAATGCTTCAAGTTCTGCTTGAGAATCATAGTCTTCTTGCTTGTCATTAATTAGATCATCAAGCTGTTTTACAATCAGATCAGCTTCATATAAAATTTGTTTAGCACTTGGTTTTTTTGTTTTTAGATCAATGATCTCATTGTTTTCATCTAGCAAGTTTTGTTCTTTAGCCTTATTTAGTTTTTCTTGTTCGTCAATCTTACGCTGGTTAATACGGATATTGATTTTTTCTTCAGGTGAGAGCTTTTGATAATCTTCGCGTGAAACATAATACTCACCATATTTTTTCTTTAGGTACTCTTCGCGTTGTTTAAAGAAACTTTTTCTTCTTTCTTCTTGAATCTTTTTAATTGATTCAGCCAATTCTTTTTCATCATGTTGTTGGCGTTCAATCACTTCTTGAATCGATTCTTGATTATAGATGATCGTACTAGGATCAACTAAACAAGCATAAATTAGATCATCATCACTTTTTTGAGATAAATCAATTTTTTGTTCACGGACTAACATTAATAAACAAACAAATGCTGTAACAAAATAGCGTAAGGTTAATTTCTTTGGATCGATCTTTTCAAAGATTTTTTCTAAATCAACAGAATGATCATATTGATTGTTTAGTAATGATTTGATGATTGCTAAAATTTCAGTTTTAACATCTTCGATTGATAGTTCTTCAATAACAATCTTATGCTCAGTGATTGTTTTAATCTTTAGTTTTTCAAACACCCGCTCCATTGCTTTTTTTAGTTTTTTGGGATTAACATAATCAGGTAATGGGGCTTCAAGTAAATCATTACTTGTTAATTTGAAAACATCTCAATCATCTTCTTCTTTAGAAAATAATGAGAAACGTTCTAATTGCATCTTCTGTAATGATGGTAAGAGCTCTGAATAACGTTTATATTCAATGATTCGTTTAACAATACGATCGCGTTCATCGTCGTTATTTAGATCGATCTTTTCTTCACTATCAAAGTCGGGAATCGATAAATCAGATTTAATTCTTAATAGTTCACAAGCCATATATAAATAATCTGAAACCACATCAAGATTAATCATATGCTTGTTAATGTATTCAAAATATTGATTGGCTAACTCGAATAGATCAAGCGCCATAATATCCATCTTCTTATCCTTAATTAAATGAAGCAATAAGTCAAACGGACCACTAAAATGTTTGAATGAGAGATTTAAGAAATCATCATTTAGATTAATATTTAGTTCTTCAATTAAATCTTCTGGTTTTTTAGTATTTGGCTTGCGATTTCAATACTCAACAACAAACTGATCATGAACTTTGGTATCTACTAAACTAAAATCGTCATAATCGATATTAACAAAAAGATCGCATTCATAATCTTGGTTTAATTTAGATACAACTAATTGATCAGCATATTTAAGAGAGTTTTCAATCGTTTTCTTGCCACCAATAATAAAAAGATCAACAATACTAAAATCAATTAACGCTTTTTTAATATCTGAATATAAGAATAATTCATTCTTATTTTTCAATTCGTGTTGATGTTTTTTGCTAATCACGATATTAGCACGATTGTCCAAAATACTGTTAATCGCAGCATAGGTGTTATACCCCATAATGATTGGGTGATTGGTTGTGCTTTCTTTAAAATGTTTTAGTTCATCAGCAATCTTCCATGGAATTTGGTTGTTTTTAGCAATGCCGTGATTGACATCTTCGCACCAGATAAGTTTGATCATAATCGTTAATTTGTTACTTTAATTTTTAGCACATTATATTTTTAAAAATAACTCAGCTTTTCTTATTTTTATTTATAAAAATAGCAAAACAGCTACCAAGATTATTGATAACTGTTTTATTAGATTTTCTTATCTTTGATTATTAAATTCAGCTAGTTGCTTATTGTATGTTTCTTGAATTCGCTCTTTAATACTGTTAATAATGTATGTTGATTCGGTTCGCGAATAATCAATTGGTTTTAGTGGTTTTAAGAATTCGATATAAATCTTATTAGATCTAGCCTTTTTAAACCCTGATTGAACAGGTCTGTTTTTTTCTGAAATCTTTTCCATTCTACCTTGTGAGTTGAATAAACTAAATGGAACGATCGGACAAAAAGCTTTATAAGCAGCTTTAATTGCTCCTGGTTTAAACTCACCTAATTCGTGAGAAAAAACTCTTGTCCCTTCAGCAAAGACACAAACTGAAGTATTTTTTAATAGTTCAATTTCATCTAAAGTAGCCTTTGCTGCTTGTCTGATACTTTTACGATCAATAAAGATGACATCAATTAATGACATAATCTTGCCAATAGATTTGTTTTTTAATTCAGCCTTAGCAACAAAAGTTAGTTCGGTAATTTCTTTTAAATGGTTTGCTAATCAGATCATCACAAACGGATCGATATTTGATTTGTGATTACCAATAAATAAAACCGGTTTTTTAGGAATTAAATCCTCATTTTTTAGTTTAATCTTCAGACCCTTAAAAAAGATTACTCTGCAAGCTAGAATATATACAGTTTTATAACGGTTTTCTTTTGTGTAAAAAGAGCTGTTATTTTTATATATACTAGCTTTGATTAAAGCAATTAAATATCTGAATATAAACTCAATACCAACAAAAGGGAAGATTAAAAAGCTTAATAAACGGATAATGAAATGCATTAAACTCTTTCAGCAACTGCCATTGCTACTAATCTTTGACCTTCGTGAGAGATAGAAAGGTGTAGCTTAATTTTTTCGTTTAAAGAGCATTCATAAGCACCGTGAATTTTACGGATTTCTAATTGAGTGAATTCATCTCAAGTCTTAAGCGCTTTAAAAATCGCTTCTTTTAGTGACCATCTGATCGCTAAGAAGATGTTTTGGTTTGATTCACCAATAACAGTCTTATATTTGTTTTGTTCGTGTTCTGTTAAAAGTTTCTTGATGAATTCATCAGATTTCTTAGCTTGAAATCTATCAATACTTACAACGTCAATACCAACACCGATTATCATGTTTTTTTCCTTATTTATGAAATATTTTTCTACTCTTATTATTATATAATAAACGACTTAATTCGTAAAACTTATCGCTGATGAGATAAGATTTTTTTAATCATGTCGACTTCACTAAAAATTCTGGATACCATATTTTCCATTCTAGTAACCTGACTTGCAATCGCAGATAAAGACATTAAAGACTTTTCTAACTGCGTTGTTTTATTCATGAAAGCCACGCGATCATAACCGTTTTCAATCATCTCTTCAATATGCACACGTTGATCACCATTGATTTGTTTTAACTTTTCAATGTCATCTTGCAGCTTTTTTACGTGTTGTTCGTATTGTTCTAATCGCTTGACTTGGTTTTCATAAAACTTCAAACAATCGATCACACGATCTAAGACTTTATCAACTTCTTGTGAATCATATTCACCTTCATTGTTATATTTAAAAGAGATCTTTTCTAATTCTCTAGCAGTAATTAAATCAATTTTTTTGTTGTTTTGAGCCATTTTAAATTTTTCTTAATATAAACTTTTGTATATTTTAGAATATCAAAAATCTTTTTAGGATTAGATTTATGTCAAACAACACTTATTCAATTAAGAACTTATCAAATGATATAATTAAGCGTTTTGTTGATCAATTAAAAACGTATGAGATTGATAATAATAATAATAATAATGTATTAATTTACAAGCAGTTTAATTATCTAGACTACTTAATTATTAGTGTTTATAAATCAAATAGCATCCTCATTCAATTAACTAAATCAGCTAATTCAACACATTTAGAAGAATTTATTGATAAGTATTGTTTTTGAACAAATAGTAATCAAAATAAACAAGTTAAAAAAACCACTAATAATAAAAAAAGTAAACTAACCAATAATAAGCCTGATTTATCTAACCTAAGTTTGATTGGTTGTGATGAGGTTGGTGTTGGCGAATATCTTGGTCCGATCGTTACATGTTGTGCTTTAGTTAGTGATGATCAAATTGATCAAATCAATCGACTTGGCGTAAAAGATTCTAAACTACTAACCGATGATAAGATTGTAAGTATTGCTAATGAATTAAGAAAATTCATTAAGTTTCAAATCTTTTGTTTTAATCCTAAAAAAGGCGCACTTGAATTTAACCAAATGTATGACCAACTAAAAAATATTAATGCGCTAAAAGCATATATGCACAATGCAGGCTTAAGCTTATTTAAACAAAAATACGGAATTAGCAATATGATTGTTTTGGATCAATTTGTTAATGAAAAAAAATACTACGAACACTTAAATAATTATCAAGTTAGTCCGATCATTAAGATTGATATGATGGAAGAAAAAGCTGAATCTAAGTATTTAAGTGTAGCAGTAGCAAGCATATTAGCTAGAGCTTATTATCTAGAATTATGTAAAAAGTTACTAGATAAGATCAATTATCAAGGCGATTATAAAAAGATGTTAGGCGCTGATAATAAAACCTTTGAACTAATCAAAAAACACATTAAAGCTAATCCTGGTTATAACTGAAAAAAAGTCTTCAAAGTGTTTTTTAAGCCATTTCAAGAATTCTTAGAATCATTAAAATAATAATAGCTTGCTATACAAGATATGTCTTAATTAACTAAAAGAAATAAAAATTCATTTAATCAAATGATTTTTATTTTTTATAGCTAAGTAAAAGATGATATTGCTGATTTTTTAAGTGAAAACAGACCTGTTGAACGTTAATTCAACAGGTCTGTTTTTATTCTTGTAATTTTGGTTCGTTTGGAAACGATTCTTTGAAATAATCTCTTAGTTTAGCAATGTAAGTATCTTGGTTTCTAAATTGGAAAAGCAAGTTCGGATCCAATAAGCCTTTTGTTTCAAAACTTTGAATATTAATATTCTGATCAATGAAAGGATCATTATTAACTAAAACTTTGCTTTGTTTACCATCAACTTCTTGCATTATCTCATTAGCGTTAGGATCAGTTTTATAATAAGTTGTTGATCCTAATCCATAAGCAACCCCTGGAACTTGAAAAAATGGACGTTTGCCCGGATTGTTCATTCGATCTAAATTTCTTGGACTTAAGTAATTATTTCGATCGGGATATACATATCCGTTAGGATCAGTTATTAAACTGCTATCAGCCATTAAAGCAATATGAGCATGAGGTAATCAACCGCCATTTTGATCAGATTCACCTACAACAGCAAACGCATCATTTGCTTTTAAACTAATCGGGTTATCTAATCTAATATCTAAATAAGAATCCTTTTGGTTTTTATTGATTCAGTTTAGTTGTCTATTCACATTACCTTGTTTGTTTAAGATCTGGTTTAATTGGTCTTGTGTTTTTTGACCATCTAAATGGATGATCCCTAGATAAATATATTCAGAAGAAGCAAAATAATCTTCATAAACATCTTGATCAATCAGGTTGCTTAGATCTTTTGCTTTAATTCTTAAAATCACAGATGTTCCAATGCCTGTACCTATATTATCAGATTTTCGGTCAAACACACTAACAACATCAGCATCGACTGGCGCTTTTAATAAGGTGTTAGCATTAACTAAAAGATCTTCACCTAAATGAAGTTGTGCTGGGGTTTTATTGTTAGCATAAAAACCCCTGATCTGTCCATAACCACCAGCAATTACATTTGTGTTATTTAAATATGTAAATAGATCACTACTAATCTTAGATAGTTGTTCTTGACCTAATAAACCTGTATGAAGATCATAGATCTTAGTTGATTGATCAAGTTGTGGATCACTAAACAGATTAAGGTGTTTTTTCACCCCATAGATTTGCTCTAAATCTAGATTGTTAAGTTGTTGTAGATCAGAAGTTGTTTTGATCTTAAACGTTGCGTTTTTATTTTGAACTGAAGGGTTGATGGCTTCAATTATTTTGAATTTAATTAAATTTTCATTTTTAGAAAATGGATAGAAATCATCAACATTAAAGTTGGCAAAATCGTAGTTGGTGATTGATGAAAAATCAGCTAATTGAATATTAAGATTGGCTAAAGCAATTTTTTGATAATCTTGTGCAGTTAATTCTTTATTAATATCTTGATCAAATTGCAGATCTTCACCATAAGAATTAAAATCATTATTTCATTGATATGAACTAAAACCATATGCAATTCTTATTGTGAAATGCAGTTTTTTTAGATCATCTGAAATCTTTACGCTTTTAACAAAAGCACTATATTTTGGTGTGAATGTTTTCTTAGAATTATATGTATTAGCTTGATCAATTTTTTCTTGATCACTTAAACCTTGATATAGATCAGAATTATTGAAATCTTTAAACTCAATTTTTAAACTCTTAAGTTTTGCTTGCGAATATAGTAATAAATCCCCAAGATCAAGATTGTCTAGATCAACTTTTTGAATTGGATGAGATGTTTTAAACTCTTGAATTTTGTTTTTATATTCATCAAATCGAGCATACTTATTATCTGGTTTAAACCCAGCTAAGATAAGATTATATACATGACCTTGATATAGATTGCTAGAAGTTGAATTTGGCAATTGCACTTTTCTTAATATTTCAGTGGGTACTACTAACTGATCGGGGTTGTTGCGATCATAAAAAACTTCATTGTATTTGATATTAAAACTGTAGTTAGTAAAATCATCTTGGCTAACTTTATAATCATCAGCTAGAATTTGTTTAATCTGATCAACTTTTAGTTGTAAATTATTCTTAATAAACTTATTTTTTAAGACATTACCAATTTCCATCTCTGAAGTTTTTGACTCAGGATCTTTTCATTGTAATAGATCAGTAGCATTGTTTAATTTATCAAAGCTAGCTAAATTTATTCCGATTTTTTGTTCTTTCTTATTATCTTGTGGTGGCTTAGAACTGTCTTTGGGTGCATAACAACTAGCTAATGTAGTAAAAGCAATTGGGCTGATAATTACTGCAAAAGATTTAAATAAAGTTCATATAATTTTTGATTTCTTAGATCGTAACACGGTGTTGTCCTTGGATAAAAATTTGATAAACGATGATTGCAACAACAGTTGCAATTACCAACGTAATAATTAACGAAATTAAAAAATGCAATCAGGTATTTTTTAGCTCAGTTTTAATCGTTTGTTTATCGTTATTCTTATCAATCAATAAAAAGATTGTTGAAAAGATTGCAAAAGCAAACGACAAGAAGATATCAAACGTATAGAATTCAAAAAACGATGATAAATAAATGATCACGAATAAAACGATCATACTAACTATTAGATAGTCAATTCGCCTCAATCCTGAAGCGACAGGATTGATCAAACTAATCATCGGAATAACTGCTGTATAAATTAAGATAAAGATAAAATCTTTAAAAGCAAAATAAACCGTTTTTTGATTATCGGTTTTAAATAAGATCTGATTAAAAGCGACCGCTTTAATATATGTTTGTTTACTTTTTGTTATCAAAACATACAAGATATAAAAGCAAATAAAACCAGTCAAAACTCCAACTAATTGCATTGGTAAGATATAACCAAGCCCTTTTAGTGAATCGGTTAAATTACTAGTACTAGAGTTTTTTAAATTAACTATCTGCACAATTGCATCAAATATCACATTGATTGGGTTTAAATAAACAATTGGAAATGAGTCCATTAAAACTCTTGCTCATGCTCAGGTGGAGATTATGCTAATAAAAACAACAAAAACAAAAAACGAACTGATGACTAATTTGTTTTCGATCTTTTTACTACGAATAATCATGAAAACGAACATGATTAAAAACGCCAAAACAAAATTTGCACCAAATTCTGTAATTGCAGTTCCATAATCTCACGTTTTCGTAAGAATATTTAAGCTTCTCATCAAACTACCTTAATCTTTTTTTTAGCTTATAAACAGATTAAATTTATATTAAATTTAAAGCAACCTTATTATATACCCATCTAAAATAAAAGCTGTTCAAAGACAACACTAAAATAAAATTAAGGTCGACCGTGTTTAAACAAAATAAAAAAATATGGTTATGAATTTAATCTAAGTAAATTCATAACCATCTTAGTTTAAGTAATTTAAAGCTTTTTTTACAGATCAGATAAGCTGTCCATTTTTACATCTTGTTTTGCTTCAACTGAAGCAACAAACAATGGTAATGAATGACAATTCATTTTCTTAGCTTTAACTGAAACAGGGAAGCTTACGATCTCTTGGTTGAAATCAGTTACTTTAGTGTTGTAAAGTCTTCTGCTTGCTGAGATTTCAGCTTCGATGTATTGACTGCTACTCATTAGTTCAGCCACGATTGAAGATGCTTTTAGGTTTGGGTAGTTTTCAAACTGTAAATTGATATCACGTGATACTGAGTTAATAATATTTTCAGCATCATTCATTTTGTTCACATCAGTTGTTCCATTTGATAGTGAACGTAATTTGGTAATGTTTTCAAGAGTACCTTTTTCAAACTTCATGTAAGCTTTAGTTTGTTCTAATAGCTTTAATAAAGTATCTTTTCTCTTAACTAGGTTAACATCAATACCACTAGCAGCTTGATTAATTTCGGTTTGCTTGGTTCTTAACATATTACCCCATTGGTATCATTTAACTGTTAAAATGATTCCCCCAATGATTGTTAACCATGATAAACAGTATAAAAACCATCATAAAGCAACATCACCAGATGATGCTTGGGCTTTGAATGTCGTGTTATCAACATTCGGATTAAACCCTTCAGCAGTTTGTTTTGTTGGATCTACTAACATATATCTTTTTGTTATTAACTTTCTAATTCTCTTAATTCTAATAAATTGTTTTTTAATTTCGCAATTGATTTGACAAATATCTCTTGCTCAAGATCTTGAGTTGTTGTTGTATTTACAAAGATAAAATAACCATCATCATTAGCTTGAACGTGAATATGTTTAGTGCAGTTATTTTGTATCTGATCTAATAGATCTATATAAGCTTGATTACTTGAATCTTTTAAAACTCGGTAAGGATCTAAAAATTCTAGACTAGTGTTTGGATTAAATTTAATCTTATTGATATTATCAACTGGAATATTTGATTGGTTAGCGATATCAAAAAATGAATTTCATTTTTTATTACTAATAATAAAGTTGTTATTATTATCTTTTCTCTTAGGTAAGAAATAAACTGTTTTTGGTTCAGAAACGGGATAATATCTTACATAAGATACAGGAATTGTTTTTGGTCCAACGTGAACACCAACAACGACTACATAGTCAATTTCATTTACCCCGTGGTAAGAATTATTATCAATATCAAATACTAAGAATTCCTTGTCCAAATTAATTTTATTGATATCAAACCAAGCTTTGGTTGAAGCTTTTGCTTTATTAAAGTAGATTAAACCATTGTTGTATACCTTATTTAGTAAATAGTCATAACTTGGTTTTTCTTTACTTGATTCTGTAGTTGAAAAATTACCCGAGTTAGAGATCTTATAATTGTTGTCATCTGAACATCATTCTCGGTTGATAACTGGTGATAGCAAGAACGGAGTAACTTGTACTGCTCAATCACTTACATAGTACTTGATTGCTTGTTTAATTACTTCAATCAGTTCAGCAATCGTTTGCTTTTTATCATATACTAGATGTTTAAGATTGAACTTATTGATATGATAAGCAACATTCAGATCAGTTGAGCTGTAGTTATATAAAGGACTTAGATTATTCTTTTCTTTTTTAGATAGTTTTTTGGGCGGTTTTGTTATTACATCTAATTCGTAATTAGTATCAACATAATCATTGGTTAAAAAATGCCCAGTTTTAGTAATGTTAAAATCGTGGTTTAATTCTTTAGTTCACTTCAGATAATCTTCTTGCGATTTGATTGTAAAGAACTCTAATAGATCAGCACTGATCTCATTATTGTCGTTAGTAATGCGCATTGTTTTTGAAAACTCTTTGTTTTCAAACATTATGAATTTTTTGACCTTAGATTTATCGTTTTTTGATTTAACATTGGTCATGAAATTCAGTTCTGGTTTGAAGTTGGTTTTTAAGATTTGGAAGTGTTTATCATCAAAAAACGGAGTTCGTTCATGGTGGTATGCTACTAGTGTTTCATATCGAGTTACAGTTCTAGTAGCTGTTCGACCATTTGAAGTTGTGTAAGTTTCAACTGCGGTGTATGGAAAACTCATCGCGTTTGAAGTTGTAACCATTTTTCATTCTTTATAGTTTGCTACACAATCAGTTATCTCAGTATTTTTATAAGCTCAAATAAATGAACTTTGTACATCTAAAAAATTGTCCATACATTTACTAATAAACTGATATGTATCTTGCGAACAATAGTTTGAAAACCCTAAATTAAGTCTTTTAGCAATAAACTTAACAATCTCATTAAAATTAATTCTTGAAGCAAACTGTATACTTAAACCATAACTTGTTCATCATAACTGATTTAGCTCATTTTGCCGTGAATTTTCATAATTATTAAAATCTTTAATAATTCTTTTATTCTTTAAATAGATCGGAATTAATGCAAGACCAAAAATTAAGAAAAATGAGATAAAAATAAAGACATTAGCAATCTTACGTCCAAGAATCTTTTGACTCTTATAAAGATCTTTCATCTTTTTATTAATCTTGTTACATTCATCAACTAATACTTGTTGTTGCTTAAAAGGTTGGTGATCTTCGTTAACAATTTTACCCATGTATTCTTCAATTAATGGGTCAACTGAATTAACGATCTTTTCATAAAAGTTCTTAATAGGATCAACTGTAACATCAGAATAATTAAGGTGAAATTTACCGTTGTTTTCTTCTTGTTTGGTATTGTTATTAGCATAACTATTAATAAAACCTGGGATTGGTAATAATGCTAAGTTAGATGGTTCGAATAGTTTGCTAATACTAAAAGATGTTTTTTCATCCATTAATGGTGGTAATTCAGTTTTAGTATCACCTTTTTGATCAACGTCTTTTTCATTATCATCATGATCTTGTTCGTGATTGCTTTGTTCAACATTAGTTGATTGTTGAGCAACCAATTCGTTGTTGTTTTGTTGTTGCTGTTGATCATTGTTATTTTGATGATCTTGTTTAGCGTATTCAACTTCTTGTTGATTTTGTATTGAATCATTATTAGATCTTAATTGATCATCAATGTAATCACCAACAACATGATTTTGATCACTTAGATTTTCAACTTTTAGCTCATTATTATTTTCTTGTTGGTTATCGCTTTCAACTTTATCTTTCATAAATTCAATTAATTTTTTAATTAGTACTTAAAAATTTATTAATTTGTTAACAAATTAACAGATACTTATAAGATTATAGGTTATTTAAAAAATAATTATATTCTAGTTTTAAAACATGACTTAGGTTGTGATATTCACAACAAAATAACCGTGTATAAATCATTATATTGCATATATCTTCCTCAATTTAATAGCCCTATCTTATGAAATAATGTTGGTTTGGGAATGATATGGGAACGAAGCTATTCTTCCTTATTTTTACAATAAGGATCTTTTCACCTTGTGAAATATTTTATTTATAGATATGTATATAGCTTTGTTTTTGCCTTACTTAAAACTTGGTGCATTTAAAGCTAGATTGCGATTCTTATCAGTAATTCCTTTTTCAGCATTATTCATAAATCGATTAAATTCTAACCAATTTAGTGATAACCAGTTAACTAATGATTCAAATACTAATTCAAAGTGATATCTAAACCCATTACAATCTAATCGAGTGGTATTTAGAATCAAATTAAGATTAACCATAATCTATTTAACCCTAATATATATCGGTTTTATGATTGGTTATATTGCTTATGCATCATATATTTCATTAAATTATGCATTTGGGTATTATCTAACACCTTCAAAAGATGTCGCTAACGCTTATTCTATTGACTTTCTTAACTTCACTGTTTACAGTAATAAGTAAAGCTACATATCACATACTCTTGTTTGTGTTCATCATCTTTACTGTGTGCATAATTTTAGATAGTGATCCTTTTGTATTACCTAAGGTAATTACAAAAAATGAATTAAGATTAGTTTTAGTTCTAATATCAGCTGATATAATTCAATGATTGTTTGTTTATCTTGGTTGACTTTATTTCTCTAGTTATGGTGATGGAAGTGTAGAAAATTACTGGAATCAACCTGTACCAACAGTTGTTGGTGAAGATACGCCAATAACTTATGACTTTAGCAACTTAATAACTACAATCTCAGGAACAATATTATTAGCAAATCTATTGTTTGTTGGTTTTTATCTATCTTGATTAGCTATCTATTAAAAAGCTGGGGTGTTTTCTAGAAAAACAAGAATTTTAATGTTTGTTCCTTTAGCATGAATCTTCTTTATTTGAAAAACTGATTCAAATAAGAAGCAGCAAGAATGAAAAATCGACTGCAGAATAACCGACAATAAAATTGATTTGTTCAATTAACCAGTTTGGATATTAATAAGGTTTTATTCATTAAACAAATAACTAATCATTATTTAAGGTTTTTTGTATATCAAATGAAGTAAATAATATGAAATCAAAAAATTATTTTGGTGCCTAACAATAGAGTGTGTATAAAAAAATATGAGCAATTAATTTTTCCCATATTATTTTTGTAAATTTTTATTTAATAACTAACCATTTGCTTGATCAAATTTTTGTACAAACCAATTAAAGATTACTTGGTAAGCATGATTAATTAATTCGTCCCGATTAATAATTAATTCTTGATTATTAACTTGATCTATAACCTTAAAACGATAATCAACTTTATCTAATACATGTTCGCTGAATTCTTCATCTAACTTATGGTTTAATTCATTCAGGCGAATATAATCAGATACCACTTTATAAATCTTTAAGTTCTTAAAGTTGTTAGTATGACAAATTTGGGCAATTGCACAAGCTTCCATCTCAAACAAATCTACTGGTTGATTCAACTTTTTAATGATTTGTTCATAATTAAACTTACTAATAAAACTATCCGTACTTACACAAGTATACTCACCAGTTTTTAAGATATAACTTTCAGGTAATTTAGGAATCTGACCATATTGGTAGTTAAAATAAGTAACATCAACATCACCATAGATTAGTTTATTAACCTCAACTAGTTGAGCTGGTTTAAGTTTGGCATTCAAACTACCCGCAATCCCGATATTAATAATGTTCTTATAGTGATTTTGATCTATAAGGTGTTGGGTACAACTTGCCGCATTAGCTTTACCAATTCCACAGATCGCAATATCAATATCAGCTAATTGATCTGAACTGTAAGTAAAGATCGAATCACGATCTTTTTGATAGTGATACTTTTTTATAATCAGTTCAACCTCTTCTTGCATTGCTGCAATAATTACATATTTTTTAGGTTGTTTAGGATTCTTGTTTTTTAGTAAGTTGAATATATTTCCTAATTTCATCATGTGTTAATTTAAAAGCTTGGTGAATATTTTTATAAGCCAAGGATTTAGCTTTATTAATCTTAAAGTAACGATTAATATCTTGTTTTACCCGATCAGGTTCAAGTTTATCAGCCAAATATACGATCTTTTCTAGGGGTGTGGGATCGCTGTTAATAATCGTATGATAATAGATCGCATTAATTAATTCTTGATCGTTATAACCATATTGGTGTTGAACTATCCAAGCGCCTACATAACCATGTAATACACGATAACCTAAGCCTTTTTTATAAGGTTCGGGAAATAGTTCGGGATCAGAATGATCACGATATTTTAACATCGTTTTTTCATCAAGTTCTTTGGCTAAATCGTGATAACAACCAGCAACATAAGCTTTTTGAGCTAAATTGGGATAATTGTATTGTGCTAGTTTTCTAGCCAACTGACCCACCCTTAAACAGTGCTCATAACGCTCATTAGATTTTAAGAAATATTTTAAGCGGTCATTAATATACAACCCATGCTCGTTGATATAAGTTAAATTCTTTTGATCAACACAACCAACTACTTGTGTTCCGTTTCTAATTGCTGTTGATGAGATCTGATAATTATCCCCATCAATCTTTAAGAAATTAAATTTCTTAATATTTTCATGATTGCTAAACTTATTATCTCTTAGATAATATAACATCTGACAATCATTAGCCATCATCTGAGCTTCATCTCACAGATGAAACTTCTCTAGGTTATCACTACCAATTAAAAAATAAATCTGCGCGTTTTCAAACTTCTTTTTAAAATACTTAACAGTTAAATAACTCTTCTCATTCTTAGTATTAAGTTCAAACCAATTAAAATGAAATTTATCATTTTGCTTAATGATATTTTGAATCATTTTCTTGCGATGCACATCGCTGATATTAAACGGCTGTTTAAACGTTGATTTATGTGTTGGCACAAAATAAATCCGATCAGCGTTAATTTGTTCTAAGGCTTTTGTTGCGATCATTACATGACCGTTGTGAATCGGGTTAAAACTCCCACCAAAAATGATTATCTTTTTCATTATTAAATTAAACTGTTATTCAATAAATAAGTATCAATCTTGTCTTTGTGATAAAGTTCAACTTTATCAATTCCCTTATTAAATTTGATTAAACAAACTCCGTTAACTAATAAGTTATCTTTGTTTAGACTAATGTTGTAGTTTTTTAATTGCTCATTGTTAAGGTAATTAAACTCATTCAGATCACTAAAGATCTGGTTAAGTTTATGATCAATTAGTTGTTCGTTTTTTGTTGAAGTGCGATGGATTCTTAGTGCGGTTGGACAATAAAATGTGATCGAACTTTTTGTTGTATCTTTAGCTAAATACACTTTGAGTTTGAAAAAATCCTCGCAATAAAAGATCTGGTTAGATGTAATCTGGTATGTTACAGGATTTTTTCATTGGTAAGAAACCAAGCGCTTAATCCGTTTTGGAATCAGATCAAAAAAACCGTTGCTTTCATCAAGATAACCAGGCGTGTCGAGTAAACAAAAATCACGTTTTTTGATCTGATTGATCTGAAGGGTCGTATTTAAATAAGGTGAAGTGGTTAGATAAGCTTTTTTATCAATATCATTAAGTTTTAAGATCTTGTTGATTAATGAAGATTTTCCCACATTAGATTGCCCTAGAAAGATCGCCTTCTTTTTGTGTTCATAAGCTTTTTTAACCAACCGATCGATCTTTCTTAGATCATAAGTAAGATAGATCGAATTAAACAAGATCTGATTTGGATTAAGATCAATCCCATGATCTTTGAGATTATCTAACACCTTATCTTTAATCACACTAAGGTTGTTTTTCTTAGCCAAATAATCGATCTTATTAAAGATTAAATAAAATCGATAAGCCTTTATTGATCGTTTGATCATCTCTAGATCAAAGATAAAGTTGGTTGGATCTACCAGATAAAAAACACAATAATTATCTAGTGATAAACTGTTTAGATAGTTTTGGATATCTTCTTTTTTAACAACTAATTTTTGATCAATCTTCTTGTAGTGTTTGAACTGAAAACAACGTTTGCACAGTTCAAACCGATTGATATCAACACAATACCCAAGCTCATTAGGATTGTCTGATAAATAGTTACCACAACCAACACACTTCTTATTCATAATCTAGTTTATTTAAGAAATAACCTTTGAATTGAACTTTCAGATCATGATATTCAGATGATAAATTACCAACCATGATCTGGTTTAATTCTAGATTAACTAATTCATTATCATCACTAAAACCATATAGTGATGCATCTTTTGTGTTTAATAAATATGCATTCACTAATGGTTTTTTATCCTTACCAAGACCTACATTCTTACCCTGTGTTGCTCGAGATTGGTTTTCAATCAATGAGATCTTTAACCGTTTAATTTGTTTGTTTTTAATTAAAAGTAATTGGTTAATTGAGTTGCTAACTAGATCAAAACCAATGATCTCATCGTTGGTTTTAAGCTTAATGGCTCTCACCCCCATTGACTTAAGCCCAGTCGGATTAACTTCATTGATGAAAAAACGCAAAACAAAAGCGTTTTTAGTAATCAAGATGATCTCAGCTTTATCATCATTTACAAGATTAGCATAAACTAATTCATCATCATCTTTTAAGCTCATACAAGTTGTTGGCTTGGTTGATTTAATATTAATTAAATCACTCACACTAACTTGTTTGATCATCCCATATTTACTTACAAACACGACACGGGCTTTTTCATTAGTTAATTCAACCAAGCGCACGATCTTTTCATTATCTTTAATCGTGGTAAGTTCATTGATATCCATGCCAATCTCACGCGGTTTGGCTTGCTTAATCTTGTGTGCATTAATCACAACAACATTACCATAGTTGGTAATAAAAGCCACCTTATTAAGTGATGATACTTTAATCAGATCACTTAAACGATCATCTTGTTTAATCTTAAGCGTTGATAAATTCAAGTTCTTGTTATTATCATAAGGAATTGTTTTAATCATTCCATCAGTTGAACTGATTAGATATAATTGTTTTTTCTCAATAATCGAAGCTTCATTGATCACTAACTTCTCAATATTTCCCCCGATTACTGATCTTCTTTTAGTATTAAATAACTTCTTATATCCCCTTAAGATCTCTTTTAAATGATTATTTAAAGCGTTCTGATCATTTAATAATAACTGGTATTGTTTGATATTAGTATCTAGAACTTGTTTTTCTTCTTTAAGCGCTAAGATATCAGTATTAGTTAATCGATAAAGTCTTAATGAAACGATTGCTTCAGCTTGAATTGTGCTGAATTGATATTTAGCAATTAAGTTGTTAATTGCGTCTTGTTTATCTTTAGATTTTTTAATGATCGCAATAATCTGATCAATAATACTGGTTGCTTTAATTAAACCAGCAATCACTTCAAGGCGTTTTTGATCTTTTTTAAGATCAAAACCAATTGCATTTTTTAAGATCGTATAAGCGTGGTTAAGATAACTATCCAAATAGTTGAAAATCGACATTTGGATCGGTTTTTTATGATCAATTACAACGTTGTTAAAACTGTAATTGATCTGTAGTTGGGTGTATTTGTACAGATAGTTCTTGATCGTATCAAGAACTTTTTGTTCTTTGGTTGTGGTTTGTAGTACAATGCGGATGCCAAACCGATCGGATTCATCTCTTACTTCTTCTAGTTGAGGAAGTTTATTAGCTTCAATGATCTCTTCAATTGAACGAATGATACTAGCCTTGTTCGTTTCAAACGGAATATCAGTGATGATCAGATTTTTATTTTCATTAATGATCGTTGCTCGAATTACGATCTTACCCTTACCCGTTTCATAAGCACTTCTAATCCCATCATCATCTAAAATGATTCCCCCTGTGGGAAAATCAGGACCTGGCATTAATTTTAGAATTGAATCTAACTTACAGTTAGGTGCATCAATCCTGTGGATGATGACATCAATTAACTCTTTTAAGTTAAATGGTGGGATATTAGTAGCATACCCTGCAGCGATCCCTGTTGAGCCATTAACCAACAAGTTAGGTAATAAACTTGGTAAGATCGTAGGTTCAACTTCACTATCATCAAAGTTGTTGATAAAACTAACGGTATCTTTGTTAATCTGATCAAGCATTAAGTTCCCATACTGGGATAATCTTGCTTCTGTATACCGCATTGCAGCCGCATTGTCCCCATCGATTGAACCATTATTCCCTTGCATGTCAATCAAGGGAATATTATTTTTTCAGCTTTGGGTCATTCTTACTAATGCTTCATAGATTGATGAATCTCCGTGGGGGTGGAATTTCCCGATCACTTCACCAACAGTCGCAGCAGCCTTACGATAGGGCTTATTATAATAAAGCCCAAGATTGTACATCCCATATAAAACCCGTCTTTGTACGGGTTTTAATCCATCTCTAATATCAGGTAGAGCACGTTCTTGAATAATGTACTTAGCATACCGACCAAAGCTAAGTGACATAATATCATCAAGATCTTTTTTAAATATCTTTTTTTTATCCATTATTCTTCAATACTAAAATCAACATTTTCGTTTATTCAATTTTTTCTAATCGAAGCATCATCACCCATTAAGATACTTACCTTACGTTCAGCTTGGACAGCATTTTGGATTGATACCTGGATTAGTTGGCGCTTGGTTGGATCCATCGTTGTTGTTCATAGTTGTTCTGAGTTCATTTCACCAAGACCTTTATAGCGTTGGACTTCATATGAACTGTATTTTTGTTTTAGTTCATCTAGTTGGTAATCATCCCAAGCAAAAGCGGACTTATTCGAATTTTTAGCACTAATCTTATAAAGTGGTGCTAGTGCGATATACACCTTACCTTGTTCGATTAGTTCTTTCATATAACGATAGAAAAACGTTAGTAATAATACTTGGATATGAGCCCCATCCGTATCAGCATCAGTCATAATAATAATCTTGTGATACTTAAGGTTTTTAATATTAAAGTTGTTACCAATTCCACAACCAAGACAACTAATAATTGATAAGATCTCTTCATTTTTTAAGAGATCTTGTAGTCGTGATTTTTCAACATTTACCACCTTACCCCTTAAGGGTAAGATTGCCTGGAAGCGTTTATCTCGACCTGATTTAGCCGTTCCACCAGCTGAATCACCTTCGACTAGAAAGATCTCGTTTTGTAATGGGTTTTTTTGTTGTGCTGGAGTGAGTTTTCCATACAAGACACGTTCAGTTTTGGCGCTTTTTAATTTTTTCGTATTTTCTTTAGCTTTTTTAGCAGCTTCTTTAGCTTCTTTAATTAATTTAAAGCGCTCAATTAATTGCTTAGCATCTGCTTGGTTTTCTTCTAAGAAATAAAATAGTTGTTGTCCTAAGATCTTAGCAACACTTAGTTTAACTTCTTGGGTAAATAACTTGTTCTTAGTTTGACCTTCATAAGCGATAATCTTTTCAGGAACCTGAACACTTAATACAACACTTAAACCTTCTTTGATATCGCTTCAATCAAAGCCTTTGTCTTTATTGTTGATTAGTTTATACTTTTTAGAATAATCATTAATTGTTTCAAGCATTGCTTGCTTGAAACCATTTTCATGACTACCACCTTCAGATGTTTTTACTGAGTTAGCAAATGAAATAATTAATTCAGATTCACTATCAGTGTATTGTAGACAACCATCAACCACAATCTTTTCATAATTACCTTTAAATGGAATGATCTTAGAGATCGTTTTCTTATTTTCGTTAATATATTTTATGTATTCTAAGATTCCATCTTTAGCAATAAAAGTTTGGGATAACTCAGGGTTTTTCTCATCAACAAAAACGATCTTTAATCCTTTAAATAAGAACGAAGATTCGTGTAATCGTTCTTTAATCATGTAAGGATTAAACTGGATATTTTTAAAAATCGTGGGATCAGGTCAAAACTGCACGATCGTTCCGTGTTTGTTTGAACTTGCAATCTTTTTAAGTGGTTGAACAATCTTCCCACCATCTTGGTAGATTGATTCATACATCCCACCATCACGATGAACGGTCACGATCAATTTTGTTGATAATGCATTAACAACAGAAGCACCCACACCATGTAGACCTCCTGAAACCTTATAAGCTTGATCATCAAACTTTCCACCAGCATGTAACACTGTATACACCGTATCTACTGTTGATAGATTGGTTGAAGGATTCTTACCTACAGGAATTCCTCTACCATTATCAGTAACCATAATCGAACCATCCTTCTTGTGGACAACTTCAATCTTGGATGCTGAACCATTTAAGGCCTCATCAACAGCATTATCAAACAACTCCCATACTAAGTGGTGTAAACCACGTGTATCAGTTGAACCAATATACATCCCAGGGCGTTTTCTAACCGGCTCTAGTCCTTTTAGTACTTTAATATGCTTTTCGTTGTAATTTGATACCATAAATGTTTAATATAAAAAACAAATACTTTTAATGATCGACTCATTAAAAGTATTATATAAGATCTTGATTAACTATTTGTGAGCGTCGACTCCATCAGTTAAGATTTTTGATACAGTTAATTTAATTTTCTTACCTGCTGGAATCTGAATCTTTTCTTTAGTTTTAGGGTTGATTCCAGTTCTTGGTTTAGTAGTTACTAATTTGAATTTACCAATATCAAATAATCTTACTTCACCAGTAGTAGCTAATTCTTTGATTAAGACTTTTTGCAAAGAAGTAACTACTAAACGAATGTCTTGAACTTTTAGGTTGGTTTCGTCTGCAATCTCTTTTAGATATTCCGCAGCACTTAATGTTTTGATTTTTGCCATAATGTATATATTTTAGATTATTTTAAACTTATTGAATTTCTTTTGTTAATTTTATTTCAGGATTTCAACTCAATTGATCTTTTGCCATCTGTTTATGGAATAGATCAATTGTGGCTAATTTTTTACTTGATTGTTGAGTTAACTTAGTGTTAACTTGGGTTGGTTTAGTTTTTTCTTCGTGCTGAATTGTGATCTCTTTGGTTTTGAAATAATCAGCTTCTGCTTTAGCTTTTTTTAGTTTGAAGTCTTTAAACTTATTGATTAGTTTTAACTTACTTGGTTTAGTTAGATCAATCTCATCTTTTTGTTGGTTGATTAATAAGTGGTCGTTGATTGAAACAATTTTTGGTTCTTCTTCTATTGGTTCATCGACCACTTGTGGATTTAGTTTTTGCTTAATATTTGCGAGTAATTTAGGATATTTTCTTTGAATAATCAAGAAGTAGATTAGCGCTGATACGATCAACATAAACACAATTAATGCAATCAACACAACAGGAATAAACCATCTTTCGATTGATAACTTGAAGCTTTCATCAAACGTTAAGAAATTATTAGTGGTTGCTGGTGCTAGGACTGCTGCTTGGTTAACTAATCCGTCTTTTTTAAAGTTAGCTTGAATACTATTATCTTTAATTGTTAAGAACTTAAAGATAAAAGTTACATTACCTAATACTGAACTATCTTGAATACTTACATCATAAGGTAGTTGCTTATACTTAGGATCAAACCCATATAGATCAAAGATTGCTTGTTTGGTTTCTTGAACAGTTCTTGGATCATCTAATAATCTTCTGATCTCAGTTGGTGTTTTATCTAGTAGTGTAGAGTTTTTGTTGTAGTGTGTTTTAATATCACTAGCATTAACTTGTTCAAAACCGATTAGATTACGATCTAATAGGTTTAGTTGCTTTTGTTGATAAAGCAACTTAATGCTTAAACTAATTGTTCCCGTATTTTCATTAGCACTATAACTTAGATTTCAGTGATCATCTTGGTTAACCTTAGATTGGTTTTCTAGGGTTTTATAAAACTGTGGAATTACTAAGAACTTATCAAAATCATTAGTACGTTCAGCTTTAGCATAGACTGAAGCGAAACTTTTTTGATAAGCTGCTGTATTCATCTCATCAATCAGTTTAACTTCATCAATATAGATTGGTACGATATCACTATATACATCTGATTTATTTTTAAAATCAGTCAAGCTAAAGCTAACAATTCCATCAGTGTAGATATTGCTATTATAAAAGACCGCAAAAGTTTGATCTTTTTGATCAAAAACAATGTTAGTGATCTTATCACTATTTTTCTTGAAGAAATCGTTTGTATAACTTGAAGCAACATCTTTAAAAGTCGGAGCTGCTAAGATTCGATCTTTTTCAAACGGATATAGGGTTAGATTTGATCTTTGTTTGTTGATTCCAACAATCCCTTCACCTTTAATAAAGATCAAATCTGAAAAGATGTTCTCATTTGGAATTGTTCCGATCTGACCAAATTGGTCGATTGGTGATACTGAGTAATACCACATACGGGTGGTATTATCATTTATAAAGTAGTATTGTACATAGATTGCATTATGATCAGCATCATAAACCATTGCATTGATCTGACGGTTGATATCAAAACTAGCACCACCAGGTACGTACATTCCATTTTTAATGTTAATGATTTGAGATCCCACTAATTGGTTTTGATCATCATAGAAGTTGATTCCCGTAAACAAAGCGTTATTAATTGAAAAAGATTTAACAATCTTGATTGAACTAAACGCTTTGTTGATTGCGGGAATGTTTTGAACAACAAAACTACCATTTTGGTTGTATACAACCGCTTTTAGTTGGTTGTTATCAACACTAAAACTAACGATACGTGCATTTTTAACTAGATCACTTTGATCATCACCTTGTGTTGATAGATAAGCCGCTACATTACTAGCTTGTTTTTGGGTGGTAATCGCCCAAGCGTCTTCTTGATCAATTAAACCAGTATTTAAATCAATTGGGTAATAAATCGCATTATGTAAATCATCTGTAGCAACAAATCCTTTGGTAGGATCGTTGTTATCAACAAAGTATAGGTGTTTGAAATCGTTTGATAAAGTGATTGCCTGTAATTGGTTGTTTAATTGATCATAAACACCCACTGTAGTTTGTTGAATTAATCTTCTTTGTTCTTGGTTAAAAACTACAGTGCTATTAAGTCTTACGTAGTTTTTACCAAGAAATAAGGTTTGGTCGTTGTCGATCTTTTTGTATTGTGAAAGATCGTTACTTCATTTTTGTAATTGGTCTTGGTTGTTGGTGGTATCAGCTACTACACTAGTCGAATGATTAGTTAAGTTAAAGTTAGTGTTAGGTATACTAACTTGTTTATTGATTAAACCAGCTGATACACCAATTAGTGGTAGTGTTGCTAAACTACCTAGTAAAAAGCTTTTTGCGATTTTTTTAATTTTCATACTTGAATGCTTGATCGTGTGCCAATATTATAATGACCAAAAAATCGGAATTCAAGGGGTTTGTATTAGCTTTTTTTCTTAATAATATTATTTATATTATTAATATTTTTACGAGCGTTCTTTCAAGAAAATTAATCAGTATTATACAGTCATTTGCTCAAATCAATTTTGTGCTTAGAACATCTGGCTATATAATAAGGAAGTAAATACTGGTTGAAAACTAACTTTTGAACCAGCATTATTAAGTAAGATTGGTTAGATAATTATTAATGTTTCATATATCTAGCTTGTAAATAAAATCCATAAGCGCATTGTATTATCGAACCAAGCAATAACAAACATTTAAAAAGATATAAAAATCTTGTTTAAATAAGTTCAAAACAAAATCTAGTTTTATTAAAATTAACTTTCCAAGTTAAATTGGTTATAATTAATACGCGCCGAATTAGTTTAGTGGCAAAACAGATGCATGGTAAGCATCAAAGACAAGTTCGATTCTCGTATTCGGCACCATTGATATTGTTATTCATAGTAAACCCATTCATTTTTAGATGAATGGGTTTTTTTCTTATTTTTGACAAAAAAACATCAGGGTTTAGCTGATGTTTTGGTATTTAATTTGAATTAATTTTAAAAATATGTTTTGTTTATTTTTAAGATTATCGTTTTAGTTTTATAGCGCTATTACTATTTCAAGCGTTCGCTTTTAACTACTATTAGTTCTAGAAGATGTATTGTTTAAAGTGAATGTTAGGTTACCAATATTTGAAGCATTACTATTACCTTGAGCAGCTACTTCTGAGATAACAATCTTATTTAATCCAGCCTTTAGTTGTAAGGTTCGCTTACCACTTTGTAAAGCGTTATCAGCAGCAGTTGCTGTATTAAATACTCCTAATGTTTCTCAATTATTTGCATTCATGTTATTTATTTGAACATTTTCAACACCAGTTAAACTAAATTTTAATCCTCTCATTTCACCAGAAATATATGTTCCACTGATTGAATAAGTTCCAGCTTATGGTGCATTTATATAAATCGTCAAAGTTCTACTTTCATTATTACTTGAAGGTGTAGATTGATTATTTGTATTTGTTGGTACAGATCTAGTATCAGACCCACCAATAAATCCTACTAAATAGTAAGGTGTAGTTGCTGATACACCATTTCCAGTTAATCCAGTTAATTGTCGAACAAGTGTTGATCGATCAGCAGCCAAATTATAACCCTTTGTCAAATTAACAGTAACAGCAGTAGTATTACCATCTCTACTTAGAGTGTTACCAAAAATGTCATCATAAATCTTATTAGCATTTATATCAAGTGTAGTTATATACATGTTACCGATCATCGGACCTTTTATATTCTCAGGAACACTAAATTCTAAAGTGTTTTGACCAAACTTAATATCAGTCAACATAGCTTTAGCAACATTTATATCTGCAAGAGTTGGGATAAGATTATTTACTATGGCAGTTTCATTACCAGTAGGTCCGGTCATAAATTCGATCGGTTGAACCGTGCCGTCATTCAATTTATATTGCAATCCATATTGAGCACTTTGTACATTCTTAACAATCTTATACGGGAAATATAAAAATCCGATTTTTGAAGTTCCAAAACTGTTGAAAGTTAATTTATATTTATGATCTCCACCCTCTGCTAAGTTATAAACTCAAGAAACATCTGTTAAAGTGGCTGAATTATTAACTACAGAGCTTGATTCACTCTCACCATTTCACACCATTCTTTTTGCGTAATTATAGTTAACTGTACCTGGGTCTACACTATAACCTACAAAACTATAGTTAGGCGGTTGAACATTAGTCATAGTTTCACTACCACCTATAAAATTATCTGCTTCAGATTGAAGTGTTTGTTTAACAAAGCTATTTGCTAAGCCATCAGCATTTGCTTTTTGTTCATCTAGTGTTGTTAATGAGTTGCTAATTTTATCATTAGCTGCTTTGATTGAATCAGCATCTAAAAGTGCTGTATCAGTAATCGGATCTAATGTCTTAGCAATCAAGGTTGTTGCATCATTATACAGACTAACTAAATTAGTCTTAATTGCCTCATAATTAGGATCAGCTAATCCTGCTAAAGTAGCTGATTGCTGATTTAGGGTTGATCTAAGATCATTATATGCGCTTACCAACTCTGGGTGATCGGTATCAAACTTTGTTTTAGCGTCATTGGCTCTGTTAATCGCATTTTTTAAATCAGCACTAGCTGCTTTTAATTGATCAATTGAAGCATTCGTATTATTATTAACAGTTTCAGCTGTACCATAAGCAGACGTTAACCCAGCTTGAATCTTGGCATAATCTTGAAATGAATCAAGCGTATTAGATTTAGCATTAATCAAGACAGTTAACTCCATGCGTGCTGCTTGTAATGGACTTGTGTTACCGCCTGGATTTTCTCCCTTCAACGTGATTGCAGTACAACTTGAAATACCAAAAACAACAAAAGAACTTATTCCAAACAGAGTAATAAGTTTTAAAGTGTTCTGTTTTTATTCATAAATTATGAACTTGTTTTTTTTAAGAAAAAAATATTAATTGAATTCTTTTTTCATCTTAAATTATTAACTAAAAATTAAAAGTTATTAACACTAGATACTAAATAATTTGGGTGACAAGTAGATGGAATTAATTAACAAGGGTTTGATTCTTTCATAGATCTGATTTACAAAGAGAAGCAGTTTATGATGATTGCAAAAAAGCCTTCGTGATAATAGTATTGTTCAAGATATTTCTTTCACTGCTTTTTACTCTTAAAAAACTTATAAAAAAGACTCTAATGGTAATGTTATAGTTGATATAACGATAAACCGCTTGAAGTGCTTGAAATCATTGATGATAAACAAAGCCTTGAAAGTATTAATAGTTTTTCTATAAACCCCTAGAATATAACAGTTATACGTATTAGCGCTATGCAAACTATACTGATAGTAAAACTTTAGATAAGATCAAAAAGATCAATTTAACAATTATTAAGTTTAGTGGTTAACAAAAGCATAACCGAAAAGTATTTATCGTATTAAAGCTTTGGCGTACCACTTAAAGACTGGGTATTTATTAACGAACAGATTAATAATTTATACACTCAAGAATATGAAAATTGAATCGGGCCCCTTAGGTTTCACCACAGCTTATTTAAAACTATTTTTTTCTTAAATTAAATGAAACCAAAAACCACCATGGTATTTAAGAATAAATAGTAGATATTAGAATATATAAAAAGTAATCAATCTTATTTTAAAGCCTTATTATTAAGGCTTAACTTATAATTATTAAGATTCAATTCCTAAAATTAATTTATATCTAAGGTGCATATTTAACTAAAACTTTAAACAAACTTTTTTCTGTAACAAAAGGCGTTATTAATATGAAAAAATCAAATAAACAAGTCGATATAAGAAATTGCGACTACAAAGAACTATTGAAATCATTACCTGATAAGTGTATTGATTTGATTTGTATTGATCCACCTTATGGAAAAATTAATGGTATGCAACTCTCAGGACAAAAGAAAAAGATTGATTGAGACAAAAATATCGATTGAATTCAAATGTTCGAACATTTCAATAGAGTAATCAAAGATGGCGGAACAATTCTATCGTTTGGGCAACAACCAACTTATTCTGAGATGATTTTAGCAAACATAAAAGACTTTAAGTATGAGCTTATCTGAGAAAAGAATAATGCTGCCCAGGGATTTAACGCAGATAAGATGCCTTTATCTTTTAGTGAAAATATTGCTGTTTTTATTCACAACGAAAATAAGCAGAATAAACGGACGTTTAATAATATTGCAAATAATTTTGAGATCGATAAAAATATGCATTTTTGCCGTTGATATGCGCAACAATTGTTTATTTTTATCGGTTTAAAAAGAAGAAAAATTCATGAAAAATTAGGACATAGAAAACTAGAATTTTTCTTTTGCTACACAGGTAAAAATTTTGGATTACTTAGTGAAGGTCTTTATAAAGAATTAATTGATAAATTTAAGATTGATAAATTGGATAAATTTATTTCATTTAAGCAGCTAAAAAATAAATGAGATTTAGAAAAAAATCAGTCTAAAGGAGTTAAGTTAGATAGTTCAAAATATTCTAAAACTTTATCAAATATCTTAAAAGTTTCTAAGGAAAATATTTATTTTCACCCCACCCAGAAACCAGTAGAATTAATGGAAAAATTAATTTTGATGTTTAGTAACGAAAATGATTTGGTGTTAGACTGCTTCATGGGATCAGGTTCAACTGGTGTAGCTGCAATTAAGCATAATCGTAAATTTATTGGTTGTGAATTAGATCAAGGTTATTTTGAAATAGCTCAGAATAGAATCTCAAAAACATAAATTTTATTAACGATTTACTTCACAGTTATTAATAACTTCGAAAGTCACACACTTTAATTTTTATCGTTTTTTAAAGTCATGATTTTTTAGATATTAACTAAAATTGTGCTTAACTTAAAATTTGTTCTTAATCACAACGATGATTAAGAAATTCTATATTTTATATTTTGGACAATAAAATAAAGAGCTAAGGCACGAACTAAATGTTGAACTGCGTGATTTTTTAAAATACACTTTTATTTTTTTAGTTTTGTTCGTGGTATTTTTTTAGGTTAATTTTTAAAAGACTCGACTTCATTAACCTGACAAACATTTCATGCATTTTTTACTATCTAACACTATACTTAATGTGATAGTTTTTAAGTAGTGTTGAAGTCACTTTTTAACTTATCTATAAATTAGTATGCATTTCTTAGAAATTTAATACAAAAATTAATCTGCTAAAAATTTAATTTAAAAAAAATTATTGGTATTTTGATTAAAAAAGCACCAGAACTTAATGTTCCGATGTTTAATATAAATTTAATTAACTAACTTAGCGACTGTTTATATTTTATTCAGTAGAAACATTTTCAGCAGGCATTAATGTAAATGTTAAGTTACCAATATTTGGAGCGCTGTTATCTGCAGTGCTTCTAATAATTATTTTATTCAAACCAGCTGATAATTTGATAGTCTTATTCGTTACCCCTGTTTGCGTTTTAGTATCAAAAGTCTTAATTTGTCCACTTGAATTTAAATTAACTATTTGAACAAAATTTTTAGCTTCATCTTTTGTTCATAACTTTATTGTTCTATTTGCACGTGTATTGTACAGACCACTAACATAGTAGTTATCATCTTGTGGCGCATTTACATAGAATGTAACACTTCTAGCATTTCCAGTACTTGATGGATATGTTGATGTTCCTTCAGCAGTGAATCTTCTTGAATCAGAACCACCAATAAATCCTACTAAGTAACGATCCTTTTCATCTTGACCATCTATTGTAGCATTAGCATATTGAGCAAAAAAAGTTGAATGATCCGCAGCTAGGTTATAACCTTTTAATAAATCAACTGTAACTTGATTATTATCATTATTAACGATATTACCAAAAATATCATCGTTAATACTATTAGTTGTATTGGTTGACGAGGTGATATAGAAATTACCAAACATTGGAGCTACTTTTTCACTAGGAACACTAAAGTCAATTTCATTTTCACCAAACTTAAGGTTAGTTAACACCAATTTAGCTACATTAATTTCACTTACTGTTGGTGCAGGGTTAGTTGCATCTTCATTTGCACTTGGATTTGTTGCTTCAACTTCAGCACTTGAAGTCATAAAATTAACTGCTTTTGCTTCTGCTCCGTTTAAAGAATAATCTAATGCAACCTTAGTACTTTGATCTGATCTAACTAATTTGTAAGGAAAATATAAATAAGCTGTTGTTGGTCCGTAATACGTAAACTTTAATTTATACTTAGCGCGATCATTTAAACTATAATTTCATGATAAATCTGTTAGCGGTTTAGTATCATCTGTACCATTCTGATTGTCAACTAAATCTTCATCAATAGTAAATACAGTTCTTTTAGTATAGTTTCATGCTGGAGCTTTATCTTCATTAGAAGCACGAACATCAACACTATAACCAACAAAACTATAATTAGGAGCTTGTTTGTTATTAGTTGATTGTTCTTGATCTTGACTTCCAGATCCAGATAAAATTACACTAGATTTATCTAAAACTTGCTTATCAAATTTAGAATACATATCAGCATTCTGTTTTCACATATCAAGTTTTTCTTGAGTTATAGCTTCATTTATATTGCTATTTGCTTGAGTTACTTGATCAGTTGTAGGCATATCACCTGTTGTAGGTTGCAACGTTTTATTCGTGATAGCTTTACCAAGATCATACAAATTACCTACACGAGCTTTAATACCACTATATGTATCTGTATTTAGTGTACTTAAGATTTTACTTTCGCCTTCTAATGTAGTTTTTAAAGCCGTATAAGCTTCAACTAATTTAGGGTTATTAGTGTTAAACGCAGTTTTTTCACTCTCAGCTGAAGTAATAGCTGTTTGCAAAGTACTTTTAGCAGTTTTTAATTGATCAGGAGTTGCATTAGCATTATCTTTGATTGCTGTAGCTGCTGCATATGCATCAGATAAGTTTTTTTGAATTTTAGCATAGTCACCATATAAACCAACTTTATACCGTTGTGAGCTGATTAATGTATTTAATTCTGCTTTAGCATCAGCTAATTGCTTGGCTTCATCATTACCAGGATTAGAAGGTTTTGAAGGGTCTTCAGGTTTTGGTTTTTCTGGATTAGGAGTAGCAACCTGACCACAACTAGCAACAGCTAAACTAACAAATGAACCAACACCTAATAAACTAATAAACTTTAATATGTTTTTTCTTTTCACTTAAAGTTAAA